>CAZEDU010000102.1:0-18129 GCA_964511185.1 uncultured Myxococcaceae bacterium | reverse complement strand
GCCCGAGGAGAGCTACCTCGAGTTCTTCCGCGGGGTCGACGCCGGGCTGGTGGTGGAGCAGAGCCACCAAGGCCAGCTCTACCGGCTGTTGCGGATGTACCTGGACCTGCCGCGCGGGGTGGGCTCGCTCGCCCGTGACGGCGCCAACCCGTTCCACGCGACGGAGCTGCTCGATGCGCTGCGGCGGCAAGCCGCGAGAGGGAGTCGGTGATGAAGAGCGAGGCGAGCGCGGTCGAGCTGACCGTGAAGGACTTCAAGAGCGAGCTCAAGCCCATCTGGTGTCCGGGCTGTGGCGACTTCGGCGTGTTGCAGGCGATGTACCGGGCGCTGGCCGACATCGGCCGACCGCCGCACGAGGTGGCGGTGGTGTCGGGCATCGGCTGCTCGAGCCGCATCCCCGGCTATGTGACGACGTACGGCTTCAACACGGTGCATGGCCGCGCGCTGCCGATCGCGCAGGGGCTCAAGCTCGCCAACCCGAACCTGCTGGTGCTGGTGGCGGGCGGTGACGGTGACGGCTTCTCCATCGGCGGCGGGCACGTGCCGCACGCGGTGCGCCGCAACCTGGACCTGACGTACATCGTGATGGACAACCAGGTGTACGGGCTCACCAAGGGACAGCTGTCGCCCACCGCGCCGGTCGGCACCAAGACGGTGAGCTCGGTGTACGGCAGCTTCGAGGCGCCCATCAACCCGCTGATGTACATGCTGGCGTACGGCGCGCCGTTCGTCGCGCAGGGCACGCCGGCCGACATGCCGGGGCTGACCTCGCTCATCGCGGAGGCCATCGCGTACCCCGGCTTCTCGTTCGTGAATGTGCAGTCACCGTGCGTCACCTTCGGCGCCGAGCACACGCAGATCAAAGCGCACCGGGAGCGCATGGTGCCGCTGGCCAAGCTCGAGCACGACCCGTCGGATCTGATCAAGGCGATGGCGCTGGCGCGCGGCTATGGGCAGGACCTGTACACCGGCGTCTTCTTCAAGAACCCGTCGCCGCCGCCGACGTTCGAGCGCCAGGTGCGCGAGCGACAGGCCGAGGTGGCTCGGCGCGCCGGCGCGCGCGAGAGCGTGCTGGAGATGTTCGTTCAACGCTAGGAGCGTTCATGAAGACGAGGGGAATTCACTTCGAGCGGCTGACGCTCCTCGAAGCGTTGGACTTGGCCATCTTGATCGAAGAGGAGGCGCGGGAGCGGTACGAAGAGCTCGCCTCGCAGATGACGCTGCACCACAACGAGCAGGCCGCGGAGTTCTTTCGCTTCATGGCGAAGAACGAAGAGAAGCACTGGCGCGAGCTGGTCCAGCGGCGGCGCTCGCTCGACGACGTCAGCCCGCCGATGGTGCGACGGGAGCAGATCTTCGACATCGAGGCGCCCGAGTACGACGCCGCGCGCGCGACGATGAGCGCACGTCAGGCGCTGCAGACCGCGCTCAGCAGCGAGCAGAAGGCGTGGGAGTTCTTCCTCGGCGCGCAACAAGTGCTGACCGACCCGAAGGTGCGCGCGCTGTTCGGCGAGCTGTGCAAGGAAGAGCTGGTCCACCAGGACTGGGTGAAGGCTGAGCTGGCGAAGCTCGGGCCCGACGACCCGTTCGACCCCGACGACTTCGGCGACGAGCCAGTCGGGCACGATTGAGCGCTCGCAGGGAGAGCCGCCCGCTGGCACACATCGTCGTCGGCGGAGGCGTCGCCGGCCTGAGCGCGGCGTATTTTCTCGCGCGCGCCGGTCACCGCGTCGTCTTGCTCGAACGAGAGCCGCTGTTCTGCGCGCACGCCTCGGGTCGCAACGCGGCCATTTTTCGTCAGCTCGGGTCGACGCGCGACGAGGCCGCGCTCGCCGCCGACACGCGCGCGCTGCTGGATGTCGAGCTGCCAGGCTGGCTGCGGCAGACCGGAGCGTGGTTCGTCGCGAGTGGAGTCGAGCCCCTCGAATCCCTCGCTCGAGCCACCGGCGTGAGCTGCCAGCGCAACCGCGCCCCGGTCCGTTTTCCACCCGCCCTCGACCCGGCTCTGGAGGGGCTCTGGGTCAGCGGCGACGGCGTCATCGACGTGCACGCGGTGACCTCGTTCCTCGCCGCCGGCGCCGTCCGTCTCGGCGCGGCTTTGCGGCGCTCGGCCGAGGTCGCCGAGCTCGAGGCGCGGTCCGGTCGTGTCATCGGTGTGCGCCTGACGAGCGGCGAGCGTCTTCGGGCCGACCGGGTGGTGGTGGCCGCCGGTGCGTGGGCCGAGCCGCTCGGAGCCAGTTGCGGCGCGCGTGCCCGGCTCACGCCGTACCGCCGTCATTTGGTTTGCCTCTCGAGCTCAGGGGATGCGCCGCCCGGGCCGACCGTGTGGCGGCTCGACGACCCGGTCTACCTTCGGCCCGAGGGGCGCGACTGGCTCGCCAGCCCATGCGACGAGGAGCCCTGGCGCGCGGAGTGCCCGCCCACCGACTGGGCCGCGCTCGAGGCGTTGGCCGAGAAGCTGTCGCGGCTGACCCCCGCCGCCGACTTCCGGGTGCGACGCGCGTGGGCGTGCCTTCGCACCTTCACGGCCAATCGCCAGCCGCTGATCGGCCCGGACCCAAATGTCAAAGGGCTGTGGTGGCTCGCCGGCCTGGGCGGCGCCGGCATGACCATCGGCCCCGGTGCGGGCGCGCGCCTCGCCGCGCTGGCGGGGTTCCCGAAACAGTCCGAGTCCAATCGCCGCGCGGGGTGAGCTCGTTCAGTTCGCAGACTGCCGCCGAGCTACATCCTGGGCCGCGGTCCAAAGCAGGGCGAGTCCCCTACGAGCTCCAGCGAGCGCGTTCCTTGTTGTCTATGTCTGCCACGGGCCCGGTGGTTGCCAAGTTCGTGGGCGAGGAACGGCTCTCAGGATGGAGCCGACAAAACCTTCAAGCATTCCGATGACGTCAACGATCGACTCCGGCGCGGACCCGTGAAGGCCGCTCTTGCGGAGGAAGCCAGCCCAACGTTGTTGGACCTCGGGCATTTGCGCAAACGCGGAGGACAGTGCGACCGGTGTCGTTTCGATTGGGGTGTTCCGCGTAGCGAACGTTGCCTCGATGGCGCGGCGCAGTTCGTAGCCGTCGAACTCGAAACTCTGCGAGAGAAGCCATAGGTCGTAGAAGTCTTTCATCCGGCCAGTCGCCGTCCCGAGTACCGTCATCGCGTGCACCTTCTCGGCGATCGTGGTCTCGCGTCGATCGAGACTCTTGCCGTGCCGAGGTATCCGAGGAATTTGACCCGCACGCCGTTGTACTCGGCGTCTTCCTTGATGAGGGAGCCCTCAGCGCTGTCTGGATCGAACCGCATGCCATCGGCCTGAGTTGGGACTGCACAGATATCGCGGACGATATTGACCAGGTTGTTGAGGGTGTTTTCAGTCCGGCCCAGGAGATCAACGTCCTTGGTTGGTCGCGTGATCGGTGCTTTCCAGACTCGCAGCATCAGGCCGCCCTTGAGCACAAATTGGCTCGCGTGCTTCGACTCCGCCAGTCGGTAAAGGAAACGCTCCATGGCGTAGAGCTGAAAAAGCTCTCCGAACGGGCGCCCGGTCTCTTTGGCGAGCTTCAGCAGATGGTTGTGAACGGACTTCGGGATGTCTTTCAGCTGCCGGGTCACAGAACCGCCTGAAGGTATGGCTGAACGATGTTCTCTACATGAACCACCCGAGCTGCTTTGAGAAGGGCATCTGGGCGACTTCCTCGACGGTCGCGCCAGGCGCGGAGGGCTTCCACCGCGAGATCCACACCGAGTTGCTTTCGATAACTGAAGGCATCGGCGACCGACCGCTCCGGGCTGGTCACGGAAATCTCTACGCCGCTGCGGATGTGTTTCTCCACGCCTTGCTCGAGCGCAGGAGCCGTCCACCAGTACACCTTCAGCGGGGGATGGTCGAAACGTGGGTGGCGGCGACCGCGCTTGAGCGCAATGTGCACTTCGTGGGGGATTTGGGTTGTCAGTGCGTGGAACGCGAGCGCCGAAATGAGACACACAACGGCGCCCGGTACCCGCTTAGCAACCACCACGAGGTCGGGATCAGAAAGCTCCTTGGCCTTGGCGGGTAGGTAGAGGCCTCGAGAGACGAGAGTGAGTAGCTCCTGCTCTCTCATGGCGCGGATGGTGTCGCGATGGATTCCGAGCTTCAGGGCCTCCGAAAGGCGCACCGGGCCTGGCTGCTTCGAGAGCAGGGCGAGTGCCTTCTTGATCAGCGCAGGAGAGGTCGCGGCCACGCGTCCAATATGCATCCATTTGAAAGGGAATGCATGCGTTTTGGACGCTGCCATGTGCTCACCTGTGCCCCATATGTGCCCCGCCGACACTGCTTGATCTCGATCAATTCCCCACGCGCCGCTTCGCCCACAATCCCTCCCCATGCGGTGCGACGTTTCGGCTCAAGCGCTCCTCGCCCGGCGCTCGTCGCCGTCGCGGCGGCTGGCGGCCTCCTTCGACCTGGCTGCCCGCTGCCCGCTCGACTGCGCCCACTGCTACTTCCACGCGGCAGGAAGGAGGTGGCCTTCTTCCGCGCTGAGCGAGCTGAGCGACGCCCAGTTCCTCGACAAGCTCTTGCGCCTCGAGCTGCGCGAGCGCATCGGCAGCGCCCTATGGCTGGGCGGCGAGCCGCTCTTGCACCCGCGGCGCCTGGTCCTGGCGGCGCGGCTGTTTCCGCGAAACGCCGTCGTCACCTCGGGCGTCGTTCCGATTCCACCCGACCTGCCGCTGGGCATGGGCGTGCTGGTCTCGGTCGATGGCCCGGCGGCGATTCACGACCGGCTGCGCGGCCGCGGCTGCTTCGACACCACCGCACACAACCTGAAGCGGCTGCCGCGCGGCTCCTTCGCCTTGATGATGACGCTCACCGCGTCGTCCGTCGGCGCGCTCGAGGCGCTTCCGGCCCTGGTCGACCGGCTGGGCGCGCGCGGCGCGTTGGTCGGCTTCTTCGTGGGGCCGCCCGACTCCCCGTTCACCTTCGGCGACGCGGAGCGAGAGCGCGCGGTCGACAGGCTCCTACGCTTGAAAGGCCTCTTCCCGACCGAAGTGCTCAACTCGCCCGCCTCCATCGAGGCGTTTCGGCCCACCGCAGGCGCTCGATTTCGCCTGGGCTGCCCCTACCGCAAAGACGCCCTGGCGTTCGACGCGATGCTCGAGCCCAAGCGGCCCTGCTCCTACGGCCGCTCGGCCCGCTGCGAGCAGTGCGGCTGCCCGCTCATCGCCCTGCGCGTCGCCAGTGACGCGAACGACACCGAGAGCCTCGCGGTGCTGCGCGCGCTCTTTCCTAAGAACTTCACGACCGCCGAGCTGAGCCTCTAGCGATGCGAACGGCCCCCGACGACGAGCGCCAACGCCGCCTCCAGGGTGCGCCCGAACGGCGGCCGCATCAGCTCGGCCGCGCGCGCGAGCGGCGTCTGACGAAAGACAGCCTTGGGGTACGAGAAGGTCTCGAACGCCCACTTGCCATGCGCGGTGCCCATGCCGCTGTCGCCCACGCCGCCGAACGGCAGCTCGTGCGCGGCGAACTGGAACATCGCGTCGTTGAGGCACACGTTGCCGGCGTGGGTCTGCTGCAACAGCGTCTTGACCCGCCGCGTGTCGCCATCGAACAGGTAGAGCGACAGTGGCCGCGGCCGCGCGGCGAGCAGCGCCTGCGCCTCGGGCACGGTCCGGTAACCGACCACCGGCAACAGCGGGCCGAAGATCTCCTCCTGCATCACCTGCATCTGCTCGGTGACGTCGAAGAGCAACGTCGGCGGCACGCGCCGCGCGGCTGGACTCGCCTGCGATGGCAAGGGCTCGACGCGCGCCCCCTTGGACTTCGCGTCTTCGATGAGCGCGGCGATGCGCGAAGCGGCCTTCTCCGAGACCAGGCTCGTGTACTGCTCGTTCCGCTCGAGCGCGGGGTAGCCGCGCGCGACCTCGGCGAAGAAGGCCTCCGCGAACGCCGCCTCGGCCCCGCGCGGGAGCAGCACGAAGTCGGGCGCGATGCAGGTCTGCCCGGCGTTGAACGCCTTGGCCACCGCGAGCCTTCGCGCCGCCGAGGCCACCGGATAGCCGGGCAGCACCCACGCCGGAGACTTTCCGCCGAGCTCCAGCGTGACGGGCACGAGCCGCTCGCCGCACGCGCGGGCCACCCGCTTGCCCACCTGCGTCGAGCCGGTGAAGAAGACGTGGTCCCAGCGCAGCGAGGTGATGGCCGTCGCGACGTCGGGCCCGCCGGTGACGACCACCAGCTCGTCGGCGGCGAAGTGATCGCGCACCAGGTCGCTCAGCAGCGCGGACGTCCGCGGCACCAGCTCGGACGGCTTGACCAGCACTCGGTTGCCGGCGGCGAGCGCGGCCGCGGCGGGGCCGAGCGCGGTGTTCACCGGGTAGTTCCACGGCGACAGAACCGCCACCGCGCCCTTGGGCTGCAGCTGGTACCAGGCCCGCGAGGGCAGCAGGTACCAGGGCACCTCGACGCGCGTCGGCCGCATGCGGGCCTTGAGGTTTCGGCGCAGAGCGCGAATCGCCTCCACCGTCAGCATCACCTCGACGAGCAGCGACTCGACTCGGCTGCGCCCCCCGAAGTCCTCGGAGATGGCGGCCGCGAGCGCCTCCCGGTGGCGCAGCAGCAGCCGCTCGAGCCGGCCCAGCCGGTCGTGCCGCTCCTCGGCGGTCGGGTAGGGGTCGGCGTCGCTGGCCCGGCGGAGGCAGTCGTATGCGCGTGACACCGAGAGCGGCGTGTCCAAACGGTCGAGTTCGAGGGAGGCGGAGAGAGCCATGAGGACATTGTCACTCAACTCGCCGCGCTCTGGCGCGCCCGGCACGGTCGAGAGCTTCTTCGTGCGCGCCAATGACCCCGCGCGGCCCCGCGCCCTGTGGCTCAAGGCGACGGTGCTGGTGCCGCAACGCGCGCCGGCGGTCGCAGACCTCTGGTTCATCTGGTTCGACGACGCGCTGCCGCGCCCGCTCGCGATGCGGCGCCGACAGCCGCTGGCCTCGGCTTCGTTCGGCCGCCACCGCAGGCGGAGCATCTTCATTCAGACCGACCACGGCGACCTGGTGCTGGCGCCCGAGGGCGGCTCGCACGGCGCGCTGAACGACGATGCGGGCAAGACGTCATGGAGCTTCTCGTGGCAAGCCGACGCGCCGCCGCTGGGCGAGCCGCTGTGGCTGTTGCCGCTGCCGCTGCGCCTGTCGTTCGTGCCGCGCTTCAAGCTGGTGACGCCGTTCCCCTCGCTGCGTTTTCAAGGCGAGGTGCGCGTGGGCGGCGAGCCGGTGTCGCTCGATGGCTGGAGCGGCATGCAGGGCCACAACTGGGGGCGCGAGCACGCCTTCGAGTACGCCTGGGGCGCCTGCGCTTTCCCCGGCGACGGCGAGAGGCCGCCCGCCGTGGTGGAGGGCTTCTCGGCGCGGCTTGCGTGGAAGGGCTGCGCGTCGCCGCTCTTGTCGTCGCTGGTGGTGCGCCGCGGCGGCGAGACGTGGGCCTGCGACCGGCTGGTCGATGTGTGGCGGCAGTCGGCGGCCATCGACTTCCCGGCGCTGGCGTGGCGGGCGCGCCTGAAGTGCGCGCTGGGCACGGTGGAGCTGGAGATGGAGGCGAGCCAGCGCCGCACGGCGTGCCTGGGCTACGAGAACCCCGACGGCTCGATGGCGTACTGCCTCAACTCCAAGGTCGCGCGGGCGCGGCTGGTGCTGCGCGGCCGCGACGGCAGCACCCACGCGTACCAGACCGAGCACCTGGCCGCGCTCGAGCTGCTCCGCCGCCGGCCCGACGACCGCTTCCACAAGGTGATCTGATGAACGAAGGCCCACACTTCTCGTTCGTCGAGCGCATGGTGGGGACGCTGGAGGACGCGCGCGGCCGGTCGAGCCCGGTCTCGTTCGTGGTGGGCGCCACCTGGCCTTCGCCGCGCGCGCTGTTGGGCGGCAGGCTCGCGCTGTCGGGCCTGCTGTCCGCGCCGCCGTGGGCCACCGAGCGCCTTGCGGAAGGCTGGCTCGAGCTCGACTGGTTGGGCAGAACGCTCAGCTACTGGCTCGAGCTCGAGGGAGATTCGGGCGAGCGGCTTCGCTTGACCGGCGAGAAGCGGCTGTCGCCGCGCCGCCCGCTCCAGAGCATGACGCGAATGCAGGTCGAGCTCCGGGGCCCGGACAACACGCTGCTGGCGCGGGGGCAGATGCGCTTCGAGTGGAAGGAGCTGCCGCGCTTCGTGCTGTCGTGGGTGCCGCTCGTTCGCGCGGGCCACCGCGCGCTGGCGCGGCGGCAAACCTGGGTGGGGGCGGCGGCACGTTGATGGACGACGCGCGCCTTTCGGCAAAGCCGTTCACGTCCGGAGAACGGCGCATCCTCGAGCGGCTGGTGCGCGTCGCGCTGCCGCCGGGCCGCGTGTTGCCGGGCGCGGGCGACGCCGTCGCGCAGGCGACCGAGGCGCGGGTGCGCCGCATGGGCGAGTCCGTGGCCAATGCCTATTGCGCGGCGCTGTGGGCGCTGGAGCTGTTCGCCGTCGCCACGCAGGCGCGCCCCTTCTCGCGGCTGACGCTGGGGCGCGCGCTCGCGGTGCTCGAGGCCTGGGGCCGGCTCGAGCCATCGCGCCTGGCGCTGCGCGGGCTGCTCACGCCCATCAAGTTCGAGCACTTCGGCGCCGCCGAGACGTACGCCGCGCTCGAGTGCCGCTGGGCGCTCGAGCCGCCGCGCCCCGAGGCGCACCGCTGGCACCAGCAGGTATTGCGCGGCTCGTCGCTGGACGTCGACACGCTCGAGTGTGAGGTGGTGGTGGTGGGCACCGGCGCGGGCGGCGCGGCGGCGGCCAAGGTGTTGGCCGAGCGCGGCCACGCGGTGCTGCTCCTGGAAGAGGGGGAGCGCTACGACCGCGCGGACTTCGATGGCCGGCCGACCCGGCTGCTCGAGCGGCTCTACCGAAGTGCGGGGCTCACCGCCGCGGTCGGTAACACCTTCATCCCCATTCCGCTGGGGTGCGCGGTCGGCGGCACCACGCTCATCAACTCGGGCACCTGCTTGCGGCCACGGCCCGAGGTGCTCTTGGGGTGGGGGCGCGACTTCGGGCTCCAGCGGCTCTCACCCGACGCGCTCGCGCCTTACTTCGACGAGGTGGAGTCGGTCTTGGAGGTCGGCCCGTCCACCGCGCAGGCCATTGGCCGCGCGGGCGCGCTCATCGCCCGCGGCGCCGACGCGCTCGGCTGGTCGCACCACCCGCTGCCGCGCAACGCGCCGGGCTGCGACGGTCAGGGGCTGTGCTTCTTCGGCTGCCCCACCGGGGCGAAGCGGTCCACCGACGTCTCGTTCGTGCCGAGGGCGCTCGAGGCGGGGGCGCAGCTGGTGACGGGCGTTCGGGTGGAGCGGGTGCTGGTGGAGGCGGGCCGCGCGGTGGGCGTGGCGGGCACGGTGCAGGCCGCCGCGGGGGCAAAGGCGCTCAAGGTTCGCGCGCGCGTGGTGGTGCTCGCGTGCGGCAGCATCGAGACGCCCAGGCTCCTGCTCGACAACCGCCTCGCCAACCGGTCGCGCCAGGTGGGCAGAAACCTCTCCATTCACCCGGCGACTTCGAGCGTGGGCCTCCACTGCGAGCCGGTGCGCGCCTGGCGCGCGGTGCCGCAGGGCTACGCGGTCGACGCGTTCGCCGACCAAGGGCTGATGCTCGAGGGCGCCGCGCTGCCGCTCGAGCTGATGGCGATGTCGATGTCGGGCTTCGGGCCCGCCTTCGTGCACCTGCTCGAGCAGTTCGACCAGATGCTGCCGTTCGGGGTGATGATCAAAGACACCTCGCGCGGCCGGGTGGTGCTCTCGGCCGACCGGCGGGCGCGCATTCTGTACTGGCTCAACGACGACGACGAGCGGCGGTTGCGCAAGGGGCTGTTGCTCTTGGCGCGCTTGTTGTTCGCGTCGGGGGCGCGCGCGGTCGTGTCGGGCCTGGCGGGCGTCGGGACGCTGCGCTCACCCCGCGAGCTCGACCGGCTCGAGCGCGTCCCTGCGTCGGTGCGCGCGCTCGACATCACCGCCTACCACCCGCTGGGCACCGCCCGCATGGGCGCCGACCCTCAACGCTCGGTCGTCGGCCCCGACCACCAGGCGCACGACATCGACGGCCTGTACCTCTGCGACGGCTCGGTCGTCCCCACGTCGTTGGGGGTGAACCCTCAAGTCACCATCATGGCGCTCGCCACCCGCGCCGGCGCGCTCATCTCGGACCGGCTCGTGGGTGAGGGCGCTTCAGCACGGCTCGAACTCGGCTGAGAAGTGGCGCAGCCGCTCGGAGGAAGGATTCCGCCTACCCTGCAGACGCTCGACGCTGCGGAGCGCGCGGCGGCGCACGCTTGGGCCCGATGCGCTTGAGGCGCAACCCCTTGCTCTCCATGCGCCTCAGCGTGTGCCACAGCTCCCAGTCCGTCTGGAGCCCCATCCAGAACTCAGCCGAAGTGCCGAGCACCTGAGACAGGCGCACCGCCATCTCGGCGGTGATGGCGCGTTTTTCCTTGAGAATGAGATTCACGGTCTGGAGCGACACGCCCAGCTTGTCGGCGAAGTCCTTCTGGGTGAGCCCCAGAGGCACAATGAACTCTTCGCGCAGCATCTCTCCGGGCGATGTCGGTGGTCGATTCTTCGGCAGCATTCTTCGTTTCCTCGCTTCTTCCCCCATCGATGTGCACTGCTAATCGTGGTAATCGCCCACCCAGACTTCCGACGCCTTTCCCGCTTCAAACCGGAAGACAACCCGGTACTGCTCATTGATGCGGATGGACAGCTTGCCTGCCAACTCTCCGCTCAACTTTTCGAGCCTGTTGGCGGGAGGAACCTTCAAGTCCTCCATGCTCACCGCCCGATTCAACAAGTCGAGCTTGCGTCGCGCCACCCCCCAAAGCTGCTTCGGAAGCTGCCGACGAGCAGCCTTCGAGTCGGTCCCCTCGAAGATGTCTCTCGTGCCCTGGTCCGCGAAGGCCTCGATCACGAGCCCAAATTTATCTATTTAACGCATTAACCTCAAGCGTTAATTATCGGCCTGAATGCGCCCGGTTGGTTGCGTGTGGGGCGCTCACAGTGGCTCGAACTCGGCTGAGAAGTGGCGCAGCCGCTCGGGCGCGCGCCGAATCCGAAAGCCCGTCAGCGCGCTTGCGCGTTTGGCCACGCGCAGCACCACCTCGATGACGTAGTCGATGTGGCTCTGCGTATACGTTCGCCGCGGCAGCGCGAGCCGCACCAGCTCGAGCGGCGCCGGCTCCTCGCGCCCGTCGGGCTTGCGCCCGAACATCACCGAGCCGATCTCGCAGCCGCGCACGCCGCCCTCGCGGTACAGCGCCACCGCGAGCGCCTGGCCGGGGTACTGAAGCGGCGGCACGTGCGGCAGCAGCGCGCGCGCGTCCAGGTACACCGCGTGGCCCCCCACCGGCAGCACCACCGGCACGCCCGCCTTGGCGAGCGCGTCTCCCAAGTACGCGGTGGATCGCACGCGGTAGCGCAGGTAGTCGTGCTGCACCACCTCCTCGAGCCCCTGGGCGATCGCCTCCAGGTCGCGGCCCGACAGCCCTCCATAAGTCGGAAAGCCCTCGGTCAAGATGAGCAGCTCACGGCAGCGCTGCGCGAGCGCGTCGTCTCGCATCGCCAGCCAGCCGCCGATGTTCGCCAGCCCGTCCTTCTTCGCCGACATCGTCATGCCGTCGGCGAGCGACGCCATCTCCTGCACAATCTCGGTGACCGACCGCTCGGCGTACCCGCTCTCGCGCTCCTGGATGAACCAGGCGTTCTCGGCGAAGCGGCACCCGTCGAGGAACAACGGCAGCTGGTGCCGGTCGCACAGCCGCCGCACCTCGCGCAGGTTCGACAGGCTCACCGGCTGCCCCCCGCCGGAGTTGTTCGTGACGGTCACCATCACCAGCGGCACCCGCCCGCGCCCGGCGTCCCGAATCACCGCCTCCAGCCGCGCCAGGTCCATGTTGCCCTTGAACGGGTGCACGACCGCCGGCTGCCTGCCCTCGGCGATGAGGCAGTCCTCCGCCACCGCGCCGGTCGCCTCGACGTTGGCGCGCGTGGTGTCGAAGTGGGTGTTGTTCGGCACCACCTTGCCGGGGCCTCCCACCACCGAGAACAGAATCTTCTCGGCCGCCCGCCCCTGGTGCGTCGGAATGACGTGCGCGAAGCCGAACAGGTGGCGCACCGCCGCCTCGAAGCGGAAGAACGACGGCGAGCCGGCGTAGCTCTCGTCGCCGCGCTGGAGCGCCGCCCATTGCTCGGCGCTCATCGCCCCGGTGCCGGAGTCGGTGAGCAGGTCGATGAGCACGTCGTCGGAGCGCAGCGCGAACAGGTTGTAGCCGGCCGCGCGGATGAGCCCCTCGCGCTCCTCGGCCGTGGTGAGGCGTATCGCCTCCATCGACTTGATTCGAAACGGCTCGATGATGGTCTGAAAGCCTTCGGTGTTGGACATGTCTGGTTAGAAGACGAACGGAAGGTCCAGCTGGAACATCTGGTAGCCCTGCGCCGACAGCGGCGCGTCGAGCGGCCGCGTGTACGAGACCCCCGGCCGCAGCAGCACCGGGCCGACCTTCTGGTGGTAGCGAAGCCCCAGCGCCGCGGTGCGCGTGTCGCGCGCCTTGGGGTTGGCGCTCACCGCGACCGGCGTCGAGAGCCAGTGCTGCATGCGCAGCTCGGCGCCGACCGAGAGCGCGTCGAGGACGAAGTAGCCCAGGTGCAGCCCGGCCGTCAGGTTGATGCGCCGCGCGTCGGCCTGCACCCGCTCGCCGCGCACCCGGCTGAGGAACAGCACCGTCGCCTCGCCCTGCGCGGTGAACCGGCCCTTCACCCACGCCACGTCGACGCCCGGCAGCACCGTGAAGTCGTTCACCGCGAACATCGCGTTGTCCATCGCCGAGCGCGCCGGAATGCCCGCGCGCACCGCCGCGGCCACCTCGGGCGAAGGCGTGTTGCCGCCGCCCGACCCGACCGGCACCGTCGCTCCCAAGAAGGCCGCGATGCGCCACTCGGGCGCGGGCTCGATGGCGTAGGTGGCGCCGAGCACCGGGTTGGTGAGCGCGAGCCTTCCTCCGCCCGCGTCCGGCTGGTGGCTGACCAGCGCCATCCGCACCACCGGCGCGAACGAGCGCGTCACTCGGTAGCTTCCGATGAGCCCAGTCACCACCGTGCTGCCGCCGTTGAACCAGGCGCCGACGGTGTCGAGCCGAGCCACCGTCGCCGGCACCGCCGGGCGAAGCATCCAGGGCAGCGAGTACTTGCCCGAGGGCGCGGGCGCGACCTTCGGCGCTTCGGGGGTGTCCGCCTCGCTCGCCCGCACGGCGCGAACGGGGCCGAGCACCACGGCGACGACCAGGGCTGCGCGAACGAAATGGCGATGCATGAGAAGTCTCCGAAGTCAGGCGCGGTGGTGCAGGCTCTCGATGAGGTAGGGGTCGTTCTGGGCGAGCAGCGGCGCGCGCGCGAGCCCTCGGGCGATGATCAAGCCCGCGCCCGCCAAGAAGCCCAAGAGCACCAGGACGTCGACCAGGCCAATGCCGGTGTGAACGGGCTGCGACGGCGGCGCCGCGAGCAGGTACAGGTCGAGCCAGCGGCCGCCCAACAAGAAGCCGGCGGCCCACAACAGGTTGGTCGGCGATCGCTTGCCCCGCCTGGGCAGCAGCATCGAGAAGGGCAGGGCCCAGCCGAGCACCACGTTGGCCCAGAACAAGAGGCTCCACCCGCCGTCCATCCGCGCCAGGTAGTGGCTGGTCTCCTCGGGCAGGTTCGCGTACCAGATGAGCAGAAACTGCGAGACCCACAGGTACGCCCAGAGCGTGGAGAAGCCGAACAGCAGCTTGCCCAAGTCGTGCAGGTGCGCCTCGGTCACCGCGCTCAAGTGGCCGGCCCGCCGCAACAGCACCGTCACCACCGTGATGGCCGCCACCGAGGCCACCAGCATGCCGCCGATGTTGTACATGCCGAAGATGGTCGAGAACCAGTGCGGCTCGAGCGACATCAGCCAGTCGGTGCAGAAGAGCGAGTAGGTCAGGGCGCCGACCGGCAAGAACGCGGCCGACCAGCCCACCGCGGCGCGCGTGTGCTCGAGCCGGCCGTCTGCGTCTTGCTGCCGCGAGCGCCGCACCAGCACGAACGCGAAGAAGAGCCAGAGCGCGAACGCGCCCACGGTGCGAAGCGAGAAGAACGGAAAGTTCAGGTAGGCCGCCTTGGCGTGCACGAGCGGGTCGTGCGCGGCGTGCATCCACGAGAAGAGCAGCGGCGAGGCGGGCAGCAAGAGCACGAAGGAGATCGCCGAGAGCACCAACAGGCCGGTGAGCGCCTCGGGCACCCGCTTGAGCGCGGTGTGCCAGCCGGCGTTGGCCACGCTGTGCAGCGCCAGGAACAGCACGGCCCCCGTCCCGATGCTGGTGAGGAGCGCCGCGCTCACCAGCACGCTGGTCAGCGCCTGCACCGGCTGAACGGCCAGCCCCACGCCCAGCGCCACCGCGCCGGCGCCCACCAGCACCCAGAGCGCGCGCCGCTCCTCCGCCGTCAAGAATTCGCCGGATGCGTTCATGGCGCCCCCGTCTGCTCAGCGCGGCCGGCCGTCGACTGCAGCCGCCGCAGGTGGTGAATGATTCGCCAGCGGTCGGCCCGCGCGACCTGCACGCCGTGCGCGCCCATCAGCCCCTGGCCGTGCGTGATGATGTGGAACAGGGCGCCGTCGGGCAGCGTCTTGGCCCGCCCCGTGACGAGCGAAGGCGGCGTGGGGAACTTCGGCACCACCGGGCCGTCGCCCTCGGCGGATTTGCCGTGGCAGCTGCCGCAGTAGGTGAGGAAGGCGGCCTCGCCGCGCTGGAGCGCCTGGGCCGTCGGCTCGACGGGGTTCGTCAGCTCGCTGCCGGCGCGCGCCTGCTCCTCGGCGCCGGGGCCGAAGGGGGCGAAGAGCTCGCCCCGCGCGACGGTGCCGGCCGGCGGCGCGAGCAGCGTCTTGCCATCGCGCGTCACCGGGTTGGGGGCGAACGCGTCGTAGGGCACCGAGTCGACCATCTCGGGCAGGAACTCGCGTCGGGGCACCGACGGGTCCTGCGGGCACGCGCAGAAGAAGAGACCCAGCGCCGCGACGAGTGTGGCTCTCATGGCCTGCCCACCTCCACCTGAACGACCTCGGCCGCGCCCAGCTCGCGCAGGTGGCGCTCGGCCAACAGCAGGTCGAGCCCGCGCTCGCTCGGCGCCAAGAGAATGGCGAACCGGTCGTCGCACACCCGCGGCAGCCGCAGCTTGCGCGCGCCGGGCAGCGTGCGCGTGAGGAGGAGAAACGCCGCCACCGTCGTCAGGCCGGCGAAGAGCACCGTCACCTCGAACGCGACCGGAATGAACGCGGGGAGCGAGTTGAACGGCTTGCCGCCCACGTTGAGCGGCCAGCTCACCACCGACGCGTAGTACTGCAGCGCGAGCGCGCTGATGAGCCCGAAGAGCCCCGCGCCGAAGCACACGAACGTGAGCCGCGAGGGCTTGAGGCCCAGCGCTTCGTCCATGCCGTGGACGGCGAAGGGGGTGAAGACGTCGCGAATCACGTAGCCCGCCTCGCGCGTGGCGCGCACGGCCGCGAGCACGTCCTCTTCGTTCTCGTAGTAGCCCACCACCGTTCGATGGCTCATGCGGCGGCTCCTTTCTTCACGGGGACCTCGTCGTGGCGCGCCTTGGGGGGCGGGTGACGGGCGAAGCGCGCCACCGCCTTGACCTCGCCGATGCTGATGGCGGGCAACACGCGCACGAAGAGCAGAAACAGCGTGAAGAACAGGCCGAAGGTGCCGATGAACGTCCCCACCTCGACGAAGGTCGGCCGGTAGCTCGACCAGCTCGACGGCAAGAAGTCGCGGTGCAGCGAGGTGACGATGATGACGAACCGCTCGAACCACATGCCCACGTTGATGACGAGCGAGAGCGCGAAGATGACCCACGGCGACGTGCGCACCTTCTTGAACCAGAACAGCTGCGGGGTGACGACGTTGCAGGCCACCATCGTCCAGTAGGCCCACGCGAACGGCCCGGTCGCGCGGTTCCAGAAGGCGAAGCGCTCGTAGTGGCTGCCCGAGTACCAGGCGGTGAACAGCTCGGTGGCGTACGCGAACCCGACGATTCCGCCGGTGACGATGATCACCTTCGTCATGTTCTCGAGGTGGCGCACGGTGATGAGGTGCTCGAAGCCAAGGACCTTCCGGGTGATGACCATCAAGGTCAGCACCATCGCGAAGCCCGAGAAGACCGCGCCGGCCACGAAGTAGGGCGGGAAGATGGTCGCGTGCCAGCCCGGAATCACCGAGGTGGCGAAGTCCATCGAGACGATGGTGTGCACCGAGACGACCAGCGGCGTCGCCAGCCCGGCGAGCAGCAGGTACACCGTCTCGTAGCGCGACCAGGTGCGGCTCGACCCGTTCCAGCCGAACGAGAGCAGCCCGAACACGCTGCGCTTGAGCCAGCCCTTCGCCCGGTCCCGAACCGTCGCCAGGTCGGGAATCAGCCCGATGTACCAGAACACCGCCGAGATGGTCAGGTAGGTCGAGATGGCGAACACGTCCCACAGCAAGGGCGAGCGGAAGTTCACCCACAGCGAGCCGCGCGAGTTGGGGTAGGGGAACATCCAGAGCCCCAGCCAGGGCCGCCCCATGTGAATGATGGGGAAGATGGCCGCGCACAAGACCGCGAACAGCGTCATCGCCTCGGCGGAACGGTTGATGCTCGTGCGCCACTTCTGCCGGAACAGAAACAAGATGGCCGAGATGAGCGTGCCGGCGTGGCCGATGCCGACCCAGAAGACGAAGTTGGTGATGTCGAACGCCCAGCCGACGGTCTTGTTGAGCCCCCACACCCCGACGCCGGTGGCGATCTGGTAGCCGACCATCGCGGCCCCCAGCCCCAGCGCCGCGAGCGCGATGCCGAACGCGATCCACCACGCGCCCGACGGCCGCCGCTCCATCGGGGAGCAGATCTCCTCCGTGAGCTGCGCGTAGGTCCGCTCCTCGGTGACCAGCGGCGTGCGCAGGGTCGAGACGCCGTGCTCACTCATGTTCCCCTCCGCCGTTGCGAACCTTGGCCAGGTACGAGACCACCGGCCCGATGTTGAGCTCCTCGAGCAGCTGGTAGGCCCGGCCGTCGCGCACCGCCTTCGCCACCCGGCTGCTCGGGTCGTTCAAGTCGCCGAAGGTGATGGCCTGCGCCGGGCAGCTCTGCTGGCACGCGGTCTGGATGTCGCCGTCGCGGATCGGCCGCCCCTCGCGCCGCGCCAGCGCCCGCTGCTCCTCAATGCGCTGCACGCACATCGAGCATTTCTCCATCACGCCGCGGCTGCGCACCGCCACGTCGGGGTTGAGCACCATGCGCTCGAGCGGATCCTCGTGCGGGTAGTTGAACCAGTTGAACCGCCGAACCTTGGTCGGGCAGTTGTTGGCGCAGTACCGGGTGCCGACGCAGCGGTTGTAGACCTGCTGGTTGAGCCCTTCGTTCGAGTGCACCGTCGCCAACACCGGGCACACCGTCTCGCAGGGCGCGTTCTCGCAGTGCTGGCACATCATCGGCTGATGCACCACCCGCGTCTGGTCGCCCACGCCCGCGTAGTACCGGTCGATGCGCATCCACGCCATGTCGCGGTGCCGGCGCACCTCGTCGGCGCCGACGACCGGAATGTTGTTCTCGGCCTGGCACGACACCACGCACGCGCTGCAGCCGGTGCACGCCGACAGGTCGACCGCGAGCGCCCACCGGTGCCCGGGGTAGCTGTGGCCCGACCACATCGAGCGGCGCGTGGTCGTCTGCTCCCCGCCGTGGCCCGCGCTCGCCGCCTCGCGCGCGGTGTGCCCGGCGGCCACCTGGGCGGCGGTGAGCTCGATGACGTGCGGCCGCCCCTCGAGCCGGCCGTGCAGCTGCGTCCGCGCCAGCTCGGTGTGGCCCGCGGCCTTCTCCACCTTCACCCCGCGCTGCTCCAGCCGCGGCCGGCCCGACGCGTGCGCGGTCAAGGAGAACGCGTCCACCCCCACCAGGTGACCCAGCGGCCCCACCGCGGTGCGGCCATAGCCCAGCGCGACCGCGACGGTGCGCTCGTGCTGCCCCGGCTGCGCCACCGCGGGGCAGGCGATGGCCTTGCCGCCCACCGTCACCGAGACCCAATCGCCGTCGCGCACGCCCAGCCGCTCGGCGAGCGCGACCGGCAGCGCCACCACGTT
>CAZEDU010000101.1:0-18133 GCA_964511185.1 uncultured Myxococcaceae bacterium | reverse complement strand
GTCGGGGAGACAGGATTTGAACCTGCGACCCCTTGGTCCCGAACCAAGTGCTCTACCAGGCTGAGCCACTCCCCGATATTTTGATGTCTTTCCGCGCCGCGCGAAGGGCTCGACGCGAAACGTTGGTCGTTTAGCGAAGCCGCCCCCGAGAGTCAACGCGCGAGGCGGATCAGCCCAGCCGCTCGGCGTCGGCGCGCAAATCCGCCTCCACGATGAGGTCCACGGCGCTCGCCGCGAACCACCTTGCCAGCGCGGCCGGCCGCTCATCGCCCGCCTGCCCCAACGCCCAGCTGGCGTGCTCGACCAGATACGCAAGCTCGAGCGCGCGCCCCAAGGTCAACGCGAACCGCCGCGCGCCGGCCTCCACCGCGGCGCCGTCCTTCTGCCCCTGAAACCACGCCCGCGCGTGCGCCACGGCCCACCGCGCCACCTCTGCCGCGGCGGCCACCTGCGCGTGCGCGCCCTGGGTGCATCGCTCCACCTCGGCGACCACGCCGTCGAGCGCGCCGGCGTCCTTGGTCAGCGCGCGCAGCACGTCGAGCGACAGCACGTTCGTCGTCCCCTCCCAAATCGGCAGCACCTGCGCGTCCCGGAGCAGCCGCGGCAGCCCGGTGTCCTCGACGTAACCGGCGCCACCAAAGGCCTCGAGCACCTCGCTCGTCACCTGCACCACCTGCTTCCCGGTCGTCAGCTTCGCGAGCGGCGTCAGCACGCGGAACAGCCGCGCCTGCGCCTCGGTGAGCGCCTGCGTGTCCTCGAGGCCAAGCAGCTCGGCGGCCCGGAACGACAACAAGAACGCTCCCGCGCACTCGGCCTCCAGCGAGGCCAGCGTGTCCAGGTGCAGCGGCTTCTTCGCCAGCGGCGCGCCGAACGCCACGCGCTTGCCGGCGTAGTCGCGCGCGAGCTGCAGCCCTCGCCGCATCAGCGCCGCCGCGGCGACCGCGTTCCACGTGCGCGTGGTGGTCAACATCGGGGCGATGTTCCGAATGCCGTCGCTGAGCCCCATCACCGGCACCGCGCGCGCCCCGTCGAGCTCGAGCTCCGCGGTCGGCACCATGCGCGTGCCGAGCTTCTCCTTCAGGCGATGAATGCGGATGCCGTTGAGCTGGCCGCGCGCGTCGCGCAGCTCCAGGTAGAACAGCGCGAGCCCCGAGCCCTTGGCGGGGTTTCCCTCGGGCCGCGCGAGCGTGAGCGTCATCTGCGCGGTGGTCGCCGAAGTGAACCACTTGGTGCCGAACAGCCGAAACACGCCAGGCTCGCCCGCGTCGGGCCGCGCCGTGGTCTCGGTCAGCCCCACGTCCGAGCCTCCGGTGCGCTCGGTCATCCACTGCCCGCTCGTCCACGCCTGAGCGAAGTCCCTCGTCGTCAGCCGCGACACCGCCCGCTCGATGAGGGCGCGGTTCCCGCTCGCGAGCAGCGTCCGCGCCGCGCCGTCGGTCATCGCCAGCGGGCATGAGTACACGCCCGACGAAGGCTCGAGCAGGTACACCAGCGCGAACTGATGCAGCCGCGACTGGGCGCCGTGCCGCCGCTCGTACGCGGTGGCGATCAGCCCCTTCTCACACGCGAGCCGCGAGAAATCGCGCCACAGCGGCGTGAGCTCAATGTCATCGACGCGGTTGCCCCACGCGTCCCACCCGGTGAGCACGGGCTCGTCGAGCCGCTCCTGCGCCAGGCGCGCGTGGTAGCGCACGGCCCACTCGCCTGCATCGCGCAGCTCGTCGTCGAGTGCGCCGGGCGCGAAGCGCCTCGCCAGGTAGCCGCGCAACAGCGCGTCGCTCTGGTACGGGTTGGCGAGTTCGGGCGGCCTCTGACGAAACGACATCGAACCTCTCCTCATAAAAGGCTGCGACTTGCCCGCCAACGCCGCGGCGTCCAGGGAGCCAAGCCCACCGTCGGCATCCAGGTGAATCGCTGCGCCGGCTAGGCCTTGAGCGAGGCGATCGCGGCCCGGTAGTCCTTCGCGCCGAAGACGTAGCTGCCGGCCACGAGCACGTTGGCGCCCGCCTCGCGCACCTGCTTCGCGGTGGTGGCGTTGATTCCCCCGTCGACCTCGACGTCGACGTCGAGCCCGCGCGCCGAGATCATCTCCCGCAAGCGCCGGACCTTCTCCACCGAGGAGGGAATGAAGCTCTGCCCGCCGAAGCCGGGGTTCACGCTCATCACCAGGACCATCGCCACCTCGCCGAGCACCTCTTCGATGGCGGAGAGCGGCGTCGACGGGTTCAGCACCACCGCCGGCTTCGCGCCGGCCTGCCGAATCTGCTGCAGCGTGCGGTGCAGGTGCGGCGACACCTCGACATGGACGGTCAGGATGTTCGCGCCCGCCTTGACGAAGTCGGCCACGTACTTCTCCGGCTCTACGATCATCAGGTGCACGTCGAGCGGCAGCTTCGTCGCGCGCTTGACGGCCTCCACCACCACCGGGCCGATGGTGATGTTCGGCACGAAGCGGCCATCCATCACGTCGACGTGCACGTAGTCGGCGCCGGCGGCCTCCACGGCCTTCACCTCTTCGGCCAGCCGGCCGAAGTCACACGACAGAATCGAAGGCGCCACCCGCGTCGGCCTCATCGCGCTCATCCTCCACCCTTCTTAACTGCTTCCCGCCGGCCCTGGTACATGAGCCGCACGTTCTCTTCGTGGCTCCACCCGAACGGCGGGTTCGACAGCCCCAGCTCCCGCGGAAGCGCGATGCCGCGCGCCGCTTCGTCCTCGGAAGCGCCCCGCGCGAGCGCCTGGTCCACCTCGCGTTCGAGCAGCGCGAGGTACTCGCGAAACCGCGCCACCTCGGCCTTCGTCATCGGCGGCCCGTGGCCCGGCAGCACGCGGTCGAAGTCGAGCGCGAGCAGCGCGTCGAGCGTGGCGCCGAAGCGGGTGATGTCCCCGCCGGCGCCCACGTCCACGCGCGGCACGTAGCCGTTGAGCACCAGATCGCCGGTGACCAGCAGGCGGTCCTTCTGGAGCAGCGCGACCAGGTCTGACCCACCCCCAGGTGCATCACCCGCACCTCTTCATCGCCGAGCAGGAGTCGAATCTCGCGCGACACCTCGACGAACGGCAGCAACGCCAGCGCGCCGCCCTCCTGCAGCAGCCGCGCGCGCGTCCGCGGGTGAACGATGACCGCGCCCAGGTGCTTGAACTCGGTCGCGCCCGAGGCGTGGTCGACGTGCGAGTGGGTGAGCAACAACCGCTGCACCCGCTTGCCGCGCTCGAGCTCGACTTGATGCCGCAGCCGCCCGCTGAAGTCGGCGAACTTGGCGTCGACGAGGAACGCGAAGTCGCCATGCTCGAGCACCAGGCTGTTGCCGCCGCCTCCCAACGACAGCCACGCCCGGTGGCTCACCCGCTCTTCTTTCATCAACAGGAACCACCGCGACCCACACCCCAATCCCAAGGCCAAGCAGGCGCACGCGACGAGGGCGCCGAGCCGGCGCGGAGGACGTGCTAAGACCTCCTCCCGTCCCTTCTGCCGCCGAGACATCCGTGCTGAAGACCGAGCCCACGCCATCGGAGGCTACGATTCTCGCCCGACGCGCCGAGAAGCTCACGTCGATTCTCGACGTGGCCAAGGCGATGACGGCCGAACGCAACCTCGACACCTTGCTCGAGCTGATCCTCGCCGAGGCCGCCGAGGTGGTCGAAGCCGACCGGTGCTCGCTGTTCATCCTCGACCGCGACAAGAACGAGCTGTGGAGCCGCATTGCGCAAAAGTCGAGCCAGGAAATCCGCGTGCCGGTCGGCAGCGGCATCGCCGGCTCGGTCGCGCAGACCGGCGCCATCATCAACCTGAAGGACGCGTACACCGACCCGCGGTTCAACCGCTCCTTCGACACCAGCACCGGCTACCGCACCCACTCGGTGTTGTGCGTGCCGATGCGCGACACCGCCGGCGACATCACCGGTGTGATTCAAGCGCTCAACGCCCGCGCCGGCGCCTTCACCGCCGAGGACGAAGAGCTCCTGCTCGCGCTCGGAGGCCAGGCCGCCGCCGCCATCGAGAACGCGGTGCTGCACACGGAGATTGGCAAGCTGTTCGAAGGCTTCGTCTCGGCGTCGGTGGTGGCCATCGAATCGCGAGACCCGACCACGGCCGGCCACTCGAGCCGCGTCGCCTCGCTCACCGTGGCGCTCGCCCAGGCGGCGGAGAAGGTCGACCGCGGCCCGCTCCAGGGGCTCCGCTTCACCCCGGCCGACATGCAGGAGATTCGCTACGCCTCGCTCCTGCACGACTTCGGCAAGGTCGGCGTGCGCGAGAACGTGCTGGTCAAAGCGAACAAGCTCTACCCGCACGAGTTCGACCTGCTCCGCGCCCGCTTCGAGCTCGCCCGCAAGGACCGGCAGCTCGCCTCCGCGGAGCGGCGCCTCGCGGACCTCACCGAAGGGGGGAGGCCGAAGGAGCAGGTCGAGGCCGAAGAGGCCGAACGCCTGGCGCGGGAGCTCCAAGAGCTGGACGACGCGCTCGAATTCATCATGGCCTGCAACCGCCCCACCGTGCTCGCCCAAGGCGGCTTCGAGAAGCTCTCGGCGCTGAGCGCCGTCGCCTTCAGCGACTCCCGCAGCAGCGCGCTGACGCTCCTGTCGCCCGCCGAGGTGGAAGTGCTCTCGATTCCGCGCGGCTCGCTCTCGCACGCCGAGCGCAAGGAAATCGAGTCGCACGTCACGCACACCTACCGCTTCCTGAAGCAGATTCCCTGGACGCGGGCGCTGCGCCGAGTGCCGGAAATTGCCTACGCCCACCACGAGAAGCTCGACGGCAAGGGCTACCCGCGCGCCATCCCGGCCGTCGAGATTCCGATTCAGTCGAAGATGATGGCCATCACCGACATCTACGACGCGCTCACCGCGTCCGACCGCCCGTACAAGAAGGCCGTGCCGCACACGCTCGCGCTCGACATCATCAGCAAAGAGGCGAATGCGGGGCAGCTCGACGGTGACTTGTTCAAGCTGTTCGTCGAGGCGCAGATCCCGACCCAAGTGCTCGGGCTGAAGTGAGATGGCCCGCTACGTCGCGCTGCTGCGGGGCATCAACGTCGGCGGAAAGAACCTGATTCGGATGGTCGAGCTCGCCGCGTGCTTCGAGGCGAGCGGCTTCACCCGCGTGCAGACGTACATCGCGAGCGGCAATGTGCTGTTCGAGTCCAGCCAGAGCGCCACCAAGCTGGTGCCGCACATCGAAAGAACGCTGAGCGCACAGTTCGGCTACGAAGCGAGCGTCGTGCTGCAAAGCCAGCAGCAGCTCGCCAAGGTCATCGGGCGAGCGCCCGAACGGTTCGGGGGCGCCCCAGAACGATTTCGCTACGACGTGCTGTTTTTGAAGCCGCCGCTGACCGCCGCCGCCGCGCTGCGCGTCGTGCCTATCAAAGAGGGCGTGGATCAAGTCTTCGCAGGCCCTGGGGTGCTCTACTACTCGCGGCTGATCAGCAAGGCGACGCAGAGCCGCTTGAGCAAAGTCGTCTCGATGCCCATCTACCAGCAGATGACGATTCGCAACTGGAACACCACCACCAAGCTGCTCGCCTTGATGACCGCCTGAGCTGGGGACTGTCCCCGGGTTGACCAAGCTCTGGCGAGAGACGACGGTCCAGCCCGCCTCAGGCTCGCAACCACCGGGGACAGTCCCGTCGGGACAGTCCCCAGTTCTTTTACTTCTCGATGGTGTGGAGCCGCATCGAGTTGATCTTCCCCGGCTGGCCGACGGGCGCGCCGAAGACGATGACGACCTTGTCGCCCTTCTGGGCCAGCCCGCGGGAGAGCAGCTCTTCCTCCACACGCTTGACCATCGCCTCGGTCTCCAGCATCGGCTCGAGCACGCGCGGCACCACGCCCCAGAGCAGCGCCAGCCGCCGCCGGACCTCCTGGTTCGGGCTGAACGCCACGATCGGCACCGTCGGGCGGTAGCGCGAGAGCAGCCGCGCCGTGGTCCCGGTCAAGGTGAACGCCGCGATCAGCGACGCGCCCGCCTCGCGCGCGGCGCGGCACGCCACGCCGCAGATCACCTCGGGGAACGGCGCCGGAATCACCCGCGGGTCACCCTTGCCCGCCGTCTGTTGCTGCCGCGCGGCGCGCATCGCCGACTCGGCCGACAGGATGATCCGCTCCATCATCTGCACCGATTCGAGCGGGTACTTGCCGGACGCGCTCTCGCCCGAGAGCATCAGCGCGTCGGTGCCGTCGAACACCGCGTTCGCCACGTCCGACGCCTCCGCCCGCGTGGGCCGCGGGTGGTCGATCATCGAGTTGAGCATCTGCGTCGCGACGATGACCGGCAGCCCGCGCAGGTTCGCCCGGCGAATGATGTCCTTCTGAATCGCCGGCACCTCCTCGGGCGGAATCTCCACGCCCAGGTCGCCGCGCGCGACCATCACCCCGTCGGCCTTGTCCAAGATCGCGTCGAGCCGCGCCAACGCCTCGGGCTTCTCGAGCTTGGCGATGATCGGCACCTGCCGGCCCGCTTCGGCCATCGCCTGCCGCGCCACGTCGAGGTCGGCCGGGTTCCGCACGAACGACAGCGCGACGTAGTCGATGCCCGCCTTGATGCCGAAGATCAGGTCTTCCCGGTCCTTCGCGGTCAGCGCCTCGGCCCTGAGCGCGACGCCCGGCAGGTTGATGCCCTTGTTGTTCTTCAGCGTGCCGCCGTGCACCACCTCGGTGCGAACGAGCTGCTTCTTGTCGGTGAACAGCACCTTGAGCTCGAGCAGGCCGTCATCGAGCAGAATGCGGTCGCCGACGCTCACGTCCGCCGCGAGGTGCGGGTAGGTCGTCGAGACGATCTCCTCGTTCCCCTGCACGGTCTCATCGGTGGTGATGGAGAACTCCTTGCCCTCCACCAGCTCGATCGCTCCCTTCTCCAGCCGCCCGGTGCGAATCTTCGGGCCCTGCAGGTCCCCCAGGATGCCGACCGCCTTGCGCACCTTGAGCGAGGCCGCCCGAAGCCATTCGATGGACTTGGCGTGCTGCTCGTGCGAGCCGTGAGAGAAGTTGAGCCGGGCCACGTCCATCCCGCCGGCGAGCATCCGCTCGAGCATCTCGGGGTTGGTGGTGGCCGGACCTAAGGTGCAGACGATTTTCGCTCTTCGCATCGGTCAGAGGGTTATCGAAGGGGGCCATACGCAGGTCAAGCCCGTTCCTGTGTTACTCGACTGCCATGCTCCTGTTTCAGAAGCGCTTCCACGCCGGCTTGGTCGACGGCTCGGTCACCCTCACGTTCCGCCAGTGGCCCAAGGCCCGGGTGAAGGCCGGCGGCCGCTACCGCGTGCACCCCATCGGCGTGGTCGAAGTCGAAGAGATCCGCGCCACCACCGTCGGGGCGCTCACCGAAGACGACGCCCGCCGCAGCGGCTTTACGGGCCTGGCCGCGCTCAAGGAATACCTCGCGCAGGTGAGCGACGCGCCGCTCTCCAACCGCCGACCGCTCTGGCGCATCGCGCTCCACCACGCCGGCGACGAGGACCGCGTGCCGCTCGCGCTGAACGAAGAGCTGAGCGACGACGAAGCGGCCCAGCTCTACGAACGGCTGGCGGCCTGGAGCCCGCCGCGGCGCTGGCCCTTCCGCACGCTCAGGCTCATCGAGCAGCGCCCGCACACCGCCGCCTCGCAGCTCGCGCCTTCGCTCCAGCTCGAAACGCTGCCGTTCAAAGAGAAGGTGCGAAGGCTCAAGAAGCTGGGGCTCACCCAGAGCTTCGAGGTCGGCTACGCGCTGTCCCCGCGCGGCCGCGCGTTCGTCGCCTGGTGCCGGCTCAACCGCGCAGGAGCATTCGAAGGTTCTGCTTCTCCCAGCGCAAAGCGGCCTCGTAGTACGGGAAGGCCCGCTCCCGGTCGCGGAAGGCACGCGGGTGGTGCACGCGGCGGCCGTTCCGCGCGTGGCTCGGGAAGAGCTGGTGCAGCATCTCGTGGAAGACGATGAACTCCACGAAGAACGCCGGCACGTCCGGCCGGTCGAGCGCGGGGTGCAGGCGAATCTCGCGCGTCTGGTGGTCGTAGACGCCCAAGCGAATCGACCTGCGGCGCCGCCTGCCGGGCATGCGCCCCCAGCCGATCTGCGCCTGAATCCCGCTCTGAAAATAGGTCTGGTTGAGGCGCTCGAAGATGGCCTTCAAGTCGAAGCAGCGGCCCCGCGGGTTGAGCTCGGTGTCGCGCGGGCGGTCCTGGCGGATCAGCGGTTGGCGGCCTCGAATGTAGTCGTCGAGCACCGGCCCCGCGGTGCGCGAGCCGCGCCCGGCGTAGTCGGCGATCGCCTGCACCACCGGCTGCGGCGCGTCGAGGAACATGTGGTGCAGCCGCAAGCGCAGCGCGCTCTGCCCTCGCCGGAAGCTCACCATCGTCGAGCGGTTGTCGGTCACCGACAGCCGAACCGGCAGCCCCAGCTCGCGCGACAGCTGGTGCGCGAGCCCGTCGGCCTTGACCAGCAGCTCCTCGCGCGTCGGAAGCCGGCGAAGCGCACCCTCGCGCCCTTGCGCTTTCTCGTCGAACAGCGACAGCTGAAAGGGTGAAGCGCCCACGGCAACCGCAATGCTATCACCGGCCCGCTCAGCGGCGGGAAGGCGCGCGCCGGCGGCCGTTCCCACTTTGTGGGATGGATTCGGCCCTTCCGTGCGCCCTCGCTTGCTCTCGCAGGACCCCGCCGAGCGCTTCGACCGCCTCGGGCGTCGTGTCGAACGCCGCGTACAGCGCGCCCAAGCTCGAAGACTCCTCCACCGCCAGGCACGCCAGCTCGCCCGCGCGCGCCGACGCACGCGCCGCATCGAGGCCACCGTGCCGCGCCATCAGCACGCCCCAGGTGCCGTCGGCGTGGCGGTCGAACGGGTAGAGCCGGCACGCCACCGGCCGCGCCTCGACGGTCAGCCGACAACCTTGCCCGGGGGCGAAAAAGACGCAGGCGCCGTTCTTTCGCCGCAGCGTGAGCCGCCGCGGCTGGTGCCCGAAGTAGCCCTCGAAGAGCAGCCGCCTCGCCTCGTACGCGCGCGCCTCGTCCCAGTCCATCCACTCGTGCTCCGCGAACCGCGCGCGCGGCTGCCCGGTGTGCGCCTCGATGCGCTCCACGTCGGCGAGGGTGAGCGTGGCGAGCCTGTCCTCGGGCTTCACCTCGCAGCAGGA
This sequence comes from uncultured Myxococcaceae bacterium, assembly GCA_964511185.1. Lineage (GTDB taxonomy): Bacteria > Myxococcota > Myxococcia > Myxococcales > Myxococcaceae > CAZEDU01. The sequence goes on along the minus strand of CAZEDU010000101.1, from coordinate 9,037 downwards.
GGAGCCCAGCGCGGCGGCGCAACGTGAGCAAGGAGAGGTCATGAAACGAAAAGGGACAGGCACCGTGCGGCGCCTGTCCCCGTGCTTCGAGTCACTTCCGACAGGCGCCTAGTAAATCGCCTTGCCGAAGATGTTGTAGAGGCCGCGCATCATCTCCAGGCTGCGCACCTGGTCGCGGACCTTGGCTTCCCACTGCGCGGCGTTCATTCCGTCCACCACGCCCTGGCTCTTCGCCTGGTCCCACTTGGTCTTGAAGGCGATGGCCTTCTCGATCACCTTCATCGCCGGGGTCGGCTCGGTCGCGCCGGTCTTCGACAGAGTGGCGTAGACGTAGCCGCCGCCGAACGGGTCGGGGAAGCTCACCACCGTGAAGCCGGGCGCCGGCGTGAGCGCCTCACCCGAGCCCAGGCGGAAGACCTGGCTCATGTTCGGGTACTCCAGGTCGTACAGCTCGCTGAAGTACGCCATACCGTAGAGCTGCGTGTAGAAGCGGGTGCTCCAGGTCGGGGTCGGCTCAATGCGATCGATGGCCGCGCCGGTACCGGTGCCGTCCACCGCAGTGCCTTCGGGCAACGGGTAGACGAAGCCCTTCACGAAGTTCTCGCCGCGGACCAGGGTCGGCTGCACCACGGTGGCCTCGCCGTTGGTGGTCTTCTTCAGACCGCCGGCGTACGAGAGCCCCTCCTCCGCCCACACCGAGCCGAAGATCTTCGAGAGCTCCTTGTTGAAGGTCAGGTAGTACGGCAGCGAGTAGGCCAGGTTGTCGGCGCCGGTGTCGACCCCGAGGAAGTTCGACTCGGTGGTGGTGAGCGCCATCAGGCCGGCGTACTGGTCCCAGAAGTGACCGACCTCGTTCACGCGGGTGAAGAAGTCGTAACCGTCGGTCTCGAACAGCGTGTACATGTTGCGGCCTGGACCGCGCGGCACGTAGACCACCTCGCTGTACGGCGCCGAGGCGTTGGTCATCTGCTGAATGAAGCGGGTCTCGGCCTCGCCCACCGCGCCGTTCGTCTCGAGCAGGCGGCTGTTGTCGGTCCGGTTCTCCGGCAGGTGTACCCAGGTGTTCGTGTTCTTCAGCTTGCCGTGGTAGCCGGCCGAAGGACGCGAGAGGGTCTGCAGGAGCACGTTGGTCGAGTCCATGACCGCCATCGTCCAGTAGTTCTGCATGACCGGGTCGGGCATGCCCAGGTACTGCTCGAGCTCGAACGGACCGATGCCGTAAAAGAGCGAGTAGTACTCTTGGTAGAAGTACAGCTCGTAGAGCCACTGCTGGTAGATGTTCGGCAGGTTGCCCAGGAGCCGCCCGTAGACGCGGTTCAGCACGCTCTGCGGCCCGAAGCCGCCGTAGCCCGAGAGCCGGTCGCGCTGGAAGTTGTTGAAGACGTAGTACTCCTTGTACCGGCTGAGCCAGTCCTGGGTGATCTCGTAGAAGTCGGCGCCCTGATCGAACCGGTGGCAGGCCAGGTTCGCGCCCACCTCGTAGTCAGAGCAGAACATGTACGGCACCTCGACCGGCTTCCCCTGGACGATGGGGCCGGCGATGGTGGCGGCGTCGTCCCAGGCGAACTGCGTCTGGAATGACGTGTTGTTCTGCGAGAAGCGGCGCAGCTGCTCCTCGAGGCGCAGGTACATCGGCTGCATCTCGCTCCACTTGCGGTAGCCGCGGTTCTTCATGCGGCGGACGCCCTGCTCCACCGCCTGGTCGAACGGCAGGTTCTTGTCGGCGAAGTGGAAGGGCAGCGTGGAGTAGTGGAACTTGTCGGTGTAGTTCGACGAGTACGGGTTGTAGTGCCGCGCGATGGTGAGCGGGATCTCGATGTGCGCGCCGCGGATCGTCATCGGCCGCGCCGCGTTGTCGGTCGGCACGGTGATCACCGCCGCCGCCGAGTTGGTGTACTCGTCCGGCGTACGGCCGCGGGTCTCGCGGAAGACCTCCACGTAGCCCGGCTCGCCGCCGCCCGAGTAGGCGAAGAGCACCGCCGCCTCGTCGTACTTGCCGATGCCGTGGATGTCGGAGTGGATGCGCGAGCCGTAGTCCATGATGGACGAGTACTGCAGCTCACGCATGCCCGCGTTGATCTGCGCCGTGTTCATCTTCGCCGCGTCCGCCAGGTTCTGCGGGGTGGTCGGCAGCACGCGCTGGCCGCTCACCATGACGCCGATGGTCTGCTTGCGCAGGTCCCAGTAGCCGTCCATGTAGTTCAGCGAATCGAACGAGCCGGCGAAGTTGTGCATCAGACCGACGGTGTGGCCGAGCTCGTGCTCGGTGACCGCGCGGAACGCCGCGATGCGGATGGTGTTGTAGATGTCCTCGCGCGCCTTGGTCTTGGCGTCCTTCGCGGACAGGCCGTTCGCTTGGTAGCTCGCGAGCTTGCCCTTGTACTCGTCGACCAGCTTCTTCGCGAGGCCCATCATCGCGTCGTCGTTGAACTCGGCCAGGTAGAGGCAGCCGTGGTTGGGCAGCTTGTGCGTCGCCCACTCCATGCGCTTCTTCGCGATCTGATCGAACGCGTTGACGCCGAGCATCGTCTCGCGCGCCACCTGACGGTAGAGCGTCTGATCGTTCATCAGCCGCTGACGAATCGCCTCGCCCGGCGCGCTGGCGAGCACCAGCGCCCGCACCTCCGGCGAGTTGACCATCTCGGCTTCGAGCGCCGGGTTCTGCGCGATCAGCTGATCCACCAGCTTGCGGCGGTCGACCTGCTTCTTCGGCAGGCTGCCCGCATCGACGAACTGGAGCATCCGCTCCTTGAGGCGGCCGTCGATCCGGGCGAAGGTGCCCAGCGCGGCTTCCGGCTGCGAGGTCAGGCCCGACGAGGACGTCCACGGGCCCGTCGCGGGACGGCGCGGGTCGGTCGGGTTCAAGTTCTCGAACACGTAGTCCTTCGAGTTCTTGCCCTTGAGCAGGTCGGCGATCGACAGCTCACCGGTGAGCACGTCGAAGACGGTCTGCGCGTCGCCCGCCCAGGTGTCGAGGCCGGCGCCGTAGACGTTGGCGACCGCGTGGACCATCTCACCCGTCTCGGGGTCGACCGCCGACGGGCCGTAGCCCAACGGGCCGGCGAGCTGCGGCTGGTCGATCCAGGGAATCAGGTTGTAGCGGATGTCGCCCAGGCGGGGGGTCAAGCCGCGCTCACCGCACTCGGCGGGCGCGTCGGCCGCGACCGGTGTCTGGCAGATGAAGAACATCTGCGGGACTTCCGGATCCATCGGGTCGGTGTAGCCGCGCGGAACCGCCCAGGCGCGGCGGAACGCCTTGTCCCAGCTCTGCTCAATCTGCTTGAGCGAGGGCACCAGCTCGGTCGGGAAGTTCGAGCTGAGGTAGTAGACGACCGGGCGAACGTCGCGCTCTTCGACCGGAATCGGGCTGCCATCGGCGTTGCGCGACTTCATCCACAGGTTGTGGCGAATCGCGTACAGCATGCGGCCCGTCTCGGTCGCCGCGCGGTTGCGGTCGTAGCTCACGCGCTCGACGCGGAAGAAGCCGAACTTCGTCATCAGGTGGTCGTCGTAGACGAGCGGCTCGTAGTCCTTCACGCGCTCCTCGTCGACGCGGCGGATCGAGGTGCGGATCTTGATCTCCGTACCCTGGCAGTCCGCCTTCGGGTTGATCCAGCAGTACGGAATCGGCCCGTAGTTCGGGTAGTCGTACATCGGCGCGTCGAGGTACGCGCGCACGGTGAAGTCGAAGTACGCGAGCTGGCGCTTGCCGTTGGTCTCCGAGTACTCCCAGACCAGCGCGTCATCGCCCAAGTTCTGGTCGATGGGCGTCACGTACATCTTGAGCGGGCCGTTCTCATCGTTCTCGTACTTGCTCTCGAAGTTCGTGAGCACGTTCTCGGCCCAGTTCACGCGCATGTAGTCGCGCTCGTACCAGGGCCGGTCCGAGGTGTTCTCGGTGAGGATGTTGCTCTGCTCACCGGTGGCCGCGTTGTACTGGCGCACGCGGTCGAAGTGCTTCTCGATCTTCCACGCGGCGATCGGGCTGCCGCGGTACTTGCGGCCGTCCTTGTAGATGGTGTTGCCGATGCTCGACTTCTCGTAGTCCACCAACGGGTCGAGGCCGGGGACCTTCTCGTACGAGCGGTAGGCGACGAGGTGCTTCTCTTGGACCTCGAAGCGAACCTTCTCGAGCTCGCCGCCGTAGCCGGTGAAGGTCACCGCGGTCGTCGACGGGACGTCGACCACCGTGTCCTTCAGGTACCAAGTGCCTTCGAGCAGGTCCATCTTGCGCACGAAGTTCGGTTCGGTGCGGTCCACCAACTCCGGCGGGCGCCCGCAGGCGAGCGCTCCCATCGTCAGGGCCGCGACACCCCAATAGGTCATGAGCCGTTTCATCGAAGCTCCATCGGTTCTGCGGGAAGTGTTCAGGTCGTTCGAGCGCATGGTTAGAAGGCCCTCCCGAAGATGTCGTAGAAGCCGCGCATGATGTCCAAATCACGCAGGGCGTTCTGGAGAGACTTCTCGTACCAAGCCTTGCGCTCGGCCACCTTGGCCGGGTTGGCCGCGTCCTGCGGGTTCATGCAGCCGGCGTAGGCGTTGCGCTCCAGGTACTCGGGCACCGGGCACATCGCCGGGTTCGAGGCGATCTGCTGGTAGGCCTGGGCTTTCTTGATCTTCTGCACCGCCGGCGAGTCAACCGTCGAGCCGACCGGCTGAATCGCGACGTAGCGGGCGCCCTGGACGATGTCGGCCACCTCGACCGCCTCATAGCCAGGGGCGAGCTGCACCTGCTCGGCGGCGCCGACCCGGTACACGAAGTTCTGCTTCGCGTAGTCGAGGTCGTAGTTCACGCTGAACAGCGCCATGCCCCAGTAGAGCGAGAGGAACTTGGCGGTCCAGGTGGTGTCGAGCTCCGCCTCGAAGCCCTTCTGCTCGGGCTTGAGCGCGTTGCGCTCCACCGTGCGCGGGTAGTCGAAGTTCTGCACGAAGTTCGAGCCGCGGATCAGCGACGGCGCGACCAGCGTCGCGGACGAGGTGACGTTGCCGCCCGCGTCGGTCTGGAAGTACAGCGTCGGCAGCATCGAGTCGCCTTCGCTCCAGGTGTTGGCGAAGCTCGAGCCGAACTCGTCCTTGAAGACCAGGTAGTACGGAACCGCGTAGCGGTTGCGGTCGGCGGTGACGTCGGCGCCCAGGAACTCGACCGACGGGTCCACGGCCGCCTGCAGCGCGCCGTACTGGTCGTAGTAGTGACCGACCTCGAGCACGCGGCGGAAGAAGCCGAAGCCGCTCTTGTAGTCGTAGCGGCTGAACATGTTGCGGCCGACGCCGCGGCGCAGGTCGGCGAACGCGGTCGCGCCGTAGTTGCGGCCGTAGTAGTCGCGCAGCTCGTTCTTGCCGTCCTCGGTCAGGTCGTCGAACTCGTAGCCGCGCGAGACGATGTTCCAGCGCGGCGGGTAGGTCTTGCCCGGGGTGGCGCTGCCGTTCTGCCAGAGCGCGTAGAAGCCGACCGGCGAGACCGACATGATGGCCAGCTGCGCGGTGGCGCCGTCCATCACGCCCATCGTCCAGGTGTCCTGCACGCTCGGGTCGTAGTTGTAGACGCCCAGGTTCTGCGACCCGCGCGCGTGGTTCTCGTAGAACGCGCGCACCCAGTGCTTGTAGGTGTCGGACAGCCCGATGAAGTTGCCGCGGGTCGCCGAGTAGACGTTCCACGCGTTGAACGCGTAGCGGTCGCGGCGGAAGTGGTTGAAGAAGTACGTGTTCCACTGCCGCTCCAGGTAGTGGCGCGACATCTCGTAGTAGTCGGCGCCCAGGTCGAAGCGGCGGCACGACGGCACCGCGCCGACGTGGTCGTCGGTGCAGAACATGTACGGCACCTCGAGCGGCGCCTGCGCGGCGAACGCGGCCTTCTCGGCGTCGGTCAGGTTCGGGTTCGACTGCAGCTTGGTGGTGAGCTGCGCGGTCTTCGCCTTCACCTCCGACCACTTCATGATGGTGCGGTTCGAGTGCTTGAGCTTCGCGATGCCGTCCTTCATCGCGGCGGTGACGTCGCCGCCCTGACCGAAGTGCAGCGGAATGAGCGAGTAGTGGTAGCGCTCGGGGTAGTTCGGCACCGCCTGGTGCACGTGCTCGGCGTTGACCACCGGCAGGTCGTCACCCGCGCCGGTCACCTCGACCAGCTTGCCGTCGCTGCCGGGGAACTGCGCCTTCCCCTTGCGCGCGGCCTTGAAGATCTCGACGTAGCCGGGCTCGCTGCCGCCCGAGTAGGCGAAGAGGATGGCCGCCTCGTCGTACTTGCCCACGCCCTGCCAGTCCGAGTGGACGCGGCCGTGGTAGTCCATGATCGACGAGTACTCGTAGTCGGCGCTGATCTCGTACTTGCCGTTGACGGTGGTGAGCTGCAGCGCCGCGTCGGAGGACAGCTTCAGGTCGTCGGGGGTGCGCGGCACCTTGGCCTGACCGCCCTGCTGCACGGTGAGGGTGGGCTGGCGCAGGTCCCAGAACTTCTCGAAGTAGTTCACCGAGTCGAACGAGCCCTGGAAGTTGTGGCGCAGACCGAAGGTGTGGCCGATCTCGTGCTCGGCGACCGCCTGCCAGATGCGGGCGCGGGCGCGGACGCGCAGCTCCTCGTCGGCGATGCCGCGGGCCTCGAGCGGGGTGCAGCCGTTCTCGTTCACGCAGCCCGCGCTGCCGTTCGAGATGAGCTCGGCGACGCGCGCCTTGCGCACCTCGGCTTCCTTCTTGGTGAGGCCCTGCATGGTCGGATCGAGGAACTCGACCAGGTACAGGTTCTTGCGCGAGGCGTACTCGATGCGCTGCTTCTCGAAGTCGAGCGAGTCGGTCACGCGCGAGAGCGCGGTGCGGCGCAGCTCACGCTCGTAGCGCGGGTCGGCCAACGCCTTGGCGGCGAGGGCCGGCGGCACCATGTCGTGGACGCCGTTCTGGAAGTCCGGGTTGTCGAGGATGAGCGCCTCGAGCTCGGGGCGGGTCTTCAAGATGTCGGCCGCCACCGCGAAGCGGTTCGCGCCGAGCCGCGGCAGGCCGCCGCTGGTGGCGAGCGACTGCATCAGCTTGGTGCTGCGCTCGGTCGGGCGCTGGAAGGCGCCGGTGGAGAGCTCGTTGCTCTGCGCGATGCCCTGCAGCGCCGACTGGAGCGACGAGCGGTTCACGCCGTGCGGCAGCGCGTAGGCGGGGTTCTGCGAGATGTACTTCCGGACGTCTTCGCCGGTGATGAACTTGTCGGGCGTGATGTCGCCCGACATGAGGTTCACCGCGTCGAGCACGTACTGCGCCGAGCTGTCGACGCCGGCCGAGTACATGTTGGCGTTGGCCGAGATGATCTCGCCGGTCTCGGGGTCGGGGCTCGACGGGCCGTAACCGAGCAGCCCGTTGGGGGTGGGCTCCGAGGTGGTCCAGAGGAAGTTGTAGCGCAGGTCGCCGAAGCGCGGCGCGAAGCCAGCCTGGCCGCACTCGGCCGGCGCCCCTTCGGGCACCGGGTTGTCGCAGATGAAGACCATCTGGCGCACGGCCTGCCAGTTGTCGCCCTGTCCCTGGGCGGCCGCGACCGCGCGGCGGAACGCCTTGTCCCAGTTGGTCTCGAGCGCGCGCGAGGCCTGGCGGTACTCGTCGTACTCGGCCTGGCTGCGCATGCGGCTCGCGGGGGAGAGGTAATAGGCGATCGGCTTCGGGGTGCGGCTCGCGAAGGCGATGGGCTTGGTCTGATCCGGGTAGCCGTTGGCGTCCTTCTCGAACGAGCTCTCCCAGATGCGGTGGCGGTTGGCCAGGTAGATGCGGCCCGACTCGGTGAAGCCGAACTTGCGGTCGTAGTTGAGGCGCTCGGTGCGGAAGTAACCGAACTTCTCCATCAGGTCGTTGCCGTAGACGAGCGGCTCGTAGTCGTTGGTGACCTTCGGGTCGACCTTGGAGATCGACGTCCGCATCCTGATCTCCGACGCGGAGCAGTCGTACTGGTAGTAGTCGTAGAACCAGCAGAGCGGGATCTCGCCGTAACCCTCGTAGTAGATGCTCTCGGGCTTGGCGAGGTAGCGGCCGGTGAAGTCCAGGTACACCAGGCGCCCGTCGTTGCCGTACTCGGCGGTGGGCCAGTCGTACGGATCAGAGCCGGGCTCGTTCGGGTTGATCCACGAGCCGGTGTCGGTGCGCCGCGGATCGTTCGCGTTGAGCAGCGACCCGTAGCCCATGTTGTCGCGCTTGTTGATCAGGTTGTTCGCCCAGTCGACGCGGATGAACTCGCGCTCGTTCCAGGGACGGTCGTTCGAGTTCTCGCCGATGACGTTGCTCTGCTCGCCGGTGGTGGTGTCGTAATCGCGCTGAATGTCGAAGCGGCTCTTGATCGGATACGCGACGACCGCGGTGCCGTAGTACTTCTGGCCGCCCGCGCAGATGCCGTTGGCGTCGCACACCTTGGCGGTGACGCCCGAGGGCCGGGAGTTGGGCTCGACGTTCTTGTCCTGGCCGGGAACGAACGGGTACGAGCGGTAGCCGACCAGGGTGTCTTCCTGAATCTCCCAGACGATCTTCTCCATCGTCCCGGTCTCGCCCGCGAAGGTGAAGCCGGTGGTGGCCGGGGTGTACGTGATGGTGTTGCGCAGGTACCACTGCCCATCGAGCAGCTCGGTCTTCTTCACCACGTTGGGCTGCACCCGGTTGATGTCGCCGTTGTCCTGCGCGCACGCGCTCATCACGAGCGCGGCGCTGGCCATGGCGAGCCAGCCGTACCGAATTGCCTGCATGTTGCCTCCACTGGTGAAGCGCTTGAGGGTGTTGGTCTTCATGAAAGTCGTTGCCGAAAAAGGGATCAGAAGATCGACGAGAGCCCCAACGAGAAGCCGGTGTAGTTGCCGGCCGCGTTGGTGAAGTCGAAGAAGGGGTTGCGGAAGTTTCGGTTGTCGCGCGTGCGCGCCGGGCCGTTGGAGCCCATCGACGCCGACAGGCCGAAGTTCTTGTTGATCTGGTAGCTCGCCGAGATGCTGCCCGAGGTGATGTCGGCGCGCCCCATGCCCACGTCGGCCACGCGGCGGCCGCTCACGTCGCGCGTCTTCGGGGTGTACTCGTCGACCTCGTCGACCACCGA
>CAZEDU010000100.1:0-18450 GCA_964511185.1 uncultured Myxococcaceae bacterium | reverse complement strand
CGGGCTTGCGCGAGCAGCGCCTGGTCGCGCGCAAGGTTTGCGACCGCCAGCTCGGGCATCCCGCTCTGCCGGGTGCCGAGGAACTCGCCCGGGCCGCGCAGCTCCAAATCCTTCTCGGCGATGACGAAGCCGTCCGAGCTGTCGACCAGGACCTGGAGCCGGTCGGTCGACTCCTGCGAGCGCGCGTAGTTGGCGACCAGAAAGCAGAAGCTCGCCGCGGCCCCCCGCCCCACGCGCCCGCGGAGCTGGTGCAGCTGCGACAGACCGAAGCGCTCGGCCGCCTCGATGACCATGACCGAGGCGTTGGGCACGTCGACGCCGACCTCGATGACGGTGGTGCTGACGAGGATGTGCGTGCGGCCCGCGCGGAACCCGGCCATCACCGCTTCCTTCTCTTCGGCCTTCATGCGGCCGTGGAGCAGGCCGACCGTGTGGTCGGGGAAGCGCGCCTGGAGCTGCTGCGCGCCCTGGGTCGCGTCCGCGAGGTCGACCTTCTCGGACTCTTCGACCAGCGGGTAGACGACGTAAGCCTGATGGCCCTTCTCGAGCTCTCCGGCGAGCGCCTGGTAGACGCGCTCGCGCCCCTTGTCGCTGTAGAGGCGCGTCACGATCGGCGTCCTGCCGGGCGGCAGCTCGTCGATGAGCGACACGTCGAGATCGCCATAGAGCGTCATCGCGAGCGTGCGCGGGATCGGCGTCGCGGTCATCACCAGGACGTCGGGGCGCACGCCCTTGGCCATCAAGGCGTGGCGCTGAATGACCCCGAAGCGGTGCTGCTCGTCGATGACGACCAGGCCGAGCCGCTGCATCGCCACGCTGTCTTGAATGAGCGCGTGGGTGCCGATCGCCACGCGCGCCTCGCCGCTGGAGACGGCGTCGCGCGCCGCGCGCTTCTTGCTGGCGGTGCCGGCGGCGGTGAGCAGCTCGACGCGGTGGCCGTGCGGCGCGAGCAGCCGCTGGAAGGTGCGGTGGTGCTGCTCGGCGAGGATCTCGGTCGGCGCCATGATCGCGACCTGGTAGCCGTCCTCCAACGCGAGGAAGGCCGACACCACCGCGACGGCGGTCTTGCCCGAGCCCACGTCTCCCTGCAGCAGCCGGTTCATCGGCTCGGGGCGCCCCATGTCGCGGGCGATCTCCTTGACCACCCGCGCCTGCGCGTCGGTCAGCACGAACGGCAGCACGGCCTTGGCGGCGCGCACGCGGGCCTCCGACGTGTCGAACGCGATGCCCGGCTGGACCTTGACGCCCTGCCGCTTGAGCGAGATGCCGAGCTGCAAGAAGAAGAGCTCGTCGAACGCGAGCCGGCGGTGAGCGGGCGACAGGTGCCTGTCGAGCGCCTTCAGGTCATCGCTCTCGAGCGGAAAGTGGATGCGCTTGAGCGCCTCGGGCAGGTCCATCAACCCCAGGCGCGCCTTGAGCGCCGGCGGGAGCGGGTCCTCCATCGACTGCGCGTAGCGCTCGGCCACGCGGAAGGCGAGCTCCCGGAAGCCGCGCTGCTCGTGCCGCTCGAAGCCGGGATAGACCGGCACGATGCGGCGGAAGTGCACCGGCGAGGTGCCCAGATCATCTGCGGGCTCCACTTCGGGGTGCGCCATCTCGCGGCCCGACGCGGACGCGCGGACCTCGCCCGAGAGCACCAAGGTCTTGCCGAGCGGGAACTTCGCCTTGAGCCAGGGGCCGCTTTGAAAGAACGTGGCCGCCAGGCTGCCCGACGCGTCCGCGATGACGGCGCGGAACCAGCGCTTGCCGCGCCGCGAGGGCACCTCGCTCGCCATCCGCACCGTGCCCACCGTGACGCCCCGCTCCCCCGGCTTCAGCTCGGCGATCGTCTTGAGCCGGCGGCGGTCCTCATAGACGCGCGGGAGCAGGAACAGCACGTCGCCTACCCGCCGCACGCCCTTCTTGTTGAGCAGCCCCAACAGGCGCGGGTTGATGCGCCAGCCGGCGTCCTTGAGCGGCACCGAGAGCGGCCCTTCGCGCGGCGCGATCGACATCACCCGGGCGTCGGCGTTGGCCACCGGCTCGGCGCCCGGCGCTGCCTTCGGCGTCCGCTTCGAAGGCTTCGCGCTCGAGGCAGCGGGCGGCGGCGCGGCCGGGCTCGAGGCGATCAACGCCGACAGCTCGACCGGCAAGCGGACCTTGGCTTCGTCCAAGTGCCGCAGGACGCGGCGAATCGAGGCCTGGCGCCGCTCGGGCGACGGCTGGTCGATCTCGGCGAGCTCAGAGCGGATCGCGGAGATCAGCTCGGGCGAGAGCCCCTCCCGCGCGGCGTGCTCGAGCGCGGCCGCGAGCGGCGTCTTGAGGTCCTTGACGGAGGCCAAGCGCGCAAAGCCTCGCTCGGCGGCGTAGCGAAGAGGGCCGACGATCCGCTCCAGCGGATGGGGCGAACGCTCCGAATCGGAACCCGGCTTACTCCTCATCCTCGAATCGAATCTCTGTCACCTCGTACTCGCGGGCGCCACCCGGGCTCTGCACGGCCGCGACGTCGCCCACCTGCTTGCCGATCAAGCTGCGCGCGACAGGCGAGGTGATTGAGATCCACCTCCTCTTCAGGTCCGCCTCCAGCTCGCCCACGATGCGGTACGAGACTTCCTTCTCGGTCTCTTGGTCGATCAGAACGACCGTCGCCCCGAACACGACCTTGTCGCTCTTGAGCTTGGTGATCTCGATCACCTCGGCGCGCGCGATCCAGTCGTTCAGGTCGAGGATGCGGCCTTCGATGTGCGACTGCTTCTCTTTCGCCGCGTGGTACTCCGCGTTCTCGCGCAGGTCACCGTGGGCGCGGGCGACCTCGATTTCCTTGCTGATTTTCGGCCGCTCGACGGTCTGAAGCTGCTTGAGCTCTTCCTTGAGCTTGCGCAGGCCGGATGGCGTCATGGGGATCGGGTTGCTGCTCATGGAGAATCCTTGATTGGGCTTCTTGCGCAGCCTCGACTACCATTGAGAGGTGCTCTCGGTGAAGGAAATGCGGCGCCTGGCGGCGTCGCTCCCACTGGCGAAATTCCAACAACAGATGGGCCCGTTCGTGCTCATTCAGCGGCCGCCCGCCCCCGCGCCGAACCAGACCGCGCAGATGGGCGTCTCGATGAACGCGGGCCAGACCCAGGTCACCACCGCCGAAGAGGTCTCGCAGAACAGCCTGGCGATGCTGTTTCAATTCGAAGAGCTGCTCATCGCGACCCTGCCGCCCATGGGCGAGACGGAGACCTTGACCGTCGGGCGCCTGCCGGACTGCGACCTGGTGCTCGACGACCCGTCGGTGTCGAAGCGGCACGCCGTCTTGAAGTGGGACGCGGCCAGCAAGCGCTGCTCGGTCACCGACCAGAACTCGACCAACGGCACCTACTTGAACGCCAGCGTGCTGGTGCATGGCGAGACGGTACTCAAGGACGGTGACATCCTGAGCTTCGGCGATGCGCAGTTTTGGTTTCTGCTGACGCCGACCCTGCACGGCAGGCTCGCGAGCATCAGCGGGAGCACGAAGCTGAAGTCGCATTCGGGGTAGGGATCAGCAAGGGCCGGGGACAGTCCCCGTTGGGGACAGTCCCCTATTGGGGCTTTAGGTATTCTTGGAGCGGCGTGGCCTCGAGCGGGCCGCGGTGGAGGGCCTCGAGCGCTTCCACGGCCATGCGCGCGGCCTCCACCGTCGTGTAGTACGGCAGCCCGTGCATCAGGGTCTCGCGCCGAATCGAGAAGCTGTCGGCGATCTCCTGCTTGCCGAAGGTCGTGTTGATGACCAGCGCGATCTTTCCATCGACGATCTTGTCGACGATGTTCGGCCGGCCTTCCTTGACCTTCAGCACGGGGTCGGTCTCGAGCCCCTTGTTCTGCAGATACCGGTGCGTGCCGCCGGTGGCCACGGTCTTGAACCCGAGCGCGTGGAGCCGCTTCACCAGGTCGACCACCGCCGGCTTGTCCTCGTCCTTCACCGAGACGAACACCTTGCCGCCCGGCTTGGGCAGCCGGACACCCGCCGCGAGCTCGGCCTTGGCGAACGCGGTGGGGAAGTCGTACGCGAGCCCCATCACCTCGCCGGTCGACTTCATCTCGGGCCCTAAGATCACGTCGACGCCGGAGAAGCGCGCGAACGGGAAGACCGACTCCTTCACCGCCTTGTGCTTGACCTCCACCTCGCGCGTGTAGCCCAGCGCCTGGAGCGTCTTGCCCACCATGCAGAGCGCGGCGATCTTCGCGAGCGGCACGCCGGTGGCCTTCGAGATGAACGGCACCGTGCGCGACGCGCGCGGGTTCACCTCGAGCACGTAGATGGTCTTGCCCTGAATCGCGAACTGCACGTTCATCAGACCCACGACCTTGAGCTCGCGCGCGAGCTCGGTGGCCTGATCCTTCATGCGCTCGACGAGGTCGGGCGCGAGCGAGTGCGGCGGCAACGTGCAGGCCGCGTCGCCCGAGTGGACGCCGGCCTCCTGGATGTGCTCCAGCACGCCGCCGATCAGCACCTTCCCTTCCCGATCGGCCACCAGATCGAGATCGACTTCGATGGCGTTGTTCAGGAAGCGATCGATGAGCACCGGGTGCTCGGGCGACGCGCTGACCGCCTCGCGCATGTACCGCTCCAGGCTCGCCGCGTCGTAGACGGCCTCCATCGCCCGGCCGCCGAGCACGTACGACGGGCGCACCATCACCGGGTAGCCGATGCGCTCGGCGATGCGAAACGCCTCTTCCGGCGAGCGGGCCACGCCGTTCTCGGGCTGCTTGAGCTTGAGCTTCTCGATCAGCTTGGCGAAGCGCTCGCGATCCTCGGCGCGGTCGATCGCGTCGGGCGTGGTGCCCAGAATCGGCAGGCCCGCCTTCTCCAGCGCGACCGACAGCCGCAGCGGCGTCTGCCCGCCGAACTGGACGATCGCGCCGACCGGCTTCTCGCGCTGCGACACCTCGAGCACGTCCTCGATGGTGAGCGGCTCGAAGTACAGCCGGTCCGACGTGTCGTAGTCGGTGGAGACCGTCTCCGGGTTGCAGTTGATCATCACCGTCTCGAACCCCGCCTCGCGGAGCGCGAACGACGCGTGCACGCAGCAGTAGTCGAACTCGATGCCCTGCCCGATTCGAATCGGCCCGCTGCCCAGGATCAGGACCTTCTGGCGCGCGGAGGGCGGCGCCTCGTCCTCGTCTTCGTAGGTCGAATAGAGGTAGGGCGTGTAGGCCTCGAACTCGGCGGCGCAGGTGTCGACCCGCTTGTAGACCGGCCGAATGTTCCTCGCGTGGCGGTGCGCGCGAATCGTCGCCTCGGGCTGGTGGAGCAGCTGGCCGATGTACCGGTCGGAGAAGCCGTGCGACTTGGCAAGGCGCAGCACCTCGTCGGGCACCTTGTCGATGCTCCCGAGCTCCGAGAGGCCGCGCGCCTCTTTCACCAGCTCGTCGATGTGCCGGAGGAACCAGGGGTCGATCTTCGAGAGCTGGTGCACCTCGTCGATCGACATCCCCTCGCGCAGCGCCTGTGCCACGAACCAGGGCCGCTCCGGCCGAGACACCCGCAAGCCTTCCCGCAGCGCCGCCTCGCGCTCGCCTTTGTCCTCCGGCAGGTCCGGCGCCTCGAGCGAGAGCCGGCCCGCCTCCATCGAGCGCAGCGCCTTGAGGTACGCCTCCTTGAACGTCCGGCCGATGGCCATCGCCTCGCCCACCGAGCGCATGGTGGTGTTGAGCGTGCGGTCGGCGTGCGGAAACTTCTCGAAGTTGAAGCGCGGGATCTTCACCACCACGTAATCGATGGTGGGCTCGAACGACGCCGGCGTATCGCGGGTGATGTCGTTCTTCAGCTCGTCGAGCGTGTAGCCCAGGGCGAGCTTCGCGGCGATCTTGGCGATCGGGTAGCCGGTCGCCTTCGACGCGAGCGCGGACGAGCGCGACACGCGCGGGTTCATCTCGATGACGACCACGCGGCCGTCTTTCGGGTTCACCCCGAACTGAATGTTCGAGCCGCCGGTGTCCACGCCGATCTCTCGGATGATCCGCAGCGAGGCCTGGCGCAGCCGCTGGTACTCCTTGTCGGTGAGGGTCTGCGCCGGCGCGACGGTGATCGAGTCGCCCGTGTGCACGCCCATCGGGTCCAGGTTCTCGATCGAGCAGATGATGACGACGTTGTCCTTCGAGTCGCGCACCACCTCGAGCTCGTACTCCTTCCAGCCCAGCACCGACTCCTCGATCAGGATCGTCGAGGTCGGGCTCGCCTTGAGCCCCTGCCAGACCAGCCGGTCGAACTCGTCCTGGTTGTAGGCGATGCCGCCGCCGGTCCCGCCCAGGGTGAAGCTCGGGCGCAGGATTGCGGGGAAGCCGATGCCTTCGATGATCTTGCGCGCCTCTTCGAGGGTGCGCGCGTAGCCGCTCTTGGGGAGCGCGACGCCGATCTTCTCCATCGCGTCCTTGAACAGCTGGCGGTCCTCGGCTTTGTTGATGGCCTCGAGCGACGCGCCGATCAAACGCACGCCGTACTTGTCGAGGATGCCCGCCTCGGCGAGCGCCTTGGCGAGGTTGAGCGCCGTCTGGCCGCCCATGGTGGGCAGGAGCGAGTCGGGCTTCTCGCGGGCGATGATGCGCTCGGCTGCCTCGACGGTGATCGGCTCGACGTACGTCCGGTGGGCGAACTCCGGATCCGTCATGATGGTGGCCGGGTTCGAGTTGAGGAGGACCACCTCGACGCCCTCTTCCCGGAGGGCCTTGATCGCCTGCGTCCCCGAGTAGTCGAACTCGCAAGCCTGGCCGATGACGATGGGGCCGGACCCGATCACCAGCACTTTCTGAATGTCAGCGCGCTTGGGCATCGGGAGGCCCCCATACCACGAAGCGAGAAGGCGTGAGCGGCAATGGCCGCCGTTCGGCTAATCTGACGCGCCGTATGCGCTCGCTGCCCCGAATCGCCTCCCTCTGCGCGCTCTGCGCCGCCCTGGCCGCTGGAGCGCAGGATGAACCCGCCGCTCCCGCGGAGACGCCGCCCGCGCCCGAAGCGCCTCCCGCCTCCCCTGTGCCCGAGGCCCATCCGCCTGAACCGGGTGAGCCCGAGCCGCCGCCCAAGCCCAGGCAGCGCAAGGCGCCGCCTCCCGAGGCTCCCCCGACCAGCGCGGCGGAGGACGTCCAGGCCGTGGCGGACGAGGCCCGCTCCTTCTTCGCGCACCTCATCTCGGGCGACGCGCGGGCGTTGGTCGGGCACGCCGCCTTGCCGTTCCTCCTGGAGGGCCGCCGCATCACCGGCCGCGAAGAGCTGCTCGGCGAATGGCTCAAGAACCTCCGCGGGAAGCGGACCGATCTGCTCGTGCTCTACGACATCGAGGTGCTCACGCCGGCCGAGATGGAGAAGAAGTACGGCAAGCCCCCGGCGCGCCTGTCCGGCTGGCCCGCGCGGAGCGGCCGGACCTACTTCGCCGTGGCCAACCTGTCCGGCCATGGCGCGGTCGTGTTGTTTCGACAGGAAGAAGGCCAGTGGCGGGCCGCCGCGTACCACGACTGAGCCTCGGGGTGTCGCCCTGGGGTTTCAGGGCGTTACGGCGCCACAAACCTTTTGGCCGGCTCCTGTCGATAATTTCTTTCGAGGATGCGTGCTGCCCGTTTCGGTCTGATTTGGGTGGGCCTCTTGGGGCTCACCGCTTGCGACGGTGTCGCGCTGGACGTCGACGCGCCGGGAGCCGAAGAGGCGTTCGAGTCCAGCCCGGAAGGCTCCATCCCCCAGGCCGAGCTGGACCGCCCGTCCTCGCCTGCCCCCGAGCCTGAGGAGCTGCCGTCCGGCGAGCCCCAGACCGACGCAGGGGAACCCGTGCCGCCGCCTCCGCCTCCTCCGCCCGATGCCGGCGTGACGCCCACGCCGCCTCCGACGTGTCAGGCCGCGGGCGGCAACGTCTGCACGACCGCCGGGGATTCGACGTGCGCGGGTGAGGCGCCCCTCGCGAGCTCGGACTGTCAGGTCTGCTGCACGAAGTGCAACCGGTCGACGCCGGGGAATGATCTGCCGGTCATTCACTACTACGGCTTCTTCGCCAGCCCGACCCCGAACATCCCCGACGAGGTGCTGAACCGTCAGCTCATCGTCCCTGGGCTCGAGGTGATCTTCTCGGTCGCCAACCCGCTCGTGTTCGATCCGCCCGGTTGGCATGGCCCGGTCAACGGCGACCCGCGCACCGGCACCGACGCCAACTACCCGACCTGCGCCCCGTACCAGCCCGAGTTCCTCAAGTGGCGCGGCCATGGCGCCAAGCTCGCGAAGCGAATCACCAACGAGCAGCTCCAAGCCTGGCTCGACGACGGCACCGCGGCCGATCGGCTCGAGCGCATCCTCCGGTACGGCTGGGACTACATCACCATCGACGAGATCGGCGGCGTTGCCTGGCGCGACAGCGGCAACTACGGCCCGAAGGGCACCGCGCTCCTGAAGGCCCTGGCGGCGCGCGGGTTCGACAAGAAGCTGCTCATTTGGGTGAACCCGTCGACCACGCAGATCAACCTGGACCCCGCGGTGAACCCGACGGGAGCGGCGAACCTCTACAAGAACTTCCTCGCCGCGTGCCGCGCCCACTGCAAGCGCATCATCTGGGAGAGCTACCCGCAGAACAGCGACAACTGCCCGGCCGACTGGAACAAGTGCGTCACCACGTACTCCATCGTGACGCGCAACACGTCCCGCTACATCGAGTACCTCGCGACGCGGCTGAACAACGTCGCCGCCGGCACCAACCGCTTCTCGCTCACCGGCATCGGCGGCGGCAACACCGGCACCACCACGTACCTCGACCTGCCGCAGTGCGACCTCGCGCCGAACAAAGGCGCGTGCACGCCGAGCCCGACACAAGGCGGCCTGTTCAAGCAGTTCGCGCAGCTGCATGCCGGCACCTACGCGCGCGAGCAGTGTGGCGTGGCCATCTACGGCCACGCGCGCACGAGCGACACGTCGGTGTGGCAACGCGCCGATTACGTCGCCTACTTGAAGAGCCTGACCAGCTGGTGGGTCGGCAAGAGCTGCCTGCCGCGCTGACGCCAGAGCGGGAGCGCGGGAGACGGCTCATAGGGAGGCAGTGGGCTGGGTAGGTGCTTCGCCCGCGCTTCGATGGCCCGTGCTGTGCCGAGACACGGCCGCTTCACGGTCCGCCGTGCCGCTCGCCATCTGTGGGGTAATCTGTCCCCCTCCTGAGGGGTGCAAGTTTCCCCACTCATGAACGCGACAATTCCCCGGCTCGAAGCTCGGCACCGATGGTCGGCGCTCGCTCGAGCGTTCGGCAACCCCAGCCCCTTTCCCTCCAGGCTGCTTCAGCTCAGCTCGCCCGCGAACGCCTTGAGCCGCTGCACGCCGCGCTCGATGTTCTGGCGCGAGGTCGCGTACGACAGGCGCAAGTACCCTTCCGCTCCGAACGGGAGCCCGGGGACCGCAGCGAGCTTGTACTGCTCCAAGAGCAGCTCGGAGATCTGCACCGACCCCGAGAGCCGCTGACCGCGGAACGACTTGCCGATCCAGGCGTCCACGTTGGGGAACGCGTAGAAGGCGCCTTCGGGCACGCGGCAGCGCACGCCGGGGATCGCGTTCAGCGCGTCGATCATCCAGTCGCGGCGCGCCTTGAACTCGCGCACCATCGCGTCCATCTCGCCCGTCGGTTCCTTCAACGCCGCCACCGCGCCCTGCTGCGCGAACGAGGTGGGGTTCGAGGTCGACTGGTCCTGAATCGACTGCATCGCGCCGATCAGCTCCTTGGGCCCCGCCGCGTAGCCCAGCCGCCAGCCGGTCATCGAGTACGCCTTCGAGAAGCCGTTGACCACCACCGTGCGCGGCGCGAGCTCCGGGGCGACGTTGGCGATGTTCTGAAACGGACCCGGCACGAAGAGCAGCTTCTCGTAGATGTCGTCGGTGACGAGCAGACAGTCGTGCCCGCGCACCACCTCGGCGATCTGCGCGAGCGCGCTCTGAGAGAGCACGGCGCCCGTCGGGTTGCCCGGGCTGTTGATCACCACGGCGCGCGTGCGCGGCGAGAGCGCCTTGCGCAGCGACATCGGGTCGGGCGCGTAGCCATCCGCCTCCTCGGTCTCGAGGATCACCGGCGTGCCGTCGGCGAGCCGCACCATGTCCGGGTAGCTCACCCAGTAGGGCGCGAAGATGATCACCTCGTCCCCTTCGCTGAGCAGCGCCTGGAACAGGTTGTAGAGCGAGTGCTTGGCGCCGCACGAGACCAGGATCTGATCCGGCGCATAGGTGAGGCGGTTGTCCTGCTCGAGCTTCGCGCAGATGGCCGCCTTCAGCTCGGGGATGCCGCCGGTCGCGGTGTACTTGGTGAAGCCAGCTTGAAGCGCGCGGATCGCCGCGTCCTTGATCGGCGCGGGGGTATCGAAGTCGGGCTCGCCGGCGGCGAAGCTCAACACGTCGTGTCCCGCCGCGGCCATCGCCTTGGCCTTGGCGTTGAGCGCCAGCGTGGCGGAGGGCTTGATGGTCTTGACTCGCTTCGACAGGTGCATGGCGTCGCTCAGGCTTTCTTGGGGAAGCGCCCTTGCAGCTTCTGGAACACGTTCGCGGGCACCAGGCTCTGCACGTTGCCCCCGAACGAGGCCACCTCACGCACCAGCTGCGACGAGATGTAGAAGTAATCCTCTCCCGTCATCATGAACACCGTCTCGATGTTCGGCGCGAGTGTGCGGTTCATGTTCGCCATCTGAAACTCGTACTCGAAGTCCGAGACCGCGCGCAGCCCGCGCAGAATCACCTGCGCGCCCTTCTTCTGCACGTAGTCGACGAGCAGCCCCTCGAACGAGTCGACCTCGATGCGCGGGTCGGGGCAGGCCTCGCGCACCAGCTGCTTGCGCTCGTCCATGGTGAAGAGCGGCGTCTTCTTCGGGTTGGTGGCGATGGCGACCACCACGCGGTCGAACATCGAGAGCCCGCGCTGAATCAGACTCAGGTGACCGTTGGTGAGAGGGTCGAATGATCCCGGATAGATGGCGACGGGCATGGGGGCGCTTCTTGGCAGCGGCCGAGAGCCAGGTCAAGGCGACTCGTACCAGCTGACCATCGTCGCGCCGAAGCGGCGTTGATCCACCCGCACCAAGCCGGGGACCTGCGGCGGCGCGTCTTCTTGCTTGTCGTGCTCGATGCACAGCCGCCCGCCCGCGCGGAGCACGCCGGTCTCGACGACCTTCTCGAGCAGCATCGCGACCGCCTTCGCCGCGTAAGGCGGATCCGCGAAGATGAGATCGAACCCCCGCCCCGCCTTGCCCGCCTTCTCGAGCGCCCGCTCCGCGGGCATGGGCCAGATCTCGACCTGCGCCTCGAAGCCGAGCGCTTGGCTGTTCTGGCGGCACAGCTGGAGCGCTTCGCGATCCACGTCGACCAGCAGCGCGCGCGCGGCGCCGCGGGAGAGGGCCTCCAGCCCCAGCGCGCCGGTGCCGGCGTACAGATCGAGCACCTCGAGGCCGTCCATCCACTGACCGAGAACATTGAAGATCGTCTCGCGCACCCGGTCGGCGGTGGGGCGGATGCGGTCGGCGTTCTTCGGCCCGGCGAGCGCTCGGCCGCGCGCCTTGCCCGCGATGATGCGCATGCCTACTCCCCCGCTCCGAGCGCCGCCCGCACCGCGGCCCCCGAGCGGCGCCCGCGGGTCGCCTCGATGAGCCCGTCGACGCAGCCGTACGACAGCGCCTCGATGCGCTCCAAGTCGGCGGGCTCGCCGTCGGCGACGCGCTGGGCGAAGAGCGCGAGGAGGTCGCTCGTGGGCAGCCGCAGCGCGCCCGCGCGGGACCGCAGCGCCTCGGACTCGGCCGGCCCCAGCGCGCGGAGCGCGACGTCACAGAGCGCGGCGCCGAGCTCGAGCTTGCGAACGCCGAGCTCGACCCACCGGCCGACCTCCCGCAGCGACAGGCGCGCGTGCTCTTCGAGCGTCAGCTCGGCGGCGAACGCGGCGGCGACCTCGGTCAGCTCGTAGACGTGGGCTTCGTCGGGGAAGTGCTCCGTGCCGCCCACCTGCGTCACGGCGCTGGCAGGCACGCGGACCAGCGCGGGCGGGGCGCCGGTCAGCTTGAGCCCCGACAAGAGCGCCTCCAGCATCTCCACGCTCGTGCGGCCCTCCGGCCACCGGGGCGCGACGAGCTCGAAGGCCAGCTCCCGCTCCCGGGCCGGCTCCGAGAGCCGCCGGTAAGCCTCGAGCATCTGGTCGGCCGGGAGCCGCGAGGCGTCGAGCGACAGCAGGGTGAAGCCGGCCTCGATGAACCGGTGCACGTCGGTCTCGTAGCGCTCGAGCGGGAGGTCGGGGGCGAGCCGAATCGGTCCCGCCTGCAGGACGAGCGGCTTGTGGTGCGCGGCCTCCCGCGCGGCGGCGGCGAGCGCTTGCGTGAACGACGCGGCCGCGTCGCGATCCATCGGGACGTACGGGCACGCCACGACGACGACCGCGTCCTGGTCCCGCGCGGCCCGAAGCACCCCGCCGAGCGCGGCGGTGACCGGCACCGGCACCGCGAGCACCGTCCGGCCCTCGAGCGCGCGGGCCACCTGCGGCCAGCTCAGCACCGGAAGCGCAGCGTTCGACCCAAAGCGCGCGGCCGCGTTTCCGGGCCGGACCGATAAGAGCTTGGCGAGCGAGGTGACCATGACGGCGGGAGCCTTCTAGTCGACAGCGCCCCGCGAGTCGAAGTCAGCCGATGAAGCGCCTCAAGTCGAGCTCCAGCAGCATCAGCTCCCCCTTGAGCCGCTCGAGCGAGCGGCGCGCGTCTTGGAGTCGGCGCTCGCGCGCGGCCCTCTCGACCTCGAGCGCGCGCTCCGCGGCGAAGGCGGCCACGCACTGGAGCGCGCCTTTGAGCTTGTGGGCGTGGCGCTCGAGCTCGTCCGCGTCCGCCGACAAGAGCGCCCGCTCCAGGCGAAACAGCATCGTCGGCATGTCCTCCAGCAGGATCTCGATGAGCTGCTTGACCAGCCGCTGATTTCCTCCGACCTGTTGCTCCAGCTGTGCCAGATCGAATGCCGGGCCCATGGTGGCGCTCCCGCTCAGTGAGGCCCGCGCATCAGAGACTTCGCGCGCAGCGCCCGAAGCAGCCGCCGGCGATGCCAGCGGCGGGCGATGCGCTCCTCGCGCACCTCGCGATCGGACCGCGGCGTGTCTACCGGCTGGTCGGGCGCGGGCTCCAACACCAACGCGTTGCTCACCTCCGCGATCAACGCCTGGGCGGTCACCGGCTTGTGCAGCACGCTGTGCACCGCCATCGCCTGCCGCAGCTGCTTGAACGATTGGAAGTCGCGAAAGAACGACGACAGGAAGATGACCGGGACCAGGTGGTGCTGGGCCCTGAGCTCGTGGATGAACTCCACGCCCGTGCCGTCGGGCAACAGCCCGTCGACCACGACCAGGTCCGGCGAGAGCGACATGAGCGCGCGGGCTTCGGACAGCCGGCTCGCCTCGTGTACGCGATAGCCGGCCTCGCGCAGCAGCTGGCTCAAGACGAACCGCGTCGAGCGATCGTCTTCGATCACCACCACCGACGGGCGCTTCACCTCGGGAACCGCCGCTGACGCCAACTCCTCGCTCATTGCCTTTCTCCTCGATGGACCCGCTCCCATCGAGGCAAAGCAAACCCACCGCCAGGGCCAAGGGCCGAGAACCACGGCGCGCCGCCTCGCGCGCACCCGGGTCGCCGCCACCCCCTGGGGTGAGGGCGACGCGGGGTCAG
This sequence comes from uncultured Myxococcaceae bacterium, assembly GCA_964511185.1. Classification (GTDB taxonomy): domain Bacteria; phylum Myxococcota; class Myxococcia; order Myxococcales; family Myxococcaceae; genus CAZEDU01. The sequence continues at coordinate 4,812 of CAZEDU010000100.1, read as the reverse complement.
TGCACCTCGCCGGCGTGGGCGAAGGTCTCGCTCTCGATCTGAATGGTCGTGTGGTCGATGTGGAACCGCTCGAGCATCTGGTGCTTCACCGCCGAGAGGATCTGATCGTTGTTGCAGACCATCGGATCCTGGACCACCAGGTGGGCGGACAGCGCGTACATGCCGCTCGAGATGGTCCAGACGTGCAGGTCGTGCACGGCCACGACCCCTTCGACCTTGAGCATGATCTCCTTGACCGCGCGCAGATCGACGTGCGCGGGGACCGCCTCGAGCAGCACGTCCACCGACTCGCGCACCAGCCGCACCGCGCCGACCGCGATGATTCCGCAGATCGCGACCGAGATGAGCGGATCGATCGGCTCCCAGCCCGTGAGCCAGAGCAGCCCGAGCCCAACGAGCACGCCGACCGACGAGAGCGTGTCGCCCACGACGTGCAGGAACGCGCCGCGGGTGTTGAGCGAATGCGAGTGGCGCAGGAAGAACAGCGCGACCAGGTTCGCCACCAGGCCGATCACCGTGATCACCGCGGCGAAGCCCAAGCGCACCGGCTCGGGATTCTGAAAGCGCTCGTACGCCTCCCAAAGCACGAAGGCGATGATGCCGAACAGCATGATGCCGTTCGCCAGCGCGCTCAGGATCTCCGCCCGGTAGTAGCCGTACGTGCGCCTCACGTCGGCGGGCCGGCTGGAGAAATAGAGCGCGAGCAGCGCGAGCCCGATGGCGGAGAGATCGGTCACCACGTGGCCCGCGTCGGACATCAGCGCGAGCGAGTTCGAGACGATGCCGCCCACCAGCTCGACCAGCGCGATCAACGCCGTCAGGACGAAGGTCAGCTGAAGCTTGCGGCGATCCGCCGCGCGCTCCTTCGCGCGCACCGGCCCGTGCGTGTGCCCGTGTGGGTGGGCGTGCCCGGCGTGGTCGTGATGATCGTGCGCGTGATGCTCACCCAAGCGAGTGTCCCTTGTCCGTTGAGCTGGTTTCGGTCGGCCGGCTAAAATTTGGACAGTTTGGTACGCTCACTGTCCTGACTTGGGTCACGAAAGGCCCGCGCCTACATGGACTTCGAGAAGCATCAGAATCTGCACACCATCATCATGCTCAAGGACGTCATCCGCAAGTGGTGGCGCTCGGAGCTCAGCTTCGCCGACAAGAACGGCATCGTCGTCGATTGGCAGAAGGGCGAGATCGTCGCGCCGCCGAACGACTTCTGCCGGCTCTCGCTGTTCTCCAAGGAGGGCCTGCGGCGCTGCAGCCAGTCGGTGCGCGTGCTGCACGAGAAGTTCAAGAGCTCGAAGAAGCTCCGGCGCGCGCAGTTCCACGACTGCCACCTGGGCTTCACCGTGGTGGGCGCCCCGCTCTACATCGACGGCGAGTACGAGGGCATGCTGTTCGTCGAGGGCTTCGCGCGCGCGCCGATCTCCCCGCGCGACGCCGAGCCGCTCAAGCAGAAGATCCGCGAGCTGAACAACGGCGCGACCGATCTCGACCGCGCGATCGACCGCGTGCCGCTGATGCTCGGGCCCGAGCTCGAGAAGCTGTGCGACCTGCTCGAGTTCGCGGTGAACGAGATCTCCAACTACGAAGCCGAGGTCACCAAGCGCGACGAGAAGATCCAGTCGCTCTCGTCCGAGCTGTCGGAGCGCTACAAGTTCGAGAACATCGTCGGCAAGTCGGGGCCGATGCTCGAGGTGTTCCGCCTGCTCGAGAAGGTGTGCAACTCCGACTCCACGGTGCTCATCAACGGCGAGTCGGGCACCGGCAAGGAGCTGGTCGCGCGCGCGATTCACTACAACGGCACGCGCAAGGACAAGCCCTTCGTGGTGCAGAACTGCTCGGCCTTCAACGACAACCTGCTCGAGAGCGCGCTGTTCGGCCACGTGAAGGGCGCGTTCACCGGCGCGGTGCGCGACAAGAAGGGCCTGTTCGAGATCGCCGACGGCGGCACGTTCTTCCTCGACGAGGTCGGCGACATGTCGCCCGCCTTACAGGTCAAGCTCTTGCGCGTGCTCCAGGAGGGGACGTTCATCCCCGTCGGCGGCACCTCGGTGAAGGAAGTGGACGTGCGCGTCATCGCCGCGACCCACAAAGACCTGGGCGAGCTGGTGAAGAAGAGCGAGTTCCGGGAGGACCTCTTCTACCGGATCAACGTGATCCGCGTGCAGGTGCCGCCGCTGCGCGAGCGGCGCGACGACCTGCCGATCCTGATCGACCACTTCATGAAGAAGCACTACCGGCCCGGGCAGCGGCCCAAGGCGCTCGCGCCGGACGCGCTGTCGATCATGGGCAGCTACGGCTGGCCCGGGAACATCCGCGAGCTCGAGAACGAAATCGAGCGGCTGCTCGTGCTCGGCAGCGACCTCGACACCATCCCCGGCGATCTGATCTCCAGCCGCATCCGCGACGCGGTGTCGCCGGGCGGCAGCAACTTCCTCTCGGTCACCCGGGCGAGCGGCAAGCTCAACGACGCGGTCGAGCTGCTCGAGCGCGAGATGATCAGCCAGGGCCTGCAGCGCACGCGATACAACAAGAGCCGCCTGTCGCGGGAGCTCGGCATCTCCCGCTCGAACCTCATCTTGAAGATCGCCAAGTACGGGCTGGACAAGGGCGGGAGCGATGACGATGAAGGCGAGGAGGCCTCCGCCTGAGCCCGTACTTCCGCCAAGACTTCCTCGAGACGCCCGACGAGGCGCTGCTCTACTACCAGGTGCAGGGCGACGGAGCGCCCGGCATGGTGCTGTGCGACGGCCTGGGCTGCGACGGGTTCGCCTGGAAGTACCTGCTGCCCGAGCTGCGCGCGCGCTTCCGCGTGGTGCGCTGGCACTACCGGGGGCACGGCCGCTCGACCATCCCCAACGACTCGAACCGCATCGGCATGTCGTACACCTGCGAGGACCTGGACCGGGTGATGAGCGCGGCCGGCGTCGAGAAGGCGGTCATCTTCGGCCACTCGATGGGCGTGCAGGTGGCGCTCGAGTTCCACCGGCGCTACGCGCACCGCGTGCTCGGCCTGGTGCTGATCTGCGGCTCGTACGGCTACCCGCTCGACACCTTCCACGACCAGACGATGCTGCGCACCGCGTTCCCGTTCCTGCGCGCCGTGGTCGAGCGCTACCCCAAGCTCGCCCGGGTGGTGAGCAAGGTGGCGATGCGCACGGACCTGGCGGTCGACATCGCGCTGCGCACCGAGCTCAACGCCGAGCTGATGCAGCGCGCCGACCTGGCGCCCTACTTCGAGCACCTGGCGGTGATGGACCCGGTGGTGTTCGTGCGCACGCTCGACTCGCTCAAGGACCACACCGCCTGGGACCACCTCGCCCACGTCGACGCGCCGACGCTGGTGATCGGCGGCGAGCGCGACCGCTTCACCCCGGTCTGGCTGTCCCGCCGCATGGCCGACGCCATTCCGGGCAGCGAGTTCCTCCTGGTGCCCGGGGGGAGCCACACCGCGCCGCTCGAGCAGCCTCGGGTGGTGAACGACGAGGTGTTCGAGTTCCTGGAGAAGCGGGTGCTCGGGCCGGCGAGGGAGCGACGGCCGGCCACGGCGAACTGAGCGCTGGGCCGCCGCTGTGTTGTGCCGTCGACACGGGCGGCCCGGGCCACGTATAAGCCCCGGCCCTTACAACGAAAGAACGGCATGATCTCCCGGGACAAGATTCGCAACGTCGCCATCGTGGCGCACGTCGACCACGGCAAGACCACCCTCGTCGATCACATGCTGCGGCAGGCGGGCGTCTTCCGGACCAACGAGGCCGTCGCCGAGCGGGTGATGGACTCGAACGATCTCGAGCGCGAGAAGGGCATCACCATCCTCGCGAAGAACACGGCGGTCACCTACCAGGGCCACCACATCAACATCATCGACACGCCGGGCCACGCCGACTTCGGCGGCGAGGTGGAGCGCGGCCTGCGGCTGGTGGACGGCGTGCTCCTGCTCGTCGACGCGGCGGAGGGGCCGCTCCCGCAGACGCGCTTCGTGCTCTCGAAGGCGCTCGGCATGGGGCTCAAGACGGTGCTGGTGATCAACAAGATCGACCGGCAGGACGCGCGCCCGAAGGAGGTGCTCGACCACGTCTATTCGCTCTACATCGACCTGGGGGCGGACGACGCGCAGCTCGAGTTCCCGGTGCTGTACGCGGTGGCGCGCCAGGGCCAGGCCTCGCTCCAGCTCGAAGCGCCGGGCAAGGACCTGCGCCCGCTGTTCGAGGCGATCCTCGGGCACATCCCTCCCCCGCCCGCGAGCGACGAGACCGACCTGCAGATGCTCGTCGCGAACCTGGACTACGACGACTACGTGGGGCGCCTCGCCATCGGGCGGCTCAACTCCGGCAAGCTCGCGGTCAACCAGCAGGTCGCGGTGGTGCGCGAGGGCGGCAAGGTCCAGCCGGGCAAGATCGTCAAGCTCTACGGCTTCCAGGGGCTCAAGCGCATCGAGATCGCCGACGCGGGCCCCGGCGAGATCGTCAGCTTGGCCGGCATCGAGGAGATCGCCATCGGCGACACCATCGCCGACCCGGAGCGGCCGAAGGCCCTGCCGCGCATCTCGGTCGACGAGCCGACGATGATGATGGTGTTCAAGGTGAACGACGGGCCGCTGGCGGGCCGCGAGGGCAAGTACGTCACCTCCCGCAACCTGCGCGAGCGGCTCTACCGCGAGGCGTTCCGCAACGTGTCCATCCGCGTGGAGGACACCGAGAGCCCGGACGCGTTCAAGGTGGTCGGTCGGGGCGAGCTGCAGCTCGCGGTGATCATCGAGACGATGCGCCGCGAAGGCTACGAGCTGACCGCGTCGAACCCGGAGCCGATCACCAAAGA
>CAZEDU010000099.1:0-18507 GCA_964511185.1 uncultured Myxococcaceae bacterium | reverse complement strand
GGCTCGTCGCGCTGGTTCCCCCGAAGGGCAAACACCTCACGAGTTTCCACGGCCTCTTCGCCCCGGAGCGCGTCTTTGTCTCGCGGTTCATCAAGACGGGCCCGGAGCTCGGGGACCCGTTGGTTCATTATTCAAGCGCCCGCCTCGACGCGTCGTTCGCTGCGCTTGCAGACGCGACCCGACGCGGAGTTCTGGACCATCTCGGGCGTGCAGACGCGTCGATCACCGAACTCGCCGATAAGTTCCACATGACCCTGACGGGCATGAAGAAGCACGTCGGTGTCCTGGAGCAGGCCGGGCTGGTCACCACGGAGAAGGTCGGACGCGTCCGGACCTGCAAGCTCGGTCTTCACCGACTGGAAGAGATGAACTGAGACGGAAGGAGAAGAACGATGGTCGAAAGAAGCGATAGAAACCCAACGACAGCCGAACGGACGTCTGAGCGCGAGCTCGTGGTCAGGCGAACCGTCAACGCGCCCGCGCGCATCGTGTTCGAGGCATGAGGATTCGACAATGGATTTCTACGGCACGTACCGCGAAGTGACGCCGCCCTCGCGCCTCGTTTGGACGAACGAGGAGGGGGGCGCCGGCGAGACAGTCACCACGGTCACCTTCGACGAGAAGGACGGCAAGACGTTGTTGGTCGTGCACGATAATCAGCGAAGCAGCGTCGTCTTCCCCGTCCCACGAGGACCGAAGAGGAAGAAGCTCGCATCCATGTTTAGGCCGGCGAAACAAAACCGTTCAGAAAAGATTGCTTCCGACAACGGCTGAAATTGATCGACCGTGCTTTGCATGAAAGCACTCACGCCCGTCGCCTTCGTTGTTGGAGCTTTGAGTCTTCTCGCCTGCGGTCTCCCCCGGAGTGGGACGAACGACGACTCCCTCACCGAGGAGCAGGCAACCCCGGCACCTCAGAGATCGAACGAGCCGTCGTCGCCGCCGATCAAACGGCCAGCGAAAGACCGCTGCGTCGCGAACGCCACACGACTCTACTACGACGAGAAGCAGCGGTACGGCACCATCGGCGACCTCGACGGCGACGACAACTCCGAGGCCGCGGCCCTGCAGAAGAGTGGCAACCATTACCGACTCGAGCTCGCGCTTTCGACCGGCGGTATGCACACAGTCGAGTTCGACACTTGGGGCGGCTACTTCATCTCGGTGGAAGCGGCCGACGTGAACGATGACGGAACCGCAGATTTGGTGGTCGGAATGCGGTGGGCATCGCGCGTTTTTATTTTCCTCGGGCCGCTGGCTTCGAACGGGGTGTGGAACGAAAACGACGCAGATCACACGTTCGCGGCAGAGACCCATGGCGGGCTCGCCAACCTGTACGGCGAACAGTGGGCCGTCGTCGACGCAAACGGCGACGACGTGACCGACATTGTCATCTTCGCGCCGGGTGAGGGAGAGGAAGCCTGCTTCGGACAAGATCCGCCGCAAGTGTTCTTCGGGCCATTCACCGCGAAGACTCCCGGACCACCCACATTGCTTCTGGGCCCGGACAATGTCTGCTTGGGCGAAAAGCTCGAGTGCGGCGCGAAAGAGCTGCGCGCCTTCGACCGATTCGACAAATGCCACGCCTACGCGCTGCCGCTCGATGGAAAAGAGCCGACTTCGTGCAGCGCGAGCCGCTGATGAAACGCTACCCGGCCCCGAGAATCGCTGTAGGTCTTCGCGCTTTCCGTCGAAGTGTCAGGAGTCTGCGAATGCGAGCATGGGTTGTTGGAGCCATCGGCGCTGTCTTGTTGGCCGCATGCGGGGGTACTACGACCGCTCCCCAGGAGCAGTCGCCCGAGTTGTGGAACGATTCACCTCTGCCGAATGAAGAGTCGACGAGCGTCGAGTCACCGGCAGATCCCGCTTCACCGAGTCAGAGATCATGGTCGTGGCTTGCATCACCGCCCGCAGCACTGATCGCGTCGGATTCGGAGACCGCCTTCAGCCCGACGCTTCAAATTTCTTGGGAGCGACGCTTCGCACCGAACCTGTCGTTCGCCGATGCCAAGCAGCGCTGCGCGGACCTCGCTTCGCGAACCGGTCAGCCATGGCGCCTGCCCACTCTGATCGAGCTGGCATCGCTCAACGACTTTCGTCGGAATAAATCGTCGGTCGGCACCGATCCCACGCTGGAGCAGCCGATGTGGACGGTGTTCCTTTGGACGGATTCGTCACCAGCATTCGTCGTGGACGCTCAGTACGGCACTGCGGAAATCCAATCGAACGAGGAGAGGAAAGCATCCAGTCGCTGCGTAGCAGGTGAGCGCTGGGGCGTAGAATGGCAGGTGAGCCGATTTGACGTGCAGGGCGACGCACTCCACGACAAGACCACCCGGCTCGTTTGGCGACGCAGTACAGTCCGAGCGAAGCTAAGTGAAGGTCCTGCCCGGTGCGCCGAATGGCGAGTTGGGAATCGAAAAGGTCGCCTCCCCACCGCAGTCGAGGCCGTGACGCTGCTTGATCCCAACGAGCCCGCCATCTGGCAGCAGCCACTTTTCAGCGACACGGCTGCTCGCATGGCGACCTCCGAAAGCAGCGGGCCAAACGATCGCGTTTTCGTGGATCTGAACGAACGCGAACTCACTTTCCGTGACGGTGCCACCTCGCTCGACTCTGACGACATCCCGATTCGGTGTGTGCTGGAGTAACTGCCACCGTCGACTGCCGAAGAGAACTTCCTTTACCCTTGTCTTGGGCGTGCGCGCCGTCGGCCCGAAGGCCTTTGGCAAGGAGAGCACTTCGAACCTCTACCGCCTTCCGCCGCGGCCGAGGTCGAAACCATCCTTCGGCGGCTGCTCAAGCAGCTGGCCAAGGACTTCGACGGCCTGGAAGTCGGCTGGCCCGAAGACGAGTTGGAGGCACTCTTCGACGCAACAGCGCACCTTCGGTGTCGTGGAGCCCTGACGGACTTCTAGCCTCCGACGGCGAAGCCCAGCTTCTTCCTCAGCGCGAAGAACGCGTCCGACAGCGCGAAGTCGACGAGCTCCCGAACGTCGGGCCGGCTCAGCGCCGCGGGGAGCTGCGTGGGCTGACCCGCCCCTGCCAGCTCTTCGCGCACCAGCGCGCCCAAGGCGACGGCGGGGTCTCCGGCGAGCAGGAGCCCCACGCGATCCGCGGTGAAGGCGAGCCCGTCGAGCGCCGCCTTGAGATCGATAGGCGGCCCGCTCGCGATCGCCGAGGACGGCCCTTCGAGCGCCTTGATCGCCTTGCGCGAGTACGCGCGCCGCAGCTGCTTGCTGATCTCGTCGTTGCGCTGCCCCAGCCCGGCGTAGGAGCCGAAGTGAATGCGAACGGAGTTGCCCAGCAGGCTCGCGAGCTCCTGGGTCGACAGCCGCCGCGCGATGGCGGTCTTGCTCCACAGACCGAACGCGGCGCGCCCGAATAGGAAACGCTGCTCGCGCGCCTGGAACCGCCGAACGGTCTCTTGCGACACGCACACGCTCAACGGCTCGGTGGCCTCGAGCGTCACCCAGCCTCGCTTCGACTGGTAGAGCTCGTACTCCTCGACGGACAGCACGGCGGTGGCCGCCCGGAGCGCCTTGGCGATGGCGTGGTCCGGCTTGAGCCGGTCGGCCTTCCGGTCCACGCCCAGCCCCTCGAGCTGCGGCGGGTGGATCTTCGAGAGCTGATCGCCGACCGCCATGAACAGCTCGAGCACCGGCTGAGGCACGGCCGGGTGGAGCAGGTGGGTCCAGTCGCCGGGCGCGAGCCGCTGCTGCGTCTCCGCGGGCACCTTGGCCTTGAGCTCCTCGTAGAGCGCCTGCTCGTTCGAGCCGGTCTCTTGCAGGAACTGCATCACCGCCGCCGCGCAGAACGCCGCGTCGAGGCTCCCGTTCGACTGGAAGAGGTGGAGCAGGGCGCGCACGCTGTCGCCGTGGCCAGGGTTGATCCGCAGAATGGCGCGGTGCTGCGCGAGCGCCTCGCCGCGGCTGGCCGTGTCGCGATCGAACAGCTCGGCCAGCGCCGCGCGCGCCGGCACGCAGGTGGGGTCGATCTCGAGCGCGCGCCGATACGCGGCGATCGCCTTGGCGGGCTGCGCGAGCGGACCGCCGGAGATCTCGCCGATCTTCAACCAGACGACCACCGCTCCCTTGGAGTCCTTCTGGATGGCGGCTTGATCCTCCAGCGCCTTCACCAGCTCGGGCAGGTTGCCGGTGCGCTCGTAGAGCTGCACCAGCCGCGCGGTCACCGCGGCGTCCCCCGGCGCGAGCTGCAGCGCGCGTTGGTAGAGCGCGGCGGCCTGCGGCGCGTCGCCCAGCCCTTCGTCGACCACCCGCGCGAACGCGAGCGTGTGCTGCGCCAGGCGGTCGGGGCGGGCCTCCAGCTCGAGCAGCTGCTTCAGCGCGTCGGTGGCGCCCGTCCAGTTGCGCGAGAAGGTGTGGATGGCGGCGAGCCGCTCGAGCGCGTCGAGGTTGCCCGGGTCGGCCGCGAGCGCGGTCTGTAGGTGCGCGGTGGCGCGCGTCACGTCGCTCAGGTGGTCTTGGTAGATCGACCCGAGCTTCAGGTGCAGGCCCGACAGCCGCTTCGCCTCGCCGCCTTGCTGCACGCGCACCGCCAGGGCCGCGGCCACCTCGGCCCACTGGTTGGCGCCCGCGGCGAGGTCGGCCTTCACCTCGAGCGCCTCGGGGTGCGTCGCGCGCGAGGCGAGCGCTTGCGTCACCGCGCGCGTCGCCTGCGCCGGGTCGCCGAGCTTCATGTACACGCGCGCGGCCAGGACCCACTCGTCGGCGGCGGCGTCCAGATCCTTCTGCGCCTGCTTCGCGGCCGCGCGGCGCAGGTGAAGGTCGGCCAGGTCGGTGGTGCCCCCCTGGCTGGCCAAGAGCTCCTCCAGCCCTTGGCTCGCGCCCGCGTGGAGCGGGTCCTTCTCGAGGGCGCGGCGATAGGCCGAGATCGCCGCGTCGGTGTTCTGCAGCGCGTCGCGGGCGATCCGGGCCGCCTCGAGGAGCGCCTCGACCGCGAGCCCCGTGTCCTTCGCGGCGTCGGCCTCCTGCAAAAGCAGCGCATGCGCGCGGGCGGGCTGGTTGGCCTGCGACCACGCCCTTCGCGCGCCCTGCAGCGAGGTCAGGAGGTTGGGCATCAGCTCGAGCGCCTTCTCGTGACACTGCGCCGCCACGTCGAAGCGCGCGTGGCGCTCGTGCAGCTCGGCGATGCGCGCGTAGAGCTCCACCCGCTCGGGCGCCGCCTCGGTGACGTGGAGCCGGTGCTCGTAGAGCTTGAGCAAGGTCTCGTCGTCGCGGGCCTGGTCCAGCGCGCTCTCGAGCTTGAGGCCGACCAACGCGTCCGCCTCGTCGGCGGGCTGGTCGAGGTAGGCGCGCTGGAGCTGCGTCCTGAAGCTGGCGCCGCCTTTCTCCGCCTCGGCCGCGAGCTGCAGCGCGGAGCGCAAGCGGCCATCGCTGACCGCCCCCGCCAACCGGGCCCGCGTCTCGGCGCGCCGCGCGCGATCGGCCGACCGGATGCGCTCGAGCATCACCAGGGCGCCCAAGTGGCCGGGCTCGAGCGCCAGGAGCGACTCGCAGCACTGGGCCGCACGCGCCGGCTCCGACAACCGGTCGAGGTACAGGCGCGCCAGCTTGGAGAAGGCCGCCACGCGCGAGGGGAGCGGGCCGACCTGCGTCTCGCGGTCGAGCTCGGCGATCAGGTCGCGCACGTTGCCTTGCGCCATGAAGAGCCGCTCCAGGGCGCGCACCGCGCTGGGGTGCCCCGGCGTGAGCCGCAGGACCTCTTGGTAGCCTTCGATCGCGCGATCCTTCCGGTCGAGCACGTCCTCCCAGATCGCCGCCGCCTGGTAGAGCGCGTTGGCGCGCTCGAGCGGGTCGATCCGGTTGGCGGCCTCGGCGCGCAGCACCTCGATCAGGCTCTCCCACGCCCCCTGCGCGCGGTAGAGGCGCGCCAGGGCCCGCATCGCGGGGAAGTAGCTGGGCGCCAGGGTGAGCACCTCTTGGTAGCTCGCGAGCGCCTGCGCGTCGTCCTTCAGCCGCTGCTCGGCGAGCTCGCCGATCTTGTAGATGAGCGCGGCGGCTTGCTCCGTGCTCGGGGCGATCTCGGCCTCGGCGCGGTACATGCGCGCCAGATCGTTCCAGCGGCTCTCCTGCGCGTAGAGCCGGCCGAGCGCCTTGAGCGCCGGCAGATAAGAAGGAGACAGCGACAGGACGCGCTCGTACGCCGCGATCGCGCCGGCGCGGTCGCCGAGCTGCTCCTCGAGGATCTCCGCGTTGCGGTGGTGCAGCGAGAGGATCTGCTTGGTGTCGCCCGAGAGGGTGGCCTCGGTCTCGTTGCTCTGAATCAGCTCGGCCCAGCGGCCGCCCCGCTCGTACAGCCGCGCGAGGTTGTGAATGGTCGGCAGGTGGTCGGGCGCGATCTCGAGGATGCGCTTGAGGGCGTCGACCGCGTGGTCGACGTCCGACAGCCGCTCTTCGTAGAGCGAGGCGATCTTGTTGAGCGTGGCGATCGCCTGCTCCTTGTCCGTCGTCTGCAGCAGGTCCTGCTCGTACATCGTGACGAGCTCGGCGAAGCGGGACTGCCGCTCGAACAGCCGGAGCAGCGCCTTCTGCGCGGGCAGGTGGCCCGGCTGCAGCTTGAGGCACTCCTGGTAGCGAAGGATGGCGTCCTCCACCCGGCCGAGCTGCTGCTCGAGCAGCTCGCCGACCTTGAACGCCTTGCCGACCTTCTGCTTGGGCTCGGTGGCGACCGCCAGCTCGGCCTCGTAGACCCAGATGAGGTCCTCCCAGCGCGCGTTGCGGTGGTAGAGCTTGCCGAGCGCGCCGAGGGCGGTGGCGTGCGCGGGGTCGAGCTCGAGGACCGCCCGGTAGCGCAGCGCCGCTTCGTCGTCGCGCTTCAGGTGCTCTTCGTAGAGCCCCGCGAGCCGAAGGTTGATCGCGACGCGCTCCGCCTGGTCCGCCAGCGAGTCGAGCCAGGAGAGCAAGATGTCCGACAGGTCTTCGTACCGGCCGTCGGCTTCGTAGTGCTGCGCCAGCGCCGAGAGCACGAGCGCGTCGGAGGGGTTGATGCGGCGCGCGGCGAGCAGCGAAGCCAGCGCGTCCTCCCGCCGCCCCTGCCGCTCGTAGACCTTGGCGATCTCCAGGTGGGTGGGGCCGGCGTTCGGACCGGCCAGCTCCGCCTCGGCGGCGAGCACCGCGAGCAGCTCCTCGGGTTTGTTCTCGCGCTGCGCGAGCCGCCGCATCGCCGACAGCAGGACCGGGTCTCGCCGCTCGATCGCGAACGCGCGGCGCAAGAGCGACGCCGCCTCTTCCGGCTTGCGGAGCCGGTCGTCGAGCAAGAGCGCCGCCGAGAGCAGGTACTGGGCGCGCGAGACGTCGTCGGCGACCTGCTCGGCCATCAGCTGGTAGACGCGGACGAGCGAGGCGTGATCGTTCTTCTCGACGAAGAGCGCCTCGAGCTGAACGAGCAGCGACAGGTCGGCGGGCGCCAGGTCGAGGCAGGCCTGCAGCGCGCGGTTCGACTCCTCGTCGCGGGTCAGCCGCTGCTCGAGGATCTGCGCCTTCTCGAAGAGCAACGCCGCCTGCACCCGACGGTCGGTCGAGGCGGCGACCTCGGCGTCGAGCAGCTGGGTGACCATCTGCCAGTTGCCGACCTCGCCGAACAGCTTGCGCGCGGCGCGCAGGTTCGCCACGAACCGCGGCGACACCTTGTACGAGGCCTGGTACGCGACGGCCGCGTTGCGCGGGTTCTTGAGCCGCTCCCACAGCAGGCCCGCTTCGTAGAAGAGCAGCGCGGCGCGCGGGTCATTGCCGAGCGCTTTGGCTTCGCGTTCGAGCCCAGCGACGCGGGCGCGAAGCTGATCGTCGGCGGAAGGGGAAGACACAGGGCGGGGCGCGGCGGCTGGTTCACTCATGGCGGCTCGTCGAAGCGCAGGACAATAGGCCAATCCCCGCCGCGTTCGTGAAAAACAGCCGGCTCCGCCGCTGGGCAGCCGGCGGGGCGCGAGTCGTGAGTGGACCTGCTTCAGAGCTCAATCCGGAGCGATGGGATTGAGATCGTACGAGTGGGGCGGCACGCCCGCCGAGGTGCCGCCGCGGATGTGAGCGCTCAGGCGACGCGCAGCATGAACTGCGCGTTCTGCAGCCGACGCGCTACCGAAGACGTCTTGGCGTGCGCCGCGGCTTGTCCAAGAAGGTTATAGGCGGGTGTCGCAAAAGAGCCGCGCGGCGCGTAGGCGGTGGTGCACAGCGAGATCAGACGACTCGCCACCGCGTTCGAGATGCCGCGCGCTGCATTCCGGGTGAATAGAAGGAGCGCGGCTTGGTAGGCCCGTTGATCTCGAGGAACCCGACGATGCGCCAGGCTCGCGTAAACGCGACCAAGTGAAATGGAAGAGTTCCACGACGTCACCTGGCGGGTATACGCGTGTTCAGTGTCAGGGGTGGCTGCTATCAGTGGGCCATGAGCACGAACCCTTCGCAACCCACGCTGTTCAGCTGGCGCCCGCGGAAACAGCCGAAGCCGGTGGGCTTCGCGCGCGCCCTGGCGATCGTCGTGCAACAGGGGCGCGCGATGGAGCAGTCGCGGCGGGCCGAAGCGCCTCGTCACCCGATGAGCGTCTGCCCCAAGTGCGGGACGGAAGGCTCGGTGGATGGCTGCTTCGGGTACCGGATCATCGACGGCAAGCGTCGCCCTCAGTCGTGGTGCCGCGGTTGCCGCAGCGCCCATCGCCGCTTGGCCGCCGCGGCGAGGACGTCAACGGCCCTGGTCGACCTGGGGCCTCTTCTCGAGGGGGTGCACTGATTGGAATGCTCAGACCGACCGACGCACCGCTTCGAGCAGCTCGCCTGAGTCAAGGAGCTGCGCCACCGCGGCGATGTCCTTGTGGAGCTCGCGATCCTGCTCCATCGAAGGCACGTGGCTGCGCACCAGCTCGTAGGCGGCCCGCACCCCGCGGCCGGGCTTGAGGGGCCTGCGGAAATCGAGCGCCTGGCAGGCGGCGAGGACCTCGATGGCGAGGCAGTCGCGCGTGTGGCCCGCGACCTGGCGCGCCTTGAGCGCGGCGGTCATGCCCATGGACACGTGGTCTTCACGGCCGGCGGACGAGGGGATGGAGTCGACCGATGCTGGATGGCTCAGGATGCGTGACTCGGCGACCAGGGCCGCCGACGTCACCTGGGCGATCATGAAGCCGGAGTTGAGGCCGGACTTCTGGGTCAGGAAGGGAGGCAGGCCGGAGAGCGCCGGGTTGACGAGCTGCTCCATGCGCCGCTCGCTGATGGCGGACAGCTGCGTGAGCCCCATCGCCAGCACGTCGAGCGCCAACGAGATGGGTTGGCCATGGAAGTTGCCGCCCGAGACGATCTTCTCGCCCTCGACGAAGACGAGGGGGTTGTCGGTCGCGCTGTTGGCTTCGATCTCGAGCGCGCCCCGCGTGAACCGCAGCGCATCGCGCGCCGCTCCGTGCACCTGCGGCATGCAGCGCAGCGAGTAGGGGTCCTGCACCTTGCTGCAGTTGGCGTGCGACTCGACGACCTCGGAGCCCTGGAGCAGGGCGCGCAGGTGCTCGGCGACCTTGCGCTGCCCGGGGTGCGGCCGCACGTCTTGAATCTCGGGGATGAACGGCTTGTGGCTGCCCAACAGGCCTTCGAGCGTCATCGCTCCGGCGAGGTCGGCCAGCTCCGCCAACGCCTCCGCCCGCATGAGCGCGAGCGACCCGACCGCGCACATCGCCTGGGTTCCGTTGACGAGCGCGAGCCCCTCCTTGGCCTCGAGCACCACGGGCTTGAGGCCGGCCTGCGCGAGCGCCTCCTTCGAGGGGAGCCGCTTGCCTTGGTAGAAGGCCTCGCCTTCGCCGATGAAGGTGAGCGCCAGGTGCGCCAACGGCGCCAGGTCCCCGGACGCGCCGACGCTGCCCCGCTCGGGGACTACCGGCACCACGCCGCGGTTCAGCATGTCGAGCGCCAGCGCGAGCGTGTCGCGCCGAATGCCCGAGAAGCCCTTCGCGAGCACGTTGCACCGCAGGAGCAAAAGCGCCCGCGCTTCGGGGATGCTCAACGGGCTGCCCACGCCGGCGGCATGCGAGAGGATCAGGTTGCGCTGCAGGGCCCGCAGGTCCTGCTTGTCGATGCGGACCTCGGCGAGCGTGCCGAACCCGGTGTTGATCCCGTAGGACGGGGCTTCGCCCGCAGCCACCCGGTCTACCAGCGCCCGCGAGGCGTCCACCCGCTTCGCGGCCGCGGGGGCGAGCTCCACCTGGAGCTTCTCGCGGGCGACCTGGTCGATCTCCTCGAGCTTGAGAGTGTCTCCATCGAGCAGAACGCGGGCAGACGGCATGACGTGCTTCTCCACGGCTGAAAGTTCGGAAGGCACGCTCCTCTACCACCTTTTGACAGCCGTGCCCGTCGCTCCCTATGGTCCGCCGCCCTTTCGGGCGAAGGCACCTTCCTCTCGAGGCATCAACCAGGTCGTGGCTCTCATCGTTCAGAAGTACGGCGGCACCTCGGTCGGCGACATCGACCGCATCCAGAACGTCGCGCGGCGCTGCCTCGCCACCCAGAAGCAAGGACATGACGTCGTGGTCGTCGTCTCCGCGATGTCGGGCGAGACGAACCGCTTGCTGAAGCTCGTCTCGCAGATCACCGACCGGCCCAACGAGCGCGAGCAAGACGTCGTCGTCGCCACGGGCGAGCAGGTCTCGATTGGGCTTTTGGCGCTGGCGATCGGCGCGCAGAAGGGCAAGGCGACCAGCTTCTTGGGCAGCCAGTGCCGCATCGTCACCGACAGCACCTTCTCCAAGGCCCGCATCAAGAGCATCGACGCGGAGCGCATCTTCAGCACGCTGAAGAAGAAGCACATCGCGGTGATCGCCGGGTTCCAGGGCGTCGACGAGGATGGCAACGTGACCACGTTGGGGCGGGGCGGCTCGGACACCACCGCCGTCGCGATCGCCGCGGCGATCAAGGCCGACGCGTGCGAGATCTACACCGACGTCGACGGGGTCTACACGGCCGACCCGAACCTCTGCCCGGCGGCGAAGAAGCTCGACAAGATCAGCTACGAAGAGATGCTCGAGCTGGCCTCGCTCGGCGCCAAGGTGCTGCAGATTCGGTCGGTCGAGTTCGCGATGAAGTACAAGGTGCCCCTCTGGGTGAAGTCGTCGTTCACCGACGACCCGGGCACGTTGGTCTGTGAGGAGGATGCTTCGATGGAAGACGTGCTCGTCAGCGGCATTGCCTACGATCGCAACGAGGCAAAGATCGCCGTCCGCGAGGTGCCGGACGTGCCAGGAATCGCAGCGCAGATTTTCGGCGCCCTCGACGAGAAGAACATCGTCGTCGACCTCATCGTGCAGAACGCGGCGGTCAAGGGAAAGACAGACATCACCTTCACGGTCGGGAAGGCCGACTTCGCCAAGGCGCGCGAGGTGGTGAAGAAGATCGCCAAGACCATCAAGGCGAAGGGCATCGAGGTGGACGACGACATCGCCAAGGTGTCGATCGTCGGCGTCGGCATGCGCAACCACTCGGGCGTCGCCGCCAAGATGTTCCAGGTGCTCGCGCGCGAGGGCATCAACCTTCAGATGATCTCCACTTCTGAAATCAAGGTCTCCGCGGTCGTTCAGGCCAAGTACACCGAGCTGGCCGTGCGCGCGCTGCACACGGCCTTCGGGCTGGATCGAACGCCGTCCAATGTCGCCACCAGCGCGTAGACTCGCGGGCAAGAACCCGGGCGAGGAGGGCGTGGATGGTCGGAGCAGCGGAGCGGGGGCGCACGCGGACGGCGGCGTTGGCGGTGGTGTTCGTTGGGCTTGGAGCGCTGGGCGCGGTGGTCGTTGGGCGCTGGCCCAGCGGTCAGGCCACGCTCGATTGTCCAGCGCACCAGGTCTCACTCGATGAGCGGGGAGTCGCGCGATGTGCGCAAGGCGCGCCGGTCCCCGCGGCGCAGCGGTTGACGCTGGGCGCCAAGCTCGACCTGAACCGAGCGACCGAGGCGGAGCTGGCGCTCGTCTCGGGCATCGGGCCGGCCTTGGCCCGGGCGCTCGTGGAGGCGCGGGGCGCTTCGGGATTTCGGTCGTGGGACGACGTCGACCGTGTGCGCGGCGTCGGGCAGGCCAAGCTCGAGGCGCTGCAGAAGGTCGCCGAGATCGGCCCCGCGTCGAGCCGGTGATAAGGTCCCGGGCGTGCAGATCTCCTGCGAGCGCTGTGCGACCCAGTACGTCTTGGACGAGAGGCTGATTCCCGCGGGCGGTGCGCCTGTTCAGTGCACGCACTGCAGCCACGTGTTCGTCGCCTATGGGGCGAACGGCGCTGGGCCTTCGACGGCCGCGAGCCCGGCGCCCCCTCGAACGGGCACGCAGGTCTTCGGAGCGACGACGGCCGGCTCCCCGGCGACCTTGGCGGACGCGCCTCCGTCGGGGACGCCAGCGTATGGGACGGCGGCGTACGGTACGCCTCGAGCGCCGAACCAGAGCCCGTCGGAGGGAGGGCGCTCCGTGACCCAGATGTTTGGCGCGTTGAACCTTGCGCCTCAGCCGCCGGCGCAGGCCGAGACGCCGCGTTCGTCGACGCAGATGTTCGGCGCGGTAGGCGGGCCGGCGGAGCCAACGCCGGAGGCGCCACGCTCGTCGACGCAGATGTTCGGCGCGGTGGGAGGGCCGGCGGCGCCGACGCCAGAAGCGCCGCGTTCGTCGACACAGATGTTCGGCGCGGTAGGCGGGCCGGCGGCGCCAACGCCGGAGGCGCCACGCTCGTCGACGCAGATGTTCGGCGCGGTGGGAGGGCCAGCGGCGCCGACGCCGGAAGCGCCACGCTCGTCGACGCAGATGTTCGGCGCCGTCGCTGGCGCCCCCTCGCCGCAGCCCCGCGCCGCCACGCAAGTGTTTGGCTTCTCGGCTCGCCCGGCTGCCAGCGGGCCAGCGGATGGCGATGAGCAGGAAGCACCATGAATGGCTCCCAACCAGAGCCCACCGCGCCGCGCCGCGCCCGCGTCGATCTGCCTCCCGAAGAGCCCTCGCTGCTTCGGCGCAACACCGACGAAGAGACGGCCGTCATTCGTTCGCAGCTCAAGCGTCGGAACTCGACCGCGATCGCGATCGTCCTGCTCCTCGTGCTCGGCGGCGTCGGCGCGGGCGTGTACCAGTACCTCTCGACCCGCCGTACCGGTCCGCCGATCGAGGCCGTCACGCAACGAGATGGCGCCCTTCACTTGCTGCGTCGCGCCGACGAGAGAGCGATGGCGGAGGCCCTGACCATCGCGGAGAAGTTGACCGCGACCTACCCGACGTACTTCGAAGGCAAGGCGGTGATGGTCGCCGCCCGCGCACTCGATCTCGACGAGACCAAGACCGAGTTGCGCTACCTCGAGCTGCAGGCGCGCGATCTGCAGAAGCGCATCGACTTGCTCAAGGAAGCGCAGAGCCCGTCGGACTGGCACAACCGCGTGAACACGCTCATCGACCAGCTCGCCGAGGTACAAGTTGCGCACGAGCCGCTGCTCGCCACCGCCACCGACAAGAGCGAGAAGCTCCGCGTCGCCTACCGGGCGATGGGGCTCGTTCCCAAAGAGGCCTCGTCCGATGAGTTGGTTGCAGGCGCGATGGCCAACGGCCTCTACCACGCGGTCAACGGCAGCGCGCCGGCGCTCGAGGAGGCCGAGCGTTACCGCATCCGCCGAAACAACCAGGACGACGGCTGGGGCGCCATCATCGAAGCGATCTACGCGCTCAACGCCGAGCCGCCCGTGCCCGCGACCCAGAGCGATGCGCGCGAAGGGGTGGAGGCGCTCACCCGCGAGGACAACACCTTCCGCCGCGCCTACTTCCTCGCGGCGCGGCTCGCCTTCGCGCAGAAGCAGTACGAGCAGGCGCGGGGGAGCCTCGATGCGCTGATGCTGCTGGAAGGTGAACGAAAGCCAGTCCTCGTGACCAAGCTGGCCGCCTGGGTGCAGGAAGAAGAGCGTCAGCAGCAAGCGCCCACGCCCTCCGTCCCAGAGGAGTAGTTCTTACAGCTTTGCAGGATGGACGCAGCCGAGCCGTCCGGGGCTTCGCGGCCTTGCAGCGCGCGTCGACCGGTCCGCCGCTTGCTCAGCAAGACCGTCATGGTCGCGGTGCTCGTGTTGGGGGCGTTGTTCCTGCTGCTGCACACTTACGTGCTGTACCCGTTGTGCTTGATCGCGCTCGACGCGCTTCAGCAGGCGCGCGGCAACCTTCGCTACCTCTTGCTGGGGCAAGAGCGAAGGGCGCCACCGAGCCCGACGCTGCCCGACGTGACCTTGGTGATCGCCGCGTACAACGAAGAGACCTGCATCGGTCAGAAGATCGCCAACAGCTTGGCGCTCGACTACCCGCGGGAGCGCCTGGAGATCGTCGTCGGCTCCGACGGCAGCACCGACGGGACGGACGCGATCGTGCGCGGCTGTCCGGATAGCCGCGTACGGCTCTCCACCGCCGAGCGGGCCGGCAAGACCTCGGTGCTCAACCGCTGCATCCCGCAAGCGCGCGGCGACATCGTGGTGCTCACCGACGCGAACACGCTCCTCGCGCCCGACGCGATTCGAAGGCTGGTGCGTCCCTTCTCCGACCCGGACGTGGGCGCGGTCTGTGGTCAGCTCCGGCTCTTCAACCCGCGCGTGCGCGAGTACGAAGAGAGCGCGTATTGGAAGTACGAGTCGCTCCTCAAGCTCTACGAGGGGAAGCGCGGCGCGGTGATGGGCGCGAACGGTGGGTTGTACGCGATTCGTCGGCGCCTGTTCGACCGGCTCGCGCCCGAGACGATCGTCGACGACTTCGTCATCCCCATGCGCATCCTCTCGCGCGGCTTCCGCGTGATGTACGAGCCGGAGGCGGTGGCGCGGGAAGAGACGACCGAGGACTACGCGCGCGAGTTCGGCCGGCGCGCGCGCATCGCCGCTGGGAACTTTCAGAGCCTCCGCATGCTCCGCGGGCTCTTGGCCCCCTCGGCTGGCTTCGCGTCGTTCGCGTTCTGGTCACACAAGGTGCTGCGTTGGTGCGCGCCGGCGCTGATGGCGGTGGTCTTCTTCGGGTCGGCGCTCCTGCTCGCCTCGCCGCTCTTCCGCGCGCTGTTCGCGACGCAGCTGGTGTTCTACCTGCTCGCGCTCGTCGGTCGAATGGCCGTGCTGCGGGGCGCGCCGCGGCGTGTCGCTTCGTTCGCGTACTACTTCGTCACGATGAACTGGGCGATGGTGGTCGGCTTCTGGCGCTTCCTGCGGAACGCGCAGCGCGCCACCTGGGACCGAACCACGCGGGCGGCGGGCTAGCGCCACTCCCACTCGAGGCGGCCACGTCGGCTTCCCTCTGAGGTCGGGCGATGCGGCGAACGTCGACCAGCGCCACCTGCCCACAGCCACCATCGCTCCCTTCAAGGCCAGCCTCCTGCTGACGAGAACCCCTGGACACTGACGGCGGCGGCGACCGACACTCGCGGCCGACGTGACACGTCTCGTCGCTCTCATCGCGGTCCTCGGCGCAGCGGGTGCGCGCGCGCAAGAGCTCCCCGCGCTCGAGGTGGAGCGGCTTCAGCTGAACCCATCGGGGCAGGGCGGGGTGCTCGTGGGGAACGGAGCGATGCTGCCGGTTGGGGCCGCGCGCTTCACCGCGATGGCGCACTACCAGCACGAACCGCTCGTCGCGATCGGCCCCGAAGGGGAGCGGCTCGGCGCGGTGCTGCGGGATCGGCTCACCTTGCACCTGGCGAGCGCGTACGCGGTACACGAGCGCCTCGAGCTGGCCTTGCAGCTGCCGATCATCGCCTATCAGTCCGGCGACGACCTGACCGCAGCGGGGCTCGCCCGCGTGAGCGACGCCGGCCTCGGCACGCCGTACGTCTCCGCGCGCTTCGGCTTGCTCCGGAGCTTGTCGGTGGGCCTCGCGGTTGGCTTTCCGCTCGGCACCGCCGAGGCGCTCGCGCGGGACGACGGCTTCGTCTTTCGGCCGGGCCTGCAGGGCGGAATGTCCTTTGGGAAGGTGCAGCTCGCGGCCGACGTCGCGGCGCGCTTCCGTCCCGCCATCGACGTCGGGTTCTCCGAGCCGCTGAGCCATCAGCTCGACGTGGCGCTCGCGGCGAGCTGGGCGTCGCCGCACCTGCGGCCCGAGCTGAGCGTCCACGCGTCCGTTCCGCTGAACGGGCTCACCCCCTCGACGGAGGTCCTGGCCGGCGCGCGCGCCCTGTTGCCCGCGGGGCTCGAAGCCTTCGTGCTCGGCGGGCCGGGATTGAGCGCGCTGCCGGGCACGCCCGACTTCCGGGTGCTCGTCGGGGCCGCCATCGGTCCTGCGCCGGAGCCGCCGCCCGCGCCGGATCCCTGCGCGCCAGGGCGGCCGCACACCCCAGAGCAGTGCCCCGCGTTGGACGACGATCAGGATGGCCTTCTCAACCGCGACGACGCGTGCCCGGTGGAGAAAGGCGAGCCGCGGTGGCAAGGCTGTCCGCCGCCGGACAAGGACCTCGACGGCGTGCTCGACGCGGAAGACGCGTGCCCCATCGAGGCTGGACCCGCCGAAAGGAAGGGCTGTCCGGTGCGCGACCGCGACCAGGACGGCGTGGCCGACGAGCTCGATGAATGTCCTGGCGACCCGGGCCCGGCGCAGCGCGCGGGTTGCCCCTGAGCGCAGCCCCGCGGTGGAGGCTCAGCGAGAAGCGAAGCGGCTCTCGACCGGAAGCAGCGTGGCGTAGCCCGCGAAGAGCTGGCTGGTGAGGCGCGGCTTCCGGTTTCCGCGAGACGGACGGATGTAGTCGTTCAGCACTTGTCCGGTCGCCGGGTCGATTCGCTGGTTCTTCTTCTCGAGGTTCATGTGGTACCGAACCACGCCGCGCGCGACGCGGTGAATGACGGTGACCGTGCCGTCGGGCAGCACGCTCTCGACGAGCCCGATGTGCGTCAGGCCGTCGTTGATGCGCCCGTCGCGATTGAGGTCATACGTCTCGCGGAAGAAGACGATGTCTCCGGCGACCGGCCAACCCCCTTCGTAGATGCGGCCGTGCGCCTGGGCGTAGCGGTAGATGGCGGTGACGCCGTTGTCGCCGTTCTTCGCCCGCGACATGACGTCCACGCCGAGACCGCCGAAGACGCCGCGGATCAAACCGGTGCAGTCTTCAGGGTAGCGCTTCCCGTCGACGACGATGCGTTTCTTCCCGACCAGGTGCTGCGCCAGGGTGACGGCCTGCGAGCGCGCTTGCGGCGAAAAGGCCGGCGGCGCGTCGAGCTCGGGCGACGCCGTCGGCGCGTCCCGCGTCAGAGCCGCGGGGAGCACGTGGCGATCGGACGACGCCCGTTGAAGTGACGAGGGACCACCCAGGGGAGCGCCGGTCGCGCAGGAGAGCAGGCCGGCAAGCGCTGCAGACAGAAGCATCCTTCGCACTCCCGCATCGTCCTTTCCCCTTGTGACCACGTCAAAAGAACGAGCGGCGGCGTGGTATATCCGAAAACCTTTCAACGTTTGCTTTCGAACCCGTGCCCCGTCACTTTCTTCGCCTCAGCGCCCTCGTTCTACTCGTGATGTCGGGTGGTTGTGCGGGCCGCGCCTACCAGCGCGCACGCACGGTGGACACGCCCGAGGCGTATCGCGCCTTCCTGCGCGCGCACCCGAACGACGATCGCGCCGAGCCCGCCCTGGCCCGTTTGGCCGAGCTCGAGTTCGCCGAGGCGTCGCGGCTCCACACGGCGCTCGCGTACAAGCGGTTCCTCGAGGAGTTCCCGGAAGACCCCAAGGCGCGTCGGGCGCGCGCGCTGCTCGAAGGGCTCCGCTTCAACGCCGCGAAGGAGAAGAACACCGCGCTCGCGTACCGGCAGTTCCTGAACGACCACCCAGACGGCGCGCACCGCGGCGAGATCGAGAAGCTGCTCGCCGACGCCGAGTTTCGGGAGGCCCAGTCGGGTGACGCGCGCGAGCGCGTCGTCTCCGCGCGCAGGGACGACCCGCGCAGCGCCGCGCTCGAGAGCGGGCTGGATGACGAGGCCTTCGCGGCCGCGAAGGGCCGCTCGGCCCGGCTCTACGCGTACCTGCGCGAGCACCCGGCCGGGAAGCACCGGACCCAGGCGCAGGCGCTGCTCTTGTCGCGAAAGCTCGACGGGCTGTTGTTCTCGGGCGCGCTGGACGAGGCGAAGGCCGAAGCGGCGCGCTCGCCGTTGACCGCGCAGCTGCCCGACTGGCCGACGCGGCTGGCGGAGGCGGAGCGGCTCCACGTCCAGCTCCGCGTCCGGGATGAGCTGGTCGCCCGCGCCCTGGCGCCGAACGATCTGCGCAGCCTCGCCGATCTGGAGCGCTCGTTGAACGCGCCGGATCCGCTCGACCGTTGGCAGGCGGCCGAAGAGCTGGGCCAGGTCGTCTCGGTGAAGGCCATCGACGTGCTGCTCAAGGGCTTCCGTCAATCGCGGCACCCGTTGGTCCGCCTGCGCTGCTTCCAGAGCTTGGGGCAGGTGTTGCGCGCGCTGCCGGCCGAGCTCGCCGAGCACGAGATCGCCGCGCGCCTCGAAGCGCAGCGCGGGACCGCCGCCGACGCCGAGAGCGTGCTCCTCGTCGCGGCCCTGGAAGACTGGAGCGGAAACCTC
>CAZEDU010000098.1:14393-18841 GCA_964511185.1 uncultured Myxococcaceae bacterium | reverse complement strand
CTTCCTCGCTTCAGCCGGTCGACGTGAAGACGACCGAGCACCCCGGCTTTCCGACCGACATGCAGGCGCAGCTGATGGCGCTGCTCTCGGTGGCCAACGGCACCTCGGTCATCTCGGAGCACATCTTCGAGAACCGCTACATGCATGTGGCCGAGCTGCGCCGCATGGGCGCGGACATCGAAGTGGAGGGCCCGACCGCCATCGTTCGAGGCGTGAAGACGCTGCAAGGCGCTCCGGTGATGGCGACCGATCTCCGCGCGTCCGCCTCGCTGATCCTCGCGGGCCTGCGCGCGCAGGGCCGGACCGAGGTCGCGCGCGTCTATCACCTCGACCGCGGATACGAGCGGCTCGAGAAAAAACTCCGTGCGCTGGGAGCGGAGATTCGCAGGGTCAGTGACCGACCTCGCAAGCACGGGAAATGACGGCACGTCGACACGTGCACACATTCACAGTCTCCGTTACAAGCGGAGCCATCTGGGTTGCGTGGGAAAAATTCCGCGACCTATCATTGGATGACCAACCACGGGAGCGACCGCTCCCTTTCACAGGAGCCGAAAACTTAATGGATTGCCCAGGTTGCAACGTCGAGATGGTCGTTCTCGAAGGAGACGACACGACGCTGCACAAGTGCGGTGATTGCGGTGGACTTTGGATCGACGTCGCCGACTTGAACCGCCAGCTCCTGCACAACAACCTGCCGGGGCTCGAGACACTGGGCGGCCGCCCGAACCCCGAGGCACTGACCGGCCAGTGCCCCGAGTGCCAGGTCGATCTGGTCTCGGTCGACGGCGGCGATCGGCAGCACCCGCTCCACTACGACACCTGTGAATCGTGCGGCGGAATCTTCCTCGAATCCGAGTTCAAGGACGCGACGACCGCGAAGGTCGCCTTCGAGGAGATCATCGACTTCTTCCACCGCTTCTCGGGCAAGAAGCTGAAGAAGGCCGGCAGCGTCTAAGTCACGGCGCGTCCCGGAACAACTGCTTCAGCTCCTCGGGGAGATCTCCCTCGAGCGAGAGCGTGAAGGCGCCCTTCTTCTTCGGATCGGCCTCGCGGCGCAGGCGCGCGCTCACCTTGCCCTTGCCAGGGAGCTCGAGCGTGATGCGTGAGCCCGAAACGGTGTACGCGCCCTCGAAGACCTTCTCCTTCTGCGTCTCCTTGTCGTACGGGTCGAAGACGTAGCGGTAGGTGCCATCGAAGTAGAACGAGAGGAACTTGTCGGGCGCGCCCTCGTAGCCGCCGAACCAGGTGCCGAGCACAGTCGCCTGCTGCTTGTCGTACTTGAGCTTCTGGGTCAGCCAGCTGCCGTTGAGCGCCTTGCCTTCCGAGAAGAAGACGATGTCGGTGACGCACACCGGCTGATCCAGATCCTCTGACGGATAGAGGTCGAGGATCTCCACGCGGAACTGCGAGCCGGTGAGCGGCGGGTTGAACGGCACCGACTGAAAGCCGCGCTGATCCGCCACCGAGAACGTCTGGCCGCCGACCGGGCCATGGATGGAGAACTTCTTCGCGCGGGCGAACTGCTCGAAGGTGTTCTGATCGAACCCGTTTCCCGTGTAGATGCGGACCTCGTCGATGGTGGTCGGCCCCTTGAAGCCGAACATCAACACGTCGTTGAGCGGATCCGGCCCGGAGGTGCACCAGGCGGTGACCTCGCGGCTGTCGAGCAGGTTGAGCGGCTGGTACAGCGAGGGCCGCGTGTCCTTCTTGAAGTAGCTGTTCGACTGCGCGTAGCCGATGGGCGCCGCGACCGCGGCCACCGGGAGCAGCGTCAGGGCGAGCGCAACACGGTTCATGGCGAACATGATGCAACGTCGGACGCAGCCGCTCCAATTTGTATTTTGGGGATGAAATCACCGCTTGCCCTGTTGCCGAGCTTGGCCGATGAAAGGCCGCCTATGGCACGCGCCTTCACTCTGGGGTTGTTGCTGGTTCTCGTCAGCGGTTGCCCGTCGAAGACCGACGGCATCGACGCAGGCGTGGTGGACGCGGGGCCCCAGGCGCTCACCGAGCGTGAACCGAACGACCGCGCGGATCAGGCGCTGGCGGTGACCGGCTCGTCCGTGGTGACCGCTTCGCTCTCGGCCGATCCCGCGAAGCCGGATGAAGACTGGCTGCTGCTCACGTCCGATCGGCCGCAGACCGTCGACCTGTCCGTGACCGGCATGCCCGGCGTCGACGTGATGCTCGAGGTGATGGACACCGACCGCAACCGCCTGGCGATGGTGAACAGCGGCGGTGAGGGCAAGCCCGAGCGGCTGCCGAACCTGGCGCTGCGCGACAAGGCGTACGTCCGCGTGACGTCCGCCAAGCGCGGCACCGGCGGCGCGTACACGCTCACCGCGCTGTTTCAAGAGCCCACCGAAGGTCTCGAGGCGGAGCCGAACGATCGCGCGGTCGACGCCACGCTGGTTCCGTTCGGGCAGAGCGTCTCGGGGTTCGTCGGCCACCCGGGCGATGAAGACTGGTTCCGCATCGAGCTGGCGGCGAACGCGGCGAGCGAGCTCGCGCCGTCCGAGCCTGTCGACGCGTTCGACGCCGGCGCGGCGTTGGCGGAGGAGCCGTACGATGCCGGTGCGGTGGCCGAGGCGGTGCCCGCCGAGCCTCCGAAGATTCCGCTCAAGCTCGAGCTCACCGGCGTCCCCGGCGTGCGCTTCGAGCTGTCGGTCCTGTCGGTGGCGGAGGCGCCGCTCTTCACCGTGAAGGGGAAGGACGGCGAGCCGCTCTCCTTGCGAAACGTGGGCGTCCGCGAGACCGACAAGCTGGTCTACGTGGTGGTGAAGAGCGCCTGGTCCGGCACGGGCAAGGACGCCAAGCGCGGCTTCAACATCGACGAGACGTACACGCTCACCGTCGGCCCCGAGGAGGGCGGCGCCACCAAGGAGTACGAGCCGAACGACGAGCTCAGCAAGGCGACACCGCTGGCCGCGAACGGCTCTCGCGAAGGGTTTCTCTCTCCCAAAGACGACGTCGACTACTACGTCCTGCGCACGAGCGAGCCGGTGCTGGCCGACGTGCAGCTGTCGGGGGTCGAGCGGGTGGACTTGAGCCTGTCGGTGGTGCAGCCGCCCGACGGGGGCACCGGCCCGGAGCGAACGCTGCTCAAGTCGAACGACGGCGCGCTCAAAGAGCCCGAGCAGCTCAACAACGTCTCGTGCCTGGGCGAGTGCTACTTCCGCGTCGAAGGCGCGCTGCGCAAGGTCGACGGCAAGTGGGTGCGCGACTACGAAAACCCCGAGCAGGCGTACCGCATTCAGGTCTCGACCACGCCCGACAACGGCTCGGAGGAGCGGGAGCCGAACCACAGCGTCGAGACGGCCACCCCCATCGCCTTCTCGCGGGCGATGCGCGGCACCGTGCACCCCAAGAAGGACATCGACTACTTCCGCCTCGACCTGTCGGGGAAGCCGGTGAAGACGGCGATCAAGGCCACGCTGCTCGGCGTGCTGAAGGTGGATGTGGGGCTGTACCTTCACCGGATCGAGGAGGACGGGAGCCTGTCGCTCGTGCAGACCGCCGACCGGGCCAAGGCGGACGCCGCCGAGGTGATCCGCTACGCCGCCGAGCCGGGCGTCTACCTGCTCGAGGTCCGCGACGCCAAGAACCGCGAGTCGAACTTCCAGGACGCCTACCAGCTCACGGTGGAAGAAGGAGAGTGACCCTCGCGCTTGACCCGGCTTGGGCGGGTGGCTATCACCTCCTCGCTGGTTCGCGGTGGTAGCTCAGTTGGTAGAGCACGAGCTTCCCAAGCTCGGGGTCGAGGGTTCGAATCCCTTCCGCCGCTCTAAAAGGGACGGTCCTCCTTTGAGGGTCGTCCCTTTTTGACGTTCCTGGGTCAGCCTTGACTGAACAAAGGTTCAGCACGACACTTCGGCCCGATGAAGCCCCAGCCGATCGCGAACCCGCCGAACCCCTGGGCGCCGGGCTCGGTCGAGTACCTCGAGGAGATCCCGCGCGCCAAGCTCGAGGTCTACGAGGACCGCTCCCGGGAGATCCTCGCGAAGAACGACAGCCCGGACATCGGCTTTCGCTTCAGCGTGAACCCGTACCGCGGCTGTATGCACGCGTGTGCCTATTGCTACGCGCGGCCCTCGCACGAGTACTTGAGCTTCGGCGCCGGCAGCGACTTCGACACGAAGATCGTGGTGAAGATGAAGGCCGGAGAGCTGCTGCGCGCGGCGTTCGAGCGCCCCTCGTGGAAGGGCGACCTGGTGATGTTCTCGGGCGTGACCGACTGCTATCAGCCGCTCGAGGCCTCGCTCCGGCTCACGCGCGCGTGCCTCGAGGTGTGCGCCGAGTATCGGAACCCGGTGGCCATCATCACCAAGTCGCCGATCGTCGAGCGCGATGTCGACGTGCTGCAGGCGCTGGCGAAGCACGCCCACGTTCGCGTGATGGTGAGCATCCCGTTCTGGGATCCGGCGCACGCACGAGCGATCGAGCCG
>CAZEDU010000098.1:4592-14383 GCA_964511185.1 uncultured Myxococcaceae bacterium | reverse complement strand
CGGGCGTCGCGACGCCCAAGCGGCGGCTCCGCGTCATCGAGACACTCGCGAAGGCCGGCATACGCACCGGCGTGATGGTGGCGCCGATCATCCCTGGGCTGAGCGACGAGTCGGTGGCGCACATCCTCGCCGCGGCGCGCGCGGCCGGCGCAGAGCGCGCAGGCTACGTGCTCCTGCGGCTCCCCTCCTCCGTCAAGGACGTCTTCGAGAAGCGGCTGCGAGAAGCGCTGCCCTTGCGGGCCGAGAAGGTTTTGCACCGGGTGCGTGAGACGCGCGGGGGCGCGCTGTACGACTCACGCTTTGGCACCCGGGGCGTGGGCCAAGGCAAGTACGCGGAGGCGCTCGCGGCCATGTTCGAGGCGAGCTGCCGCAAAGCGGGGTTCGAGCCCGTCGAAAGCGAGATGGATGACCAAGCGCCCAGCACCTTTCGACGGCCATTGCGCAAAGGATCGCAGTTGGCGCTCTTCTCCGAAGGAGAGGCTTGATTTGTCCTAAGGCCCGACCCTAGGACTTGCGACCCCATGAGCGAACAAGATCTGAAGGCAGAGCTCGAGCGGTTGCGCGCAGAGAACGAGGCGCTGAAGAGCCGGACGTCGAAAGGCGTCTCACTCAAGGTGAGCGAGAAAGGCGGCGTCTCCGTCTACGGGTTGGGCCGCTTTCCCGTCACGCTCTACAAGGAGCAGTGGGTGAAGCTGCTCGACATGGCCGACGACATTCGCCGCTTCATTCAAGAGAATGAAGGCAAGCTCAAAGCGAAAGAGTAGCCGCGGCGCTCACTCGACGAAAACGTTGAACGACTTGTTGCGCGTGGCGAAGTCTTTGTACGAGCCGCGCACGTCGATGAGCCCGATCATCTCGGTCCGTTTGCCGGGCGAGATGTTCACGATGAACTGAGTGACCGACTCGAAGATTTGGTAGAAGCCGAGCCCGGCTCCGCCGGCCTTCTGGTCGAGCTGGTCGCTCCCGCGCCGGAAGCACTTCGACAGGTAGTCCAGCAGCCGCTCGCTGGTCAGCGAGCCGAACGGATCGACCACGGACAGGCCCAGGCGGCGACCGTCACAGCAGAAGGTAACGGCCGCCTCCTCGCCGGGCGCCAGATCGACGCGCTGGTGGCGCGGGTAGTGCGCGAAGCGGCTGTTTCCGTCCTTGTCGACCGGCGCGTTGTAGACCGCGTTGGTGCAGAACTCGTCGGCGACGCCGCAGAAGAGGCTGACCAGGCGGGGGTGAACGCCGATGCCTTTGGCGTACTTCTCGGCCTCCTCCACGACGTGCTCTTTCTGCTCCGACGAGGAGACGATCAGCTTGCCGGGCTGTACGCCCCAGGCGAAGTACTTCTCGATCCCGAAGATGTCGCGGCGCAACAGCTTCTGCACGGTGACGAGCAGCTCTTCCGGGTCGAAGATCTCGCCGTTGCGCGCGATGAGGTTGGTGAGCGTGTGCCGTTCGAACAAGCGGACGAAGTCCTCTCGCACCTGCTTCTCCGACAGGACGAGGAGCCGCGTCCGGCCGTGGAGGCCGCTGTACGCCTGAAGAAGCTTGCCTCGATCCTCTGGGGTGACCGCGTCGTAGTCGACCAGCACGATCTCGAATTGCCCATCCTCCGGAACTTGGAGGATCGACTCGCGCATCTCGAGCTCGATGCCGATGGAGCGGAGGATCTGGGCCAGGTCTCGGAGCTGGCGGCGCTGGCCGTGCACCAGCAGGACCCGCTGGAGCTCCCCCGAACCGATCGGGCTTCGTGGCAATGAGCTGTTCACGGTCGAGTCCCCCTCACCCGCTCACCCTCCGCCCTTGTTCAGCGGAATCGCGGCCGTGGGTTCGACGTCCTTCGAGCCGGACGGGGTGACCTCGGGGTGGGTGATCGCCGAAGCGCCGCTCAGCGTGGGCGTCGCGATCATCTCGCTCGGCAACCGACCCGATACTTGCCCCCGCTCGATGAGATGCCGCGTCCACTGCTCCATCTCGGCCTGGCTCACCGGCTGGCCCATCTCGGCAATGCAGTCCTCGAGGTCCTGCTGAAACGCCTTCGCCGTCGCGTAGCGCTCGCTCGGGTTCCGAGCCAGGGCCTTCAGCAAGCTCGCCTCGAGCTTCTTAGGAACGTCCGAGCGTCTTTCGAGGATCGAAGGAACTGGATCCTGCAGAATCGCTCGAAGGGTGGCGAACTCGGTCTCGCGCCGGAAGATGTGTTGGAACGTCAGGCACTGGTAGAGCATGACCGCGGTCGGGAAGACATCGGTCCGTGCATCGAGCGGTGCCGAGGCGTTCTGAATCTGTTCGGGAGCGACGTACGACAGCTTGCCCTTCAAGGTGGCGGTCGGCGTGCGCGAAGACGAGTCGGCCACCTTGGCGATGCCGAAGTCGGTGAGCTTCACGCGACCGTCGTGCGAAACGAGCACGTTATGAGGGGAGACATCGCGATGGATGATGGGGTTGGCGTTCCCATTCTCATCTACGTACGAATGCGCGGCGTGGAGCCCTGCGCAGATGTCGGCGACCAACCGGGCCGCCAGCCCCACAGGCATCTGGAAGTTGATCGCCTCGGCCAAGCGCAGCAGGTTGTTCAGGTCCCACCCGCGCACGTACTCCATGGCGATGAAGTACCGGTCTCCGACACGACCGACATCGAAGATCTGAACCACGTTCGGGTGCGAGATGCGCGCGGCCACACGCGCCTCCTGCAAGAACATCGCGATGAAGCTCTCGTCGCGCGACAAGTTCGGAAGGATGCGCTTGACGACCACCTGCTTCTCGAACCCGCCGAGGCCCGTCTGTTGGGCGAGGAAGACCTCGGCCATGCCGCCCGCGCCGAGCGGGCGCAGCAGCTTGTACCGACCGAAGCTCGCCCCGCTCTCGCTCGTCGCCTGCGGCTCGCCGGGCTCCGGGAAGGTGGGAAAGCTCTGCAGGTACACCGCCACCTCGAGCGGGGCGGGCTCGAGCGACAGCGCCACCGCCGCCGACCACGCCGGATCGAGCAGCTCCGGCCCGCGCTGTCCGCCACACTCCTGGCAAACGACGACCGGCTTCCGCCCGACCTTTAGCTCGGCGAGCATCGCCTGCTCCGTGTCGACGGGACCGACCCGATCACACCCGGCACATCGGAACGGGAGACGCAGCGAGACGAGCTTCGCCCGTCCGAGCGCGCTCGGGTTGGCGCCGAAGGCCGCGGCCAGCCGCGCCGGGACGCGCGCGAGGAACGTCGTGAACTCCGTGCTGTCGAGGAGCTGCTTGAAGCGCGCCAGCCCCTCGGGCGTGACCTCCTCGATGCCCTCGGTCAACAACAGCACCACGCCCTCGAGACCGTCTCCCAGCCGCTTGAAGCTCGCGGTCTTGCCGATGTCGCCCGACATCCACAAGGCGGTGACATCGCCGCGCACTTCCTTCTCGACCTTGAAGGGCACCGTGTTGGCTTGCCCCACCGAGCCGCTGACGATCGCGTCGAACATCGGTGGCGGGGTCGGCAGGGCGGCCGAGGCGGAGTAAGCCAGATAGGCTTCGGGCACGTCGTCGAACTCGGCGTCCTGCCCGCACGAGGGGCACTTGGTGGACGGCAGCGTGAACGCCTTCACCTCGGCGTGCTGCTTACGAAGATCGATGAGCACCTCGACGTCGGTGCCGCAGCCCGGACAGACGAACGGCGCGAAGAACGACACGAGCTGTCCGCCCGCGCCGAACTTCGAGACCATGTTGAACTGCGAGACGATCGCAGGCCGACAGTTGATGAAACCCAAGTAATCGAACTGCAGCGCCTTAAGCGCTTGAATCCAGTCCCGCACGCCGTAGGAGGTGATGCGGCGCACGCCATCGAGGTCGACCACGACGATGCCGCGGGCGCCTTCGATGAACTGATTCTTGTTGAACGTTTCGTCGATGACGCCTGAGAGCTTGATGAGGCTCCCGGCACGCGAATGCGTCGAGCTGATTGCCAGCTTCTCGTTATCGCGGGCCATCGAGGACTCAAACGTTAGCGAGAGAAAAGCAAAGGCGCTACCCGTTTGCCTGGGCGAACTTCTCCATGAAGGAGACCAGGGTGCGGATGTGGTCAACGGTAACCGCGTTGTAGGCGGAGACGCGAATACCCCCGGCGCTGCGGTGCCCCTTGAGTCCGATCATTCCGGCCTTCTTGGCCTCAGCGACGAACTTGTCTTCCAGGGCTTCGCTCGGAAGGCGGAAGACGATGTTCATCACCGACCGGCTGTCCTTCTCGACAGGCGCCTTGTAGAAGCCGGCCATCTTGTCGAGCGCGCCGTAGAGCGCCTGCCCCTTCTCTCGGTTCCACGCCTCGAGCTGCGGCAGCCCGCCCACCTGCCTCATCCACGCGAGCACGTTGCGCACCAGGTAGATCGCGAAGGTCGGCGGCGTGTTGTAGAGGGAGTTGTTCTCGGCGTGC
Organism: uncultured Myxococcaceae bacterium; assembly: GCA_964511185.1. Taxonomy (GTDB): domain Bacteria; phylum Myxococcota; class Myxococcia; order Myxococcales; family Myxococcaceae; genus CAZEDU01. The sequence continues at coordinate 9,996 of CAZEDU010000098.1, read as the reverse complement.
GTGGTGTAGCGGAGGATCTTCGGGATGTCCTTCCGGCCCTGGGCGAGGAGGTCCTTGCGCGCGACCACCACCACCACGCCGGACGGCCCGAGGTTCTTCTGCGCGCCCGCGTAGATGAGCGCGTACTTCGAGACGTCGAACTTGCGCCACAGGAAGTCCGAGCTCATGTCGCAGACGTGCGGCACTGAGCCAGTCTCGGGCGTGTAGAGATACTGGGTTCCGAAGATGGTGTTGTTCGACGTGGTGTGCACGTACGCAGCCGCCGGGTCGAGCTTGAGCTCGCTCTGCTTGGGCACGCGCGTGTAACGCTTGTCATCGCCGATGGTCGAAACGGCGACGCGCGGCGTGCCGACGAGCTTGGCCTCGTCGAGCGCCTTCTCGGACCAGGTCCCGGTCAGCACGTAGTCGGCGCTCTTGCCCTGCGGCAGGAAGTTCATCGGCACCATCGCGAACTGCAGCGAGGCGCCGCCCTGGAGGAAGAGCACCTGGTGCGTGTCGGGGATTCCGAGCAGCTCGGTCAACAGGGCGATGGCCTCGTTGTGCACGGCTTCGTATTCCTTGCCGCGGTGGCTGTGCTCCATCACCGACATGCCCGAGCCCTGAAAGTCGAGCAGCTCCTCGCGCGCGCGCTCCAGCGCTGGGAGGGGAAGTCCTGCCGGTCCGGCATTGAAGTTGATCGCGCGCATGGCTCTTGACCTCTGGGTGGGCGAAGCGGTTGCTTAGTCTAGAAACAGTGGACGACCAAGCCGCTGCGGAGCTTGGGCTCAAACCAGGTGGACTTGGGCGGCATGATCTCGCCGGCGTCGGCGATCGCCATCAGCTCTTCCATGCGGGTGGGGAACATCGAGAAGGCGACCTGGAAGGCGCCCGAGTCGACGAGCTTCTCCAGCTCGGCGACGCCGCGGATGCCGCCGACGAACGAGATGCGCGGGTCCTTGCGCGGGTCGGCGATCCCCAACACCGGCGCGAGCAGCTGCGCCTGAAGGATCGAGACGTCGAGCTGCCCGACCGGCGTGCTCGGGTAGCTGCCGGGCTTGGCCTTCAGCCGGTACCAGCGTCCCCCCAGGTACATCCCGAAGGTGCGCGGCTCGGTGGGCTTCTTCGCCTGGGTCGGCTCGAGCGCGAAGCGCGCCTTCACCTGCTCGAGGAACGCCTCGGGCGACAACCCGTTCAAGTCCCGGACGACGCGGTTGTAGTCGAGGATCTGCATCTGGTCGTGCGGGAAGATCACCGCGAGGAACGCGTCGTGCCCCGGGTGGGACTGCGCGCGGTCGCGGTAGAGCTTGTGCACGCGCGAGGCGGCCGCCGAGCGGTGGTGTCCGTCGGCGATGTACAGGTGCGGCACCGCGCGGAACGCGCGCTCGAGCGCCTGGGTCGCCTCGTCCGATAGACACCAGAGCGTATGGCGGATGCCGTCGTCGCTCGTGAAGTCGACGTCGGCGGCCGACCGGGTGGCGCGCTCCATCAGGCCGTCGATCGCGCGGTCGGCCTGGTACGTGAGGAACACCGGCTCGTCGTTGGCGCCCAGCACTTCGATGTGGCGCGCGCGATCGTCTTCCTTGTCGGCGCGCGTCAGCTCGTGCTTCTTGATGAGCCCGCGGTCGTACTCGTCGACGCTCGCGGCGGCGACCAGCCCGACCTGCGCGTGCGCGCCCATCACCTGGCGGTACGCGTAGAAGCGAGGCGCCGCGTCCTGCTGCAGCCAGCCGCGCGCGATGAAGGCGCGGAAGTTGGACAGCCCGCGCTGGTAGACGTCTTCGCTGTGCTCGTCGATGCCCGGAGGGAAGTCGATCTCGGGTCGAGAGACGTGGAAGAAGCTCTCGTCGTTGCCCTTCGCGTACGCCCGGGCCTCTTCGGTGCTCACCACGTCATAGGGCGGCGCGGCGACGCGCGGGGCCAGCTCCGCCGGGGGGCGATAACCACGGAAAGGTTTGAGAAGCGCCATTGGGTGTCTCCGGACTGCGAGAATCCTCACCGCTCATTTAGAGTCAATCGTCTTTTGAGTCGGGAGTGGCTTTGTCGCTGGAAGGGCTGACGCGCCGTCGTCTGTTGCTCGTGACGGGCAAAGGGGGCGTTGGAAAGACCACGTTGGCGGTCGCGGCGGCGCGGGCGCTCGCCCGCTCCGGCAAGCGCGTGTTGTGCGCCGAGACCACCCCCGACGCGGCCGCGCCCTCCGCCCTGGCGCAAGCGCTCGGCGTGGACGAAGTGGGCGAGGAGCCGACCCAGGTTGGTCCGAACCTGAGCGCGGCGCTGCTCACGCCGTCCATTGGCCATCGGCGCTTCCTGCAGGAGAGCCTCCAGCTTCGCTGGCTGGTCGACGCGGCGATGCGGTCTTCGGCAGTGCGAAAGTTCCTGAACGCCGCGCCCGGGTTCTCCGACATGGGCGTGATGTACCGCATGCTCGACCTGTTCCGCCGCGAGCGCGCGCCGGGGGAGCCCGAGTTCGAGATCTGCGTGGTCGACTCACCCGCAACCGGGCACGCGCTCGCGCTGGCCCAAATCCCCGAGCTGCTGCTGCGGGTCATCCCCACCGGACACATCGCCCGCACCGCGCAAGAAGGGCTCTCCGTCCTCACCAACCCGCAGCGCACCGCCGCGATCGTGGTGACGCTGCCCGAGAGCCTGCCCACCACCGAAGCGCGCGAGCTGTGCGAAGCGCTCGAGAAGCACCAGGTCGCGGTGGCGGCGGTCTGGGTCAACCGCGTCCCGAGCTCGGACTTCACCGCTGACGAAGTGACCGCGCTCGAGCGGTTCTTTCAGACCCAGCCGGTCTATGGCATGCGAGAGCTGAGCCGTATCGAGCGCGCGCGCCGCGCCATCGGCGAGCTCGGCGGAGCCCCACCCGCCCCGCTGACGCTCCTGCCGGAGCTGCCGCTCGAAGGCGCGGCGTTGATCGAGGCGTTGTCGCGACGCTTCGCCGCGTCTTCCGCCGAGGCGCCGCTCCAGCCGAGGTCCGCATGAGCCTGGACGCGTTGATCCGCTCGCGGCAGGTCCTGGTGTGCTGCGGCGCGGGGGGCGTGGGCAAGACCACCACCGCCGCGGCGTTGGGCGTCGTCGGAGCGCGCGCCGGCCGGCGGACGCTGGTGCTGACCATCGACCCGGCGCGGCGGTTGATGCAGGCGTTGGGGCTCCAAGCGCACGCGAAGAAGCCGGTCGCCCTGGGCCGCGCCGCCTTGGCGGCGCTCGACGTGCCCGCCGGCGCGCTCGACGCGTGGATGCTCGACCCCGCGGCGGTGTTCGACGACCTGGTGCGACGGCTCGCGCGCGACGACGCTCAGGCGCGCAGCATCTTGGACAGCCGGCTCTACGGCCTTCTCTCCGAGCTCGTCGCCGGCATGCAGGAGTACACCGCGGCCGAGGCGCTCTACTCGCTCTCGGAGTCGAAGCGCTACGACCTGGTCGTGCTCGACACGCCGCCGTCGCGCAACGCGCTCGACTTCTTAGACGCGCCGGGGCGGCTGTCGCGCTTCCTCGACGAGCGGATCCTCAACCTGTTCCTGCCTTCCGGCAGCCGCCGCGGCGCGCTGTGGAAGAAGGCCTCGGAGCTGATCGGCAACGTGTTTGGCCGCGTGTTCGGTCAAGCCTTCTTCGACGAGATGCAGCAGTTCCTCGGGGCGTTCGGAGGCATGTTCCTGCCGATGCGCGCGCACGCGGACGAGGTGCGGCGGCTGCTCGCGTCGGAGCGGTCCGCGTTCTTGCTGGTGACGAGCCCCGACCAGGCGGCGATCGCCGAGGCGGAGTACTTCCACCGCAAGCTCCAGGAGATGCGCCTGCCCTTCGCCGGGCTGATCTTGAATCGAAGCTGGGCCGCGGACATGCACTGGCCGCGGCCGAGCGCGCTCGCGCTGCCCGGCGATGCCCCGGCGGCGCTGCGGAGCGGGCTCACCAAGCTCGAGGCGCTCGCCGACGAAGAGCTGGCGCGGCAGAGGCGCGACCGCGCGCTGCTCGACGAGCTCCGGGGGCGGTTCGCCGACGGAGGGCTGGCGGTGGCGGCGCCGTACGTGGGCGCGGCGATCGAGGACCTCTCCGGCCTAGGCGCCTTCGCGCGCGACCTGGTCGCGGACCGCTAACGCTTGACGCCTCGCACCGTCGCGCTCGCGGTGCAGACGTTCGCGGAGCCCCGCTCGTTCAAGGTCACGTTCAAGTTGCCGTCGAACGCGTTCGCGTCCGCGTTGAAGGGACCCGAGAGCACGTCGGTCCGGTCGTAGATGATCGAGTCGCGCAGCTCCTGCGACTGCTCTTGCACGGTGAAGACGTTCTTCGCGCTGATGGTGCCGGAGAGGCGGTGCGCCACGTAGACGAAAGCGATCTCCGGTCCGCCAGGCGTCGGCTGCTCGATGAGCAGCGGCACCTCGTGGGGCTGCTCGGACCACACGCACGTCTGGTCCGGCGGCACGACGAAGCTGTCGACCGTCATCGTCCACTCACCGCCGACATCGGGGCAGCTCTCGCAGGCCGGCTCCCGCTCGCAGGCCGCGAGGAATCCGAGCATCACCCAACCGAGCACGAGCCGCCGCATGTTCTGTTCCTTTCGATGGCAGAGGGCGCGGACGATACGCCGAACGCCACCGCCTTCGCTACGCGGGAGCGGGCTGCGGCCCCTGGGCGTTGGGGCGCTCGGTGGCGCGCGCCTCCATCGGCGCCTGCACATTGATGACGAGCTTGCCGGTGTGGGCGTTGGCGGCCATCAACGCGTGCGCCAGCGGCGTGTCCTCGAACGGCAGCACCTGATCCACCACGGTGGTGACGCGCCCTTCGTGGATGAGTTGGTTCGCGCGCTCCGCCTGGTACGCGTTGCAGAAGTGAGAGCCGATGATCCGCTTCTGCCGCATCCACAGGTGGCGCACGTCGAAACCCAGGCGGTAGCCGCTGGTGGCGCCGCAGATGACGATCTTCCCGAAGCGCTTGGTCACGAAGACCGACGTCGGGAAGGTGTCTTTGCCCACGTGCTCGAACACGATGTCGACGTCGCGCCCGTTCGTGATGCGGCGGATCTCGTTGCCGAACCGCCGCATCTCGGCGGTGCGGCCGCGCTCCTCCTCGGCGGTCTCCTGGTCCTTGGGCGCGAGCGCGAAGCGGCTCCGCAAGATGTAGCCGCGCGCGCCGAGCCGGCGCACCAGCTCGCCCTTCGCCTCGTTCGACACCACGCCGATCGCGTTGGCCCCGAGCACCTTGCACAGCTGCACGGCGAAGATGCCCAGCCCGCCCGCGGCGCCCCACACCAACACCCAATCGCCCGCCTGCGCCTTCGCCTGGTGCACCAGCATGCGGTAGGCGGTGAAGTACGTGAGCCCGTAGCTCGCCGCCTCCTGCCACGACATCTGCGGCGGCTTCTTGAGGAGCTGCTGGCTCTGCACGCGCGCGAACTGCGCGAACGAGCCCCAGTTCGTCTCGTAGCCCCAGA
>CAZEDU010000098.1:0-4582 GCA_964511185.1 uncultured Myxococcaceae bacterium | reverse complement strand
CTGCCCGCAGCTCTGGTTGCAGTGCACCACCACCTCGTCGCCCACCTTCCAACGCCGCACGTTCGAGCCGACCTTCCACACGATGCCCGACGCGTCGCTGCCCGCGATGTGGAAGTCGTCGCCGTGCATACGGAAGACGGAGACCGGCTTGCCGCGCGCCGCCCAAACGCCGTTGAAGTTGACCCCCGCCGACATCACGAGCACCAGGACGTCGTTGGGCCCGACCGGCGGCAGCGGCACCTCCTCCTGCCGCATCGCGCGCGCCGGGTCGCCTTCACGATCAGCTCGAATGACGATGGCCCTCATTCGGTCCGGCAGCACGCCCAGCTCCGGCACTTCCCCCAGCTCGAGCACGTTCATGGCGAGACCTCCTGATCCGGCGGTTGCGACCTGTCGAAAGCGCCCGTGGCGAGCGCGGCCACCCGCTCGACCACCTGCTGAAGCGGGGTCTCGGGGCCGAACACCTCCGCCACCCCGAGTTGCAGCAAGGGGGCGACGTCCTTGGGCGGAATCACCCCGCCGATCACCACCGGCGCCGAGACGCCGCGCGCCTTGAGCTGCTCGAGCAGCCGGCGGCACAAGCTCTCGTGGGCGCCCGACAAGACCGAGAGCCCCACCAGGTCGACGTCCTCCTGCTCGGCGATCGCCGCGACCTGCTCCACCGTGGCGCGCAGCCCCTCGTAGATGACCTCGAAGCCCGCATCGCGCAGCGCGGACGCGATGACCTTGGCGCCGCGGTCGTGGCCGTCGAGGCCCGCTTTGGCGATCAGCACCCGCGCGCGTCGTCCGGTTCGCATCACGTTTCAAAACCTCGCCGGGGGTTGGTACGCGCCGAACACGTCCTTCAGCGCGGAGGAGATCTCCCCCACCGTCGCCGACGCCTCGACGGCCTCACGGATGCTCGGCATCAGGTTCTGCCCGCCGTCCGCCGCGCGCCGAACGTTCTCGAGCGCGGCGCGGGCGCGGCCGCCGTCGCGGCTGGCGCGGAGCTGGCGCACGGCGCGCACCCGCTCCTCCTGCGCCTCCTGCGAGAGCGGCTGCAACCGAAACGGCTCCGGCTCCGCCTCCGAGGTGAAGACGTTGACGCCCGGTATCTGCAGCTCGCCGGTGTCGATGGCCTTCTGCTGCTCGTAGGCGCGCTGTGAGATCCTGGCCTGGATGAGCCCGGCCTCGAGCGCGCGCACCATTCCGCCCAGGCCGTCGATCTCCTCGATGATGCGCAGCGCCGCCGCTTCCACCTCGTCGGTCAGCGCCTCGACCAGGTACGAGCCGGCCAACGGGTCGATGGTCTTCGTCACCTCGGTCTCGCACGCGATGATCTGCTGCACGCGCAGCGCGGTGCGGGCGGACAGCTCGGTCGGGATCGCGAACGCTTCGTCGTAGGCGGCGGTGAAGACCGACTGCACGCCGCCGCAGGCGACCGCGAAGGCCTCCAGCGTGGTGCGCGCGATGTTGTTGAGCGGCTCGGCGCGCGTGAGCGAGTGGCCGCCGCAGACGCAGGCCGCCCGCAGCTTCTGCGACGACGGGCTCCCGGCGCGAAACCGCTCCTTCATCAGGCGCGCCCAGAGCCGCCGCGCCGCGCGGTACTTGGCCACCTCTTCGAAGAAGTTCGTGTACGTGTAGAAGAAGAACGACAGGCGCGGGGCGAAGTCGTCGACGGCGAGCCCGCGCTCGAGGCACGCCTCGACGTACGCGATGCCCGCCGACAGCGTGTAGGCCAGCTCCTCGACCGCGGTGGCGCCGGCGTCGCGGTAGTGCGACGCGATCGAGATGGGATTGAAGCGCGGGAGCCGGCGGACGCAGTCTTCGATGACGTCGACGCACAGCCGCATCGACGGCGCGATGGGGTAGAGCCACGCGCCGCGGGCGCCGAACTCTTTGAGCAGATCGTTCTGCACCGTGCCGGAGATGCTGGCCGGCGCCACGCCCTGTCCCACCGCCACCCGCTCGTACATCGCGAGCAGGACGGGCGCGGTGGCGTTGATGGTCATCGACGTCGACACGCGTTCGAGCGGAATGCCTCGAAACACCGCCCGCATGTCCTCGAGCGAGGCGATCGAGACGCCGACCTTGCCGACCTCGCCTTCCGCCTGCGGATCGTCCGGGTCGAGGCCGAGCTGGGTGGGCAGATCGAGCGCCAGCGACAGGCCGGTCTGTCCTTGCTCGAGCAGGTAGCGGAACCGCGCGCACGTCTCCTCGGGAGAGCCGAAGCCGGCGTACTGCCGCATCGTCCACGGCTTCTTCAGGTACATCGTCGGGTGAATGCCCCGCGTGAACGGGTACTCGCCCGGCGGCGCCGGCGGCCGGCGAACGTCGCTCGGCCCGTAGAACGGCTGGAGCGGCAGGCCGGAGCGCGTGCGCCGGCTGGTCTCCTCCCCCGCTTCCTTCTGCTCCTCCACGCCCGCCCCCATACCCACCCTCTAGTGAACCGCGGCCATTGGCCCTTGCACCAGCCGGTGCTGCTCGTCGATCAGGCCGGCCTTTCGGGCGACCGCGATCTTCTTCCACTCCACCCGCAGCGTGGCGGCGTCGACCATCTCGTCGCCGAACACGATGGCGCCGGCGCCTTGCTCCCGGTCGGCGCGCGCGTAGGCGTCCATGATCGCCAGCGCCCGGGAGAGCTCCTCGGCCGACGGCGTGTAGACCGAGTGGATGATGTCGATGTGCGAAGGGTGAATCGCCCACTTCCCGTCGAAGCCGAGCTTGGCGCCCGCCTCGGCGTCGACCCGCACCTGCTCCAAGTCCCTGAACTGCAGCGTCACGTTGTCGATGACGTCGATGCCCGCCGCGCGCGCCGCCGCGATGGTGTGGCTCTTGGGGTAGTGGAAGGTCTGGAACTGCTCGCGCGTCAGCTCCTTCGCGCCCACGTCGCCCGCGTAGTCGGCGATGCCGAAGATCAGCGAGGCCATGCGCGGGGAGCAGGCGGCGATCTCCTCGGCCCGAAGCAGCGCCTTGGCGCTCTCGATCAGGACCTCGAGCTGAATGCGCCCGGGCGCCAGTCCGCAGTTCTCTTCGATCTGGGTGATCAGCCGATCGACGAAGAGCACGTCCTCCGCCGTGTAGACCTTGGGGACGACGACCACGTCCACGAACCGGCCCGCCGCCTCGAGCACGTCGATCACGTCTCGATAGAAGAACTTGGTGCGGATGTTGTTCGGCCGGAAGGCGCGGATCTTCCCCTTGAAGTCGAGCGTGGTGAGCGCCTGGACCAGCGTCCTGCGCGCCTCGAGCTTCTGCGACACCGCGCACGAGTCCTCGAGGTCGAGGATCACCTCGTCCGCCGCCGAGTCGGCCGCCTTGCTCATCATCTTCATCGAGTGCGCCGGGCAGGTGAGCTCGGTGCGGCGAACCGAGAACTCCCGGGCGATCACCAGCTGCTCGTGCGGCGAGGTCATGCGCTTTTGCTCCCTCAGGTCGGCAGGAAATGCGCCTTGCGCTTGATCAGCACCTCGCGGTCGATCTCGAGGACGACCTGGCCGCGCTGGTTCTTTCCGATCAGCTTGAAGCGGACGATGCCGGCGTCCGGCCGCTCGGCGTCACGTTTGGCGAGCACCACCGACTCGGCGAACAGCGTGTCGCCCGCGAAGACCGGGTTCACATGCCGGCCGTTGTCGAAGGACAGCTCGGCCAGCGCGTTCTCGGTGGTGTCCTCCGACGAGAGCCCCGCCACGAGCGCGAGCACGAGGCCGCCGTACACCACGCGCCGGCCGCCGAAGTACGTCTCGGGCGCCGCGTCGCACATCGCCTGGTTGAAGTGGAGCTGGGCGGTGTTCATCACCATCGAGGTCCACGCCATGTGCTCGGTCTCGCCCACGGTGCGCCCTCGCGGCGAGACGTACACTTCGCCCACCTCGAAGTCCTCGAAGTAGCTGTCGGCGCGCGTCAGGTGCGCCCAGGCGGCCGCCTGCCGCGGCTGCCCTTCGGTTCGGCTCCTCATGCGAGCAACCTCTTGGCGATGATCTCGTACTGAATCTCCGACGTGCCCTCGAAGATTCGAAACACCCGCGCGTCGCGCCAGAAGCGCTGCGCCGGGAACTCGCGCGAGTAGCCGTAGCCGCCGAAGATCTGCAGGCACTCGCTGGTCACCCGCTCGGCCATCTCGGCCGCGAAGACCTTCGCCATGCCCGCCTCGAGATCGCTCCTCGCGCCGGTGTCCTTGCGGCGGCAGGCGTAATAGGTGAGCTGCCGCGCCGCCTCGATCTCGGTCGCCGCGTGCGCCAGCTTGTGGCGAATGACCTGGAACTCGCTGATCGGCCGGTCGAACTGCACCCGGTCCTTCGCGTACTGCAGCGCCGCATCGAACGCCGCTTGCGCCACCCCCACCGCGCGCGCCGCGGTCTGAATGCGCGCGTACTCGTAGGTCGCCATCAGCTGCTTGAAGCCCTGCCCCTCGACGCCGCCGAGCAGGTTCTCCTCGGGCACCGGGTAGCCGTCGAACGCCAGGTTGTAAGACCGCATGCCCTTGTAGCCGATGGTCGGAATCGCATCGCCCGCGAGCGTCGGCGGCACGAAACCCTCTCCAGCCGGCTTCTCGACGAGCAGGATGCTGATGCCCTCGTGCTTCTTCGACTTGGGGTCGGTG
>CAZEDU010000097.1:14133-18847 GCA_964511185.1 uncultured Myxococcaceae bacterium | reverse complement strand
GTCCAGTCGCCCGAGCACAGGCCGGTCGCCGTGTTCGACGGCGGCGGATCGCCCACCACGTCGCAGCCGGCGCCGGCGACGCGGCACCAACACTGGTTCAGGGTGGCGGCCGCGGTGCCACAGCCGGTGTTGCCGCCCACGCGGCTGAGCGCGATGCGCGCCGACTGGACCGTGGAAGGCCACGCGTCGTGCGAACCCATGCGGATCTCGAGTGAGCCGCCTTCCTCCGCCGACTCAGGGGCGCCGCATGAGAGCGCCATGGGGACGACCGCTGCGAGCAGGGCGACAGTTTGTTTCCACTTCATACTCACTCCTCCTTTGGGTGTACGGACCGCTAGAAAGGACATGGGACGGGCGGGTTCTGCACGTCGGTGATCGAGAGCCCCGACTGGCCAAACGGCAGCACGAACCCCACGTTCGCGCCGCTGCCCGTCGACGCGCCCGTGCAGCCGGGGCTGCTCCAGCCGGTGGCGCAGACGGTCCAGCTGCCCGAGCACGCCGAGCTCGTCGGGGCCTGCGCGGGGAAGTCGGTGCCGGGCGTGTACGAGTAGCAGGACGCCGCGACGTCGGTTTGCGCGGTGCCGCACGCGGGATCCGGGCTCGGCGTGTGGCGGGCCCTGATCGACACGCTCTGGGTGCCGGCCGGGATGATCGGCGAGCCGGCGAAGGTCAGGTCGGTCCGCAGCGACGAGGCGCCCTGAAAGACGAGCGTCGCGGAGGCTTCGCTCTGGTACTCGATCGTCACCACGCCCGGCAGCGTGGAAACCTGCGCGGTCAAGCGCGGGCCCGAGCAGTCGCTCGAGGCGAACGCGCCGCTGGCGAGCGGCGCCACCGTCCAACTCCCCGAGCAGAGCGTGTCCACGACCTGCATCGTCGAGGAGGAGCAGAGGGTGAAGCTGGTCCGCGCGAGCGTGCAGCCCGCCGGGGAGCCTTGCCGGATCATCTGCACCCGGAACGAGCCCACGCCGGGCGGCAGCGAGTCATGGCTGGCTTGGATGACGAGGTTGCCCGACGCCTCGAGCGGCAGGAGCGACGTATCGGCCCCGCAGCCGAGCGCGATCACGGCCATCAACCCCAGGCACAGCTTGCCCAATTGGATTGCCCCCCTTCAGGGCCGACCGACCGGGGGGGAAGGTTAGCGCGCGTTGGGGATGCTCCAAAAAACCCACACCGCGGAGAGCGACGGGCTCGGCTCAGGCGCGCCGCTGGACGGTCGAGCGCACGAGCTTCTCGCCGGGGGCGTACTCCCGAATGATGCGCTCATCGCCGCGGATGTGTGCAACGACCTTGACCACCGGGAGCAGCCCCTCCGGCGTCTGCGCGAACTGAAGCTCCTTCGGGACTTGAGCGATCGGCAGCCGGTCGACGGGGCGATCCTCCTCGAAGTACTCGATGAAGCCCGGGTGCGTGGGTTGACTCATAGGTAACCTCCGAGCAGCTGGTCGAGGAGCGCGAAGCGGGCAGGGAAGAGGGCGCGCAGCTCGGCCTCGTGCGGCGTCCCGCGCACCGCCTGGTAAATCGCCAAGGACTCGGCGAAGTCCTCGTCGGGATCTTCCTTCGCGTAGGTCGAGGCGGACAGCCCATCCGACGCGGCGGCGCGCTTCCACGCGTCCCAACGCGGATCCGTCTCTTCGTCGCCCCACTGCCCGATGGAGAGCACGTGGCCGAGCTCGTGCACCATGAGCCGATCGAGCGCCTGCTGACTCTGGGGGTGCTGGGTGGGGAAGATCGAGATGACGCCCTCGGCGCCCGCGGTCGCGTAGGCGCGGAAGTCCGGGTTGCCGTAGACGCGCGCGAAGTGCGCGTCGCTCGGGCTGCGGCCAGGGTTGATCGCGACCTCCCGGACGAGCGCGAGCTCGGCGGGGGGCAGCCCAGCCAACGTCAGCGCCACCTGCTGAGGCGTGTGGAGGTGGCCCTGCGTCGGGTCGATGTGGACCGGGTAGAAGACGGGGATTCGCCGCCCGGCCACCTCGACCTCGTAGCGATCGGCGGGCCCGCTGCCAGACGCGAACGGGTGCGAGTCGATCCGCTGGGGGCCGTGCAGGACGTACGGCTGCCGCACTGGGTCGTTGAGATCGAGCTCGGCGATCAAGCCGTGCAGCCCCGGTTGATCTCGAAGGAAGGCGCGCAGCTGATCGGCCGAGACGTTCTTCGGCAGGCTCTTCCGGTCGAACAGCAGCTCGGAGAGCGCCATGCGGGTGCGCTCGAAGAACGCGTGGGTGCCGCCGACGTAGTCGAGCAGGCGGTGCTGCTCTTCGGGGCGCAGCTGGGCGAAGGAGGGCCGCGAGGCGAGGTCGGCGATCAGATGCGCGTCGTCGGTCAGCCGGCCTGGGCGAATGACGTCGAGGACGCGCAGCTGCGTCGGCGGGGACACGAGCCGAAACCCCGGGCCGGTCGCGAGCGCCACCAGCGACTCGTTCAACGTCAAGGCGTGCGTGGCGGGAGGCCCGTCCCGGAAGGATCTCAGCATTCGCTGCTGGACCTCGGGCGACAGGCGGCGGAAGCCCGTGGCGCGGCCGAGCTCGAGCAGCTGCAGGCGGCCTTCCTTGCTGGCGATCTGTCGCGGAGAGACCTTGTCGAGCAGCGCTTCCCGGGTCGCCTTCGGCAGCGCGCGGAAGTTCGTGTTCGCCATCAACGCGCGGATCGCATCGGCCGCGCTCGCGCCGACCCGTCCGCTTCGCCCGCTGATCTGGGTGAGCAGCTTCTGACGAAGGCCTTTCTCGATCCGCTGGAAGTGCGCGGAGCGCGCGAGCTTCAAGAGGGCGCGGCGGCCGGCTTCGTCGCTCGAGACCAGCGCCCCGAGCAGCTTGTCCTGCGAGCGATCGTCGAGCTGATCGAAGCTGTCGTCCGCGCTCAGCCTCGCCACATCCACGCCGACGCCCTCTCTGCCCGCCGCCTTGGCCAGTGCCTGCACCGCCTTGATCTGCTCCGGCACCGGCTGCTCGCCGACCTGGGGGTTCCGGGCGAAGGCCAGCACGTTCGCGCGGGTGGCAGGGTCGCCGCCGAGCCGCTCGGCCACCGCCAGCAGTTGAGCTCGGGCGGGCTTGCTCAGCTTCGAGAAGCCAGGCTGCGCGCGCACCTGCGCCACCAGGCGCGCGGACACCGGGGCGGGCGGCGGTCGTCGGACGGGCTTGGGAGCCGCTCGGTCGACGCGCTTGGCCATAGGGACTTCCTTCACGTGTTTGGGGGTGGGCACGAGGTTACGTCAGCTGCTTGCGCGGCCGCATCCCGCGCCCAAGCCCCTGGGAACGCGGCGGTTTCGTCCCAGCCGGAACAGCACCGCCGCGGCGAGCCAGGCCAGGGCGGCCCCGTCCGCCGCGCCGCAGCCACAGCCCACGCGGAGCCCTCGAATGTCCCCGCAGGCCACCTCCACATCGAAGCCCTGCTCCGCCTGTCCGGCCGGATTGCGCACCTGGAGCACCACCGCGTGCACGCCGGCTTGGTCGCGGGTCGGCACCCAACGCACCTCGCCCGTCGCCGGCTCGACGGTGAGCCCCTCGGGGCCCTGCGCGACGGACCACTCGAAGGGCGCGGTGCCTTCGACCGCCGGCAGCCCCTCGCCGCCGTAAGCGAACGGCACCGCGCAGCTCGCGCTCTGGGTGGGGCGGCTCCAGATGAGCGGCGGGACGGCGGCGCCCGAGAGCGCGATGAGCCGCGCGGTGTCATGGCACGCCAGCCCGAGCGCGTCGCGCACGGTGAGGAGGCCCTCGTGGTGCCCCGGGAGCAGGAACGTGCGCGACACCGCGGGGCCGCTCGCCGTCTCGCCGTTGGAGAAGCGCCACTCGAGCGCGCCGATGCCGGCGGCGCTGGAGGCCTCCGCGCGGAACCAGGCGGTGAGCGGCGCGGCGCCCGCGTGCGGATCGACCGAGGCGCGGCAGCGGGGCGGCTCCCGGCCCTGGTCGGTCACCACGATCTCCACCTGGTCGCTGGCGGTCAGCCCCGCAGCGTCGATCACCGTCAGCCGCACGACGTAGCGGCCCGGCGTGAACGTCTTGCTCACCCATGGCCCGGTGTCGGACGTGCCGTCGCCGAAAGACCAGGCGTAGCCGGCGAGCGGGCTCGAGCCTGGCTGGCAGTCGCAGCTCAGCTCGACGGTGAGCGCGCCGTCGCCGCTCGTCTGACTCGCCACGATGCGGGCTTGGGGCGGCACCGCGCCGTTCGACCCCCAGGCGCTGATGGCGGCGCTGGCGTCGGCCGAGCTCCCGTACGCGTCGAACACCTGGAGGTGCGTCTGGTACCCGCCGGCGGTGACGAAGCGGTGGAGCGGCTGCGCCTGGGTGGAGACCGGGGTGCCGTCGCCGAAGCTCCAGCGGAAGTAGAGGGGCAGCGCGTCGGCGGCCGCGGTGGACTGACTGGCGTCGAAGAGCACGTCGAGCGGCGCCGGGCCGCTGGTGGTGCTGGCGCTCAGCACGGCCGTGACGGCGGTCGGCGAACGCACCACCACGTCCACGACGAAGGTGTACTGGTCTTGGCCGAGCGCGTTGCGCGCGCCCACGCAGACGGTCACCGAGCCGGGCGTGTCGGGCGTCCAGTGCACCGCGCCGGTGAGCGGGTCGACCAGGAAGCTGGCCGGCCCCGCGCAGCGCTCGTACGTCATCGGTCGCGCGCCCACCGCGTTCACCGCGCCGACGGCGTTGTATAGATAGGGCTGACCGACCGCGGCCTTGGTGTTGGCGTCGCGCAGGATGACCGGCGAGACGTTGTCGTCCACGCT
>CAZEDU010000097.1:8169-14123 GCA_964511185.1 uncultured Myxococcaceae bacterium | reverse complement strand
TGCACCGGAGGCTGCGACGAGAGCAGCGCGTCGATGCGCTGGCTGCCCGGGGTCGAGAAGCGCACCGCGTCGACGAAGGTCTTCTGCCCCAGGTCGCCCGCCGAGAGCGTCGAGGAAGGCGGCAGCACGGCGAGCGCGTCGGTCGAGGTGAACGACAGCTGGCCGGTCTGCTGGGTGACGGTGTTGCCGAACGCGTCCCGCACCACGGCGGTCAGGCTCGCGGGCGCGCCGACGGCGATGGGCGACGGCACGCCGCTCAACGCCACGGTCGCCGCGGCCGCCGGGCCTACGACGATGCCGCTCTGCGTGCCGGACAAGCCGGCGCCCAGGTCTTGCGCGGTGATGCTCGCGGTGCCGGCGGTGCGCAGCGTGACCGCGAAGCCGAGCGAGCCGTTGTCCGGCGCGGTGAACGTGTGGTCGGCGGGCAGCGTGGCCTGCGCGTCGCTCGACGAGAAGGTGACGGTGCCGGTGTAGTCGGTCGCGGTGTTCCCGTACGCGTCGCGCGCGGTCACGATGACGTTCGCGGCGACGCCCGCCACGGCCGGAGAAGGGAAGCCTTGCACCAGGAGCTGGGTCGCCGCGGCGGGGGTGATGGTTTGTGTCTGCTGCGCTTGGGTGAGCCCCGCCGCGCTCGCGGTGAGCTGAGGCGCGCCGGCGGTGGTGTCGCGCAGGTACACCGTCGCGGTCGCTTGTCCGACCGACAAGGTCACGAAGGTGACCGCGCTGTTGCACGCCGGGTCGCTGTGGAAGGTCCCCTGCGCCGACGAGCTCGCGAAGTTGACCTGCGTGGTCGACAGCACGGGCGCGGTGTTGTTGGAGGCGTCGGCCGTCTCGACCGTGATCGCCTGCGAGCAGGCGCCCGCGGGGGTGGTGCGCGGGGGCGTCGTGAAGCGCAGCTGCGTGGGTGTCGCGCCGTAGTCGAGGGTGATGTCGGTGACGTCCCGCTGGGCGACGGCGTAGCTCTCGGCGACGGCCGACGTCAGGTCGTCGAGCGTCAAGGAGAGCCAGACGTAGCGCTGGCCGGTGTCGCCGAGCGCGATCGGCTGGCCGAGCGGCACCTCGCCCTTGTCGATGACGCTGCCGAAGACCGCCGAGCTCGGCGCGGTGGCGTAGCGCAGCCGCACCTTCCCGGGGTGGCTGGAGCCGCCGAGCGTGACGCTGTTGAGGGTCGTCTGCCCGCCCAGGTCGAACAGCCGCGAGTACTCGCCGCGCATCATCTGGGACAAGAGCGGGGCGCGGTGGACGCGGTTGCTCACCGTGCCGTCGTTGCCGCCCACCGTGAAGAGCCAACCGCCGTGAAGCGCGGCGCCGAACGTGTTGCGCTCCTGCCCCGAAGGGAAGCGGCCTGTCCGCGACCAGGCGCCCAGCGCGCCGTCGGCGAAGATCGGCGCCACGTCGAGGGATTCAATCTCGTCCGGATCGTTGTAGCCGCCGACCGCGTAGAGGTAGCCGTTCGCGGCGAACGCCTGGAGGTCGGTGCGGGCGCGGACCAGCGGGGTGGCGGTCGTCCAAGCCCCGACGTCGTGGGTCGCCGGATCGATCGGCGCGTGAAGCACCTCGGACGTGTTGACGCCCGCGGCGGTGCTGCCACCCAGCACGTAGAGGCGTCCACGGTTCACCGCGGCGCCGGGGTAAGTGCGCCCCGACGGGAGGTTGCCGGCGAGCGTCCAGGCGCCGAGCGCGCCGGTGGCGGGGTCGATGGGCGCTTTGCGGATATCGGTCGGCCGGTTGGTGCAAGAGCCCGGGGCGCCTGCGCTGCAGCCGCCGATCACGTAGAGGTAGCCATCCCAAACCAGCGCTTGATGGTTGTACCGCGCGGCGGGAAGCGAGGTCTGGGCGGTCCATGCGCCCACCGCTCCCGTCGCCGGATCGAGCGCGGCGCGGTGCACGCTGCTCTGCGGCGCGCCGCCGGTCGCGGGCGTGAAGCCGTTCCATCCGCCGGAGTAGTAGACCCAGCTGCGGTGAAGCGCCGCCGCGCCACGGCCGCGCGGGGTTGGCAGCGCGTTGGCCTGGGCCGCCCAAGCGCCGAGCGCGCCGTCCTCGGCGATGGCCGCGGCGAGGACCTGGCTGATCGCGCCGTTCGCGGGCGAGGCCTGTTGGCAGTTGCCCGAGACGCAGCCGCCGAACGAGTACAGGTAGCCATTCGCGGCGACCACCGCGTTTCCTTCGCGCCCGCTCGGCAGGTTCCACGCGGCGTTGGTGGTCAGGTCGTCCATGTCGCCGCGCGGCGCGACGACGCGCGTCGACTCGAGCTGCGCGCTGAAGGCAGTGCAGGGGTTCCCCACCGTGCACCCACCCGACCAGAAGAGGAAGCCGTTGTGCGACGTCGCGGCGAAGACGGAGCGCGCGCTCGAGAGGCTGAACACGGTGGTGAACGCGCCGATCGTGCCGTCGGCGTTGAAGGGCGCGCGGTAGACCTGCGACCGGTGCACCCCGGACCAGCCGCCCATCACGTAGAGGTTTCCTCCGGCGACCGCGGCGGCGAAGTCGTCGATCGCGGCGGGGAGGACGGTGGGGTTCGTCGTCCACGCGCCCAGCGCGCCGGTGTTCGGGTTGACGGTGGCGAGGCGGATGGTGTCGAGGTTCGTGCCGTCGCTGCCGGCGATCACGTAGAGGCGGTTGGCCCAGGTGACGACCTGGTGGTTCTGCCGCCCGTTCGTGTCGAAGGCTCCGAGGTTGGTCCACGCCGCGTACGTGCCGTCCGCGGCGAGCTGCGCGCGCAGCACGTCGTTGCGCCGGATGGTGCCGTCGTTTCCTCCCACCACGAACAGGTAGTTGCCGACGACGGCGGCTCCCAGCTTGTTGCGCGCCTGCGGCATCGGCGGCCCCGCGGCGGTGAAGGCGCCGAGCGCGCCGTTGTCCGCGGGAGCGGGGCTCACCTCGCTGTACAGGACGTCGGCCAGGTTGCCGGAGTTTCCGCGGCCGCCGAGGACGTAGATGTTGTTGTTCCAGGTGACGCTCGCGTGCATGCCGCGCTCGGCCGGCAGCGACGTGTCGTTGGCCCAGGACGAGACATTGCCTTGGGTGTCGATCGCGCCGCGCTGCACCTGGACGAGCCAGGCGCCGGACGCCTCCTGCCCGCCGATGACGTAGACCGACCCGTTGAGCCCGACCATCGAGTGCGTTTGGCGGCCGATCGCGAAGTTGGGCTGCGCGGTCCAGGCTTCGACGTCTCCTTGCCGCCCGAGCGGCGCCCGCAGCACGGTGTTGAAGCGCGTGGCGCCGTCGGCGCCGCCCACCAGGTACACGCGCCCTCGGTGAGGCACCGCCGCGCAGCCGTAGGCGCGCCGGGGCAGCGCGCCCCACGTCATGAAGCCGCCGACCGAGTTGTTGCCGCGAACGCGCGAGGCGACCGCGTCTTGCCGATGGGTCGCCCCGGCCGCGCCCCCCAGCATGTACAGGTAGCCGTTGGACGCGAAGCCGCCCGCCGCCTCGCGCGTGGTGAACAGGCCGGTCGCCGAAGTCCACGCGCCGACCGTCCCGTCCGGGCGGACCACCGCGCGGAACACGCCGCCTTGGTAGGACGTGCCGTCGTCGCTGAAGCCGCCCATCACGAAGAGCTGGCCGTCGTAGGCCGCGAGGCTGATGCGATGAAGGCCCTTGGGCAGCGCGGTGGTCGCGCTCCACGCGCCCAAGCTGCCGTCCGCGCGAATGCGGGCGTAGCGGACCTCGTTGAGCAGCGCGGCGGCTGGATCTCCGCCGACCGCGTAGAGGTAGCCGTTGTACGCCACGACGCCCAACCCCGCGCGCCCGCTGGGCAGCGCGGTGGTGGCGGACCACGCGCCGAGCGTTCCGTTCGCGTTGATGCGCGCGTACTGCACGTCGCTTTGCAGGAAGCCGGCGCAGTTGCCGAGGGTGCCGCCGGTGCAGCCCGCGACGACGTAGAGGAAGCCGTTGTAGATGGCCGCGCCCAGCTCGCGGCGCCCGGTGGTGAAGCCGGTGCCCGCAGAGCTGAAGGCGCCCACCGCCCCGGTGGTGGGGTTCAGATCGGCGACCTGCACGTCGTTGTAGTGGGCCGTGCCGTTCCAGCCGCCGAGCACGTAGAGGCGGCCGTTGTACGCGGCGGCCGCGTGCAGCTCACGCCCGTTGGAGAAGGTGTTCGCTTCGGTCGTCCACGCGCCGACGCCGCCTTGCATCAGCGCCCGGGTGAGCTGGTGGTTGCCTGGCTCGACGCCGCCTTCGAAGTTGCCGCCGAGCTCGAGCTCGGCGTCGAGCGTCACCACCACGGTCGGGTCGATCGAGATGGGGTAGGCGAGCGCGGCGAGCCCGCGCGTGTCGAGCCGAAGCGTCGACCCTTCGAGCGCGAAGTGGGCGGTGCCGCGCGCCTCCTCCCCCGTGGCTTGCCGCACCACGGGCGCGGGCAGTCGAAAGCGCTCCCGGCCTTGCGCGTCGTCGATTCGCACGTCGCCGCTCGGGGTGAGGCTCGCCCGGAGCCCGTCGCTCAGCTCCAGCTTCCACTCGAACCGAAGCGCGTCGCCGAACGCGCGCGTGAGGAGAATGTCTTCCTTGATGCCGGAAGGCTTGAGCGTGAAGACCGCCGCGGCGGAGTCGCTCGCGTAGACGATTCTGTTCTCGTGCATGCGCGCCGGACCCAGCGGGACGGCCGCGCGCAGCGGACGGAAGGTGATTCGCTCCTTCGTGTCGCGCCGTTCGAGCGTGATGACCGGTTGACTCGGGTCGTGGCGGACCAGGAAGGGCAGGGGGCTCGTCGGCGCGCGCGACGCGCTCCAGCCCAAGGCGGGGTCGGTCAACGCCGCGGAGAGCTGAGGCGATAGCCCGGGCTGCTCGAGGGAGCACGCAGTCGCAAGCCAACCCATCGAGAAGAGCGCGATGTACCCGCGCAGAGACGCCTGCACACGCGAGAGTATAGGGGCCGGACGGGACCGGCCGCGGTGTCGCTCCGCAGGGCGAAATGTGTCTCGAAGTGGGCCTTGGGCTTACGACACCCGAACCCGGGCCGCCTTGAGCTTGCCGACCTGCACCAGGTACTCCCCGGCGCCCAGGCTCGCCTTGGGGTCGGTGACCTTCTCTTGGTTCACGCGGACCCCGCCCTGCTCGATGAGCTTGCGGGCTTCCGTCTTGGACGCGGCGAGCTTCGCCTCAGCGATGACGGAGGTGACCGCGACGTTCTCGCCGCCGCCGCGCGACACCTCGACCAGCGGCAGCGACGAAGCGTCGAGCTCTTTCTTGGCGAAGCGCCGCTCGAACTCCTCCGCCGCCTTCTTTCCCGCGCCCGCGCCGTGGAAGCGGTCGACGATCTCGGCCGCGAACGCGACCTTGGCGTTCTTGGGGTGCTCCTTGCCTTCGCGCACCGCGGCCTGGAGCGACTCGATCTCTTTCGTCGAGCGCGACGACAGGAGCGTGTAGTAGCGCCACATCAGATCGTCGGTGATCGACATGAGCTTGCCGAAGATCTGCTCGGGCGACTCGTTCACGCCGACGTAGTTGTCCAGGCTCTTGGACATCTTGTCGCCGACGATCTGACCGTCGACCCGCTTGGCGTCGAGCCCTTCGAGGATCGGGCCGGTCATGATCACCTGCGGCTCGAGCCCGTACTCCTTCATCAGGCCGCGGCCCACCAGCAGGTTGAACAGCTGATCCGTCGCGCCGAGCTCGACGTCGGCCTTGAGCGCGACCGAGTCGTAGCCCTGGAGGAGCGGATAGAGGAACTCGTGAATCGCGATCGGCCGGTTGTCGCGGAAGCGCTTCTTGAAGTCGTCGCGCTCGAGCATGCGCGCCACCGACCAGCGCGCGGCCAGGCGAATCAACCCCTCGGTGCCCAGCGCGTCGAGCCACTCGGAGTTGAAGCGGACCACGGTGCGCGCGGGGTCGAGCACCTTGAAGACCTGCTGCTTGTACGTCTCGGCGTTCGCCTTCACCTCCTCGCGCGTGAGGGGGGGGCGCGTGCTGTTCTTGCCCGACGGGTCACCGATCATCGCGGTGAAGTCGCCGAT
>CAZEDU010000097.1:0-8159 GCA_964511185.1 uncultured Myxococcaceae bacterium | reverse complement strand
CACCACCTGGTGCCCGAAGTCCTGAAAGCGGCGCATGCGCGTGAGCAGCAGCGTGTGGCCCAGGTGCAGGTCCGGGCGGTTCGGATCGAAGCCCGCCTTGATGAGCAGCGGCTTGTCCTGCTCGTAGGACCGCTGGAGCTTCTTCTTCAGCTCGTCGGGGATCTGCAGATCGACCGTGCCGCGGGTGACCTCTTCGAACTGCTCTTCAGGGGTGGCGCGCTTCAACAAGCTCGACATGCCGCGGTGGTCTACACCATTGGGGGACTGTCCCCAACGGGGACTGTCCCCGGCCGTCGCGAGGGCTACGTCCCCGGCAAATGCTCCCGGACCCGCTCAATCCCCTTCGCCTTGCCCGTCGCCTCGTCGATGTCGACGATCGCGCCCTGCAGATAGACGAGCCCCTTCGCCACCTCGAAGCCTGTCGGCCGCTGGCTGACGAAGCGCTCGATCGAGAGCTCCTTGCGAATCCCGATCACCGAATCGAGCGGCCCGCACATACCCGCGTCGGTCAAGAACGCCGTGCCGCCCGGGAGAATCCGCTCGTCGGCGGTCTGCACGTGCGTGTGGGAGCCGATGACCGCCGAGACCTTCCCGTCCAGCCAGGCGCCCATCGCGTTCTTCTCGCTGGTCGCCTCGCAGTGCATGTCGACGAAGATGCACGGCGTCTCTTTCTTCAGCTCGTTCACCAGCTCGAGCCCGATGCGGAACGGGTCGTCGAGGTTCCGCATGAACACGCGGCCCTCCAGGTTGATGACGCCGAGCTTTCGCCCGTCGGGCGTTCGAATGATCGCGTGGCCCTTGCCGGGCGCGCCCTTCGGGTAGTTCGCCGGCCGCAGCAGCAGGTCCGGGTTTCGCTCCAGCCACGGGACGATCTGCTTCTTGGTCCAGATGTGATTGCCGGAGGTGAGCAGGTTCACCTCGGCCGACAGGAGCGCCTCACAGCTCTCGCCGGACAGCCCCGCGCCGCCCTCCGAGTTCTCCGCGTTGGCGATGACCAGGTCGATGCTGTGGCGGCCGATCAGCTTGGGCAGCAGGGTGCGGACCGCTTGGATCCCCGGCTTGCCGACGACGTCGCCCATGAAGAGGATTTTCACGGGACTCACATAACACGCGGGCCGCCGCCGCTCCGACCTTCGTCAGTTGAAGTCGTCGACCCGGTAGGTGCCGTCCTTCGAGAACGTGACGAACACGGCGTTGTCGCCCCACACGCTGTACACGAACGGCTGCGCGTCGTCCTTCGACGGGTCGAACCCCACCGGCGACTCCTCGGCGTTGCCCAGCTCGAACCGATCCGGCCGCCAGCCGAGGTTGAACGTGCGGGCGAGGACCTCGAGCTGGGCGAGGTCGCTGGCCTCGGAGGCCATCTTCAGCCCGTGCAGCTGCACCAGCTGCGCCGCCACGCCGTAGACCGCCACCGGGTCGGTCATGCGGGTGGGCTCGACCTTCACCAGCTGCTCCTTCTCGTAGGTCACCTTGGCCGTGAGCCGCTTGCCCTGGTTCTCGAACGCCACGTACCAGTGCCAGTCGGTGGTGAGGTTGTTGCCGCGCTGCTCGGCCGCGACGACCTTGGCCTGGCTCCAGCCGGCGCGCGTGCGCAGCGCCTGTTCGAGCCGCGCGGTCACGTCGGGAGCAAGCGGCGGCTGCAGCTTCAGAATGCGCACGTCGCTCAGCGTGTCGTCGGCGAGCAGCGACGCCTTCGCGGTCGTGCCGCCCAGGTTCATCTCGACCTCGTACTTCGAGCCGCTCTTCCGCGCCGACGTGAGCGCCGGGATGATCTCCGCGCCGGTCTCACGTTTGAAGGCCTTCTCGAAGCGCGCCTTCACCGCCGCGCTGATGTTCGCGCCCGGCGGCGTCAGCGCCTTCCGCACGTCGGCGAACTTCGCGTCCCACGCGACGAAGCGCTCGAGCTTTCCGCTCGCGCCCGTGCGCACGTCGGTCTTGCCCGAGGCGAGCGGTTTGCCGGCCAAGTCGTACAGCTCGAGGAAGCCGTCGTCGCCGTCGGTCGTGGTGTGGACCGCGTAGAAGTCCTTCGTGCGGTAGACCGCCGCCGAGCCGAGGTCCCGCTCCTCCCACTTGGAGAGGTAGAGCTGGTGCGCCTTCACCACCGCGGACGGAACGCCCGCCGCCACGGTGACCTCGCCGCGCGGCACACGCAGCTTCTTCGTCGCGGCGCTGGAGAAGCTCCGGCCCTCCGCCCACTTCTTCGCCTTCGCCGCGAGCGCCTGGGTCGGGTCAGGCGCGCGCGCGGCCTCCGCCACCGCCTTGCCGAAGGCGTCGAGCTTTCGCTCTTCGGCCAGCGAGAGCGTCTCGTTCTTCGCGACGTGCGCGATGAAGTCCTTCTTCTCGCGCGCCACCTTCGTCAGCGCCGACAGCGGCGCGGTCTTCGCGCCGGCGTGAGAGCGCGCGGCCTCGAACAGCAGGTCCACGACTTCGAAGTCATCGCCCCAGGTCTTCGCCGCCCGCTTCGCCTCGGTCGACGCCACGCGGCCATCGGTGCCGGAGTGGGCCTCCAGCGTCTTGCGCGCCCGGTCGACGATCGAGAAGAGGGCCTTGGTTTTCAGGGGGCTCATGGCCCAGGTGTCGGGCCGAGCGCGCCAGATGTTGCGGAAAAATAAGGACTCAGCTGTCGGTGAAGTCCCAGCTCCGCGCCAGGCCGCGGAAAGACTCGGCCTCGGTC
Source organism: uncultured Myxococcaceae bacterium (assembly GCA_964511185.1). Taxonomy (GTDB): domain Bacteria; phylum Myxococcota; class Myxococcia; order Myxococcales; family Myxococcaceae; genus CAZEDU01. Next base: position 5,482 of record CAZEDU010000097.1, on the reverse strand, counting down.
ACCACCAGGTCCATCTCCACGTCCTCTTCGGTCGCCGGCAGGGCCTCGACGAGCTGCTCCGAGAACGCCAGGCCCACGCGCCGCGAACGGGGAGAGGCCGCCTTGAGCGTCGCGTCGTAGTAGCCGCCGCCGCGCCCCAGCCGCTTGCCCTCGCGGCTGAAGCCCAGGCCAGGCACCACGAACAGGTCGATCTGGTCCACCGGGATCAGCTCCGACGCGTTGCTCGGCTCCCGAACCCCCAGGCGGCCGGGCTCGAGCTGCAGCTCGCTGGTGATCGCCCGGAACGACAAAATGCGCCCGTGCACGTGCGACAGCGGGTAGCAGACGACCTTTCCGTCCGCGATCGCCGCGGTCAGGATGTCGCGCGTCGGGACCTCGCCGCGGATCGGCGCGTAGAGCGCCACCGTGCGCGCGTTGGCGTAGTACGGCGTCGCCAGGAAACGCGCCTGCACCTTCAGACCGCGGGTGTCGATGAAATCCGGCGACATGGCCTTGCGGCGCTGCGCCAGCTCTTCTCTCAGCGACTGCTTGCGGCTCGCCTCATCGTCCACCGTCATCCCATTCACCGCGCCGCCCCCCTGAAAAAAACGTCCCCCGCCAAGGTCGTGTGGGCAACGTCCATTGAACCCTATTGGATTCAGGTGGGGACCAAAGTTGGAGCGCCGTAGGCTTCCCTCTCTCTTGCGAGGAGGGCTTGCACATGGCCCCCAAAGCAGCCCCCGATATGAACGTATCGGTTCGAATTTCTGCTGCCCATCACGGGCCCTGCAGGGGACAGCCCGTCAGAAATTTTCAAAAATGATAGGGACGCGATCCACAAGGGTCAAGGCGTCTGGGCCCCCGCAATTCGTTCGCGTCTTCACGTTTACAACCCCTGATTCTTGTCCGATGATTCTCGGGTTGCCGCCGTTCACCGGTCGCGCCATGCCCAAACTCGCTGGCCTGATTGTGCTGCTCGGCAGCACGGCGTGGGCCGCCCCCAACCACTGGACGGGTTCGTATCGAGGCGCCGAGCTCGGGGCCATCGAGCTCCGCACCGAAGGCGCGCGGGTCTCGGGCAAGTACAAGGGCGGCGGCGCGTGTCCATTCGAGGTCGACCAGCAGGTGCTCTCCGGTCAGCTCGAGGGCAACGTCCTGGTGGGCTCGCTGCTGGTGTGCCAGCAGGGCGCCGCGTGCGGGCAGAAGGTGTACCCGGTGTTGGCGTTCTACAGCGATGGGAAGCTGTGGGCCGACGTGAAGCTGGACGCGGGCTGCAGCTCGCCGGCGCTGCGGGATGGCCGGCTGCAGCTGACGGCGTCGCCCGACGACCGCACCGCGCGCAAGAAGCCGAACACCAAGCGCGTGATGGACCTGCACAAGAGGGCGCTGCTCGAGGGCAAGCGGCTCTTCGAGGCGGGCGACTACGCCGGCGCGGCGCAGCAGTTCGAGATCGGCATCACCTTCAACGAAGAGAACTGGGCGGCGTACCTGGTGCTGGGCATCGCCGAGTTCAAGCGCGGCAACGTGATCAAGGCCATCGGCGCTTACGAGCGCGCGCGTGAGCTGGCGCGGGACGCCGGGCTGAACGAGCCCGACATCTATTACAACCTCGCGTGCGCCTACTCGCGGCTCGGCGACCGGCAGGCGGCGATCAACAACCTCAAGCAGGCGATCAAAAACGGCTTCGGGTCCGCCGAGCTGATGAACAGCGACGAGGACTTGAACGCGCTCTTCAAGGACGACCCCGAGTTTCGCCGCCTGGTCCAGCAAGCGTCGGCCGTGTCGAAAGGAAAGAAGGGCGAGGGCAAGTTGTGACCACGGCCCGCCCGAGCGCGCCGAAGTTCGGCAACTACGAGCTGCTCTCGCTGCTCGGCAAGGGCGGCATGGCCGAGGTGTTCAAGGCCCGGGTGCTCTCCGGGCCGCGCGCCGGCTGGCTGGTGGCGCTCAAGCGGCCGATGCCGGAGTTCTCCAAGGACCCCGACTACGTCGATCTCTTCGCGAGCGAGGCGGACCTCTCCAAGTTCCTCGATCACCCGAACATCGTGAAGACGCTCGAGGTGGGCGTGATCGGCGAGACCTACTTCATGGTGATGGAGCTGGTCGACGGGCGGGACGTCGGGCAGATCGTCAAGCGCTGTCAGGCGCGCGGCATCCCCTGGCCCATCGACTTCGCCGTGTACCTGGTGCACGTGCTGCTCGAGGCGCTCTCCTACGCGCACAACGCGGTGGGGCCCACCGGCAGGCCGCTGAACATCGTTCACTGCGACATCTCGCCGTCGAACCTGTTCGTCTCGCGCACCGGCGACATCAAGCTCGGGGACTTCGGCGTCGCGCGCGCGCGCACGGCGCAGAGCTTCGAGGGGCAGGTGATGGGCAAGCCCTACTACCTGTCGCCCGAGGCCCTCGAAGGCGAGACGAGCCCCGCCACCGACCTGTGGGCGGCGGCGGTGACGCTCTACGAGCTGCTCACGCTCGACCGGCCGTTCAAGGGCAAGAAGCCCGAGGACGTGTTCGAAGCGATTCGCGCGCGCAACATGACCCCGCTGCGGACGAAGCGACCCGACGTGCCGGCGGAGCTCGCGGCGGTGCTCGACAAGGCGATGGCGCAGGACCCGAAGGCCCGGTTTCAGACCGCGGCGGAGTTCGCGTTGGCGCTCAAGCCGCACTACGACGAGCGGGTCGGAACGCCGCTGGCCATCTCGGCCATCGTGCGCGGGCTGTTCGGCTCGACCGACGTGCTGCGGCCCTGATCGTGCGCCTCACGCCATCTGCTGGGCGGCCTCGCGCGCGTGGGGGACCGCGCGAACGAGCGCGGCGACGACCTGGTCGACTTCCTCGGCGGTCGCCTCGGGGCCCAACGAGAACCGGAGCGACGCCTGGGCCTGCGCCGGGGTTCGGCCCATGGCGAGCAGCACGTGCGATGGCTTGAGCGACCCGGACGCGCAGGCCGCGCCGGTCGACACGCAGATTCCCTCCAGATCGAGCGCGATGAGCAGCGCCTCTCCGTCGGCCCCGGTGAACTGCAGGTTGCTGGTGTTGGGGCAGCGGGGCGCGGCGAGGCCGTTCACTTCGACGTCGGCGAGCGCGTCTCGAACGGCCCGTTCGAAGCGGTCTCGCAGCGCGCCCAGCCGCGCCGCGCGCTCGTCGAGGTGCGCCGCCGAGTGCTCCAGCGCGAACGCCAGCGCTTCGGCCTGCGCCACGCTCGACGTCCCGCCGCGCCGCCCGTCTTCCTGGTGGCCGGGGACGAGCGGCTCGAGCGCGACGCCGCGCCGCACGATCAGCGCGCCGATCCCCACGGGCCCGCCGAGCTTGTGCGCGGAGAGCGACAGCATGTCGGCGTCCGCTTCCCGCAGGCCCATCGGCACCTTGCCCGCCGCCTGCACCGCGTCGGAGTGAAAGAGGACGCCGCGATCGCGGCACGCGCGCGCGACCTCGCGCACGGGCTGCACGACGCCGGTCTCGTTGTTCACCCACAGGAGCGAGCACAGGCGGGTGCCCGGCGTGAGCTCGGAGATCATCCGCGCGGCGTCGATGCGCCCGTCGCGGTTGGGCGGGACGCGCACCACCGCGGCGCCCAGCCGCTCGAGCTGCGCCGCCGCGTCGAGGAGGGCGGGGTGCTCGATCTGCGAGATCACCACCCGTCCGGCCGGCGCTCCCTTGAGCGCGAGCGCGTCGGCCTCGGAGCCCGACGCGGTGAAGACGACCTCCTTGGGCTCACAGCCGACGACCCGGGCGACGCGCTCGCGCGCGGCCATCAGCCGCTGGCGCGCCGCGCGGCCCGCCTGGTGCACGCTCGCGGGGTTGCCGAGGCCTTCGGCCAAGGCGCGCGCGTAGCGCTCGCGGACCTCGGGGTGCATGGGCGTGGTGGCGTTGTGGTCCCAGTAGATCAAGGCTCAGTCGTCGTCGCTCAGGAGCGAGGCGCCGCGCTCGCTCGAGACGCCGAACGCCTCGCGGAAGCGCGCCACCAGCTCACGCTTGAGCGCGGTCCGCTGCGACCGCGTGCCCCACAGCGGGATGCGCGCCCCGGCCATGCTGCCGTGCCCGCCGGCGGACCCGCCCTTGTCCTGACAGATCTCTCGGATCAGCCGCCCCGCGTTCATCCGGCGATCCCGCACCCGCAGCGAGAAGTAGAGCTGGCTGCGGTAGCTGCCGAAGGCGAGCGACCACTTCATGTCTTCAATGTAGTTCAGCCGCTCGGCGACCTCGGGCACCATGTCGGGCGTGTAGACCTCGCCCAGGTCGGTGATCACCGCGTGCGAGTACACCTTCGCCCGCTCGATCGCCGTGTGGTACAGCCGGAAGTAGCGCTGCGGCAGCTCGGGGTGCTCGATCTGGCTGAGCAGCTGCTTGTCGATGCGCGGGAACAGCCACAGGTAGTTGTCGACGTCGCTGTCGGTGGTCTCGCGCCCCAGGTCCCGCGTGTCGGCCTTGATGCCGTAGTACAGCGCGGTCGCCACCTCGACAGACGGCTCCAGCCGCGCCGCCTTGAGGTACTCGCAGATCAGCGTCGACGTCGCCCCGTAGTCGCCGCCCACGTCGGCAAAGGGGGCGGTCAAGCCCTCCTCGCGCAGCGGGTGGTGGTCGATCACGATGTCTGCCGAGTAGCGCTCGGGCAGCGAATGGTTGCCGACCGACTGCTGCGTGTCGACCAGGCCGAGCAGATCGTACTCGTCGAACACGACCTGCGAGACGGGCGAGACCGGCAGACGCAGCACCTTCACGAACGCGATGTTCTCCGCGCGGCCGATGATGCCGCCGTAGCCCACCCGGCAGTCGACCCCGGCCTTGCGCTCGAGCAGGAACGTGAGCGCCACGGCCGAGGCGATCGAGTCGGGGTCGGGGTTGTCGTGGGTGAGGATCAGCCCGCGCTTCTTGCCCTTGGCGAGCTTGAGCAGCCGCTCGAGCTTCGCCTTCGCCGGCAGGTGCGCGATCGTGCCGGCGCCTGGAGCGCCCCCCTCCGCGCGCTTTCTTCCGTTGAGCGAAGGGCGGGCCATTCGGGGCTGTCCTACCCTTTCACCAGCGATTCCAGAAGCCGGATCGCCTCTGGGTAGCGCTCGGGGTGGGGCGTTTCGAGCACGCCCACGGTGTTCTCGAACCGGGGATCGTTGACCAGGCAGCGAAACACCGTCAGGCCGAGCGTGCCTTTGCCGATCTCCTCGTGGCGATCCACGCGGCAGCCCAGCGGCTTCTTGCAGTCGTTCAGGTGAAAGCACCGGACCCGGTCGAGCCCGACGATGGTGTCGAGCTCGCGCATGACCTTCTCGTAACCGCGTTGGGTCGAGACGTCATAGCCGGCCGCGAAGAGGTGGCAGGTGTCCAGGCAGATGCCCAGGCGGTCCCCCGCTCGGGCGCGCGAGAGGATCTCCGCCAGGTGCTCGAACCGCCAGCCAATCGAGTTCCCCTGTCCGGCGGTCACCTCCAAGCACAGGCGCGCGCGAAAGCCCTTCGTGCGGCTGTGGAGCTCGTCGACGCCTTGGGCGATGAGATCGAGGCCGCGCTCGAG
>CAZEDU010000096.1:0-18931 GCA_964511185.1 uncultured Myxococcaceae bacterium | reverse complement strand
TTCTTGGCGATCTTCGCCGCGTTGTCGTAGCCGATGTGCGGGTTGAGCGCGGTCACCAGCATCAACGAGCGCCGCAAGTTCTCCTCGATGCGCGGCGTGTTCGGCGCGATGCCCTCGGCGCAGTTCTCGCGGAAGCTCTTGCACCCGTCGGCGATCAGCCGGCACGACTGCAGGAAGTTGTGCGCGAGCAGCGGCTTGTAGACGTTGAGCTCGAAGTTGCCGGACGCGCCGCCGATGGAGATCGCCACGTCGTTCCCCATCACCTGCGCGCAGAGCATGGTCATCGCCTCGCACTGCGTGGGGTTCACCTTGCCGGGCATGATGGAGCTGCCGGGCTCGTTCTCGGGGAGGGTGATCTCTCCCAGGCCCGAGCGCGGGCCGGAGGCGAGCCAGCGGATGTCGTTGGCGATCTTGAACAGCGCCGCGGCGATGCCCTTGAGCGCCCCGTGCGCGTGCACCAGCGCGTCGTTCGCGGCGAGCGCCTCGAACTTGTTGGGCGCGGTGACGAACGGCAAGCCGGTGAGCGAGGCGATTTCTTTCGCGACCCGCTCGGCGTAGCCCTTGGGCGCGTTTAAGCCCGTGCCGACCGCGGTGCCGCCCAGCGCCAGCTCGTACAGATGCGGCAGCTGCTGCTCCAGATGCTTGAGGCCTTGATCCAGCTGCGCGACGTAGCCCGAGAACTCCTGCCCCAGCGTGAGCGGCGTCGCGTCCTGCAGGTGCGTGCGGCCGATCTTGACCACCTTCGCGAACGCCTTGCTCTTCTCGGCGAGCACGTCGCGCAGCTTCTTCACCGACGGGAGCACCTCGCGCGCCACCGCGGTGGTCGCCGCCACGCTCATCGCGGTGGGGAAGACGTCGTTCGAGCTCTGGGCCTTGTTGACGTCGTCGTTCGGGTGCACCTTGCGCCCTTCGCCGCGCTCGCCGCCCAACAGCTCGCTGGCGCGGTTGGCGAGCACCTCGTTGACGTTCATGTTCGTCTGGGTGCCGCTGCCGGTCTGCCACACGCTCAAGGGGAACTCGGCGTCGAGCTTGCCGTCGAGCGCCTCGTCCGCCGCCTGGGTGATGGCCCGCGACTTCTCTTGGGGCAGCGCGCCCAGCTCGGTGTTCACCACCGCCGCCGCCTTCTTGACGAGCACCAGCGCCCGCACCAGCGCGAGGGGCATCTTCTCGCTGGAGATGGCGAAGTTCTGCAGCGAGCGCTGCGTCTGGGCGCCCCACAGCCTGTCGGCGGGGACCTCGATGGGACCGAAGGTGTCTTTTTCCATGCGGACGTTGGGCATAAGGGGGCTCTAGCAAGGCGCCACCTTGGGCTTCAACCGCCTTTCCGGAGCGCCGGAAGGTCGCCCAGCCGCTCGATCCGAGCGTCGCCGTCGATGCCGAAGCCGACGAAGTGGACACCCGCGGCGCGCGTGGCTTCCCGGTCGAACCGTGAGTCCCCGACCATCCAGGCCTCGTCGGCGCCGACCCCGAGCGCTCGGCAGGCGTGGAGCACCAGGTCGGGCGCCGGCTTGGCGTGGGCGACGTGGTCGGCGCACGCCAGCGCGTCGAGCCGGTCGAGGAGCGCAGCGCGCCGGAGAACCTCCTTCGCCAGCGGGCTCACGGTGTTGGTGACCACCGCCACCCGCAGGCCTCGCGCGCGAAGCGCCGCGAACAGCGGCGCCGCCTCGGGGTTGACCCACATCTGGTCGATGAAGCGCAGGAACGCCTCGGCGTAGAAGGCGTCGAGCTGTTGCACGCTGCAGCCCAAGCCGAACACCGTCACGTCGGCGGCGGTGCCTTGCCCGAAGGTGGGAAAGAACTCCTCGCGCGTGATGGCGCGGCCGCGGAAGCGCACGCCTGCCTCCTCCACCGCGCGGAACCAGACCTCGTCGCTCTTCACCAGGACGCCGTCCATGTCGAAGAGCACGGCTTTGAGGTCTTTCATGGTGAGAAGTTTAGGGTAGCTTGCGCGCACCGTGGCCAGAACGTTGATGTTGTCAGGGTTCGACTTGCAGACGCCGGAGCTTCCGGACGACGCGCGGGTGCTTCAGCCGCCGTTGCCGCTGCCCGGGTTGGACGACTTTCGCGACGTGTGCTTCCGGGCGCTGGAGGAGCCGCTCGACTTGGAGCCCCTGGCGTCGTTGGTCACCGCCAAGTCGCGCGTCTGCGTGGTCATCGACGACCCGTCGTTCCCGGTGCCGCAGATGCGGCGCGACTGCCGCCGCGAGATGTTGGAGGCGGTGCTCCAAGTCTTGAGCGCGCAGGGGCTCCGGTCGAACCGCGTCACCGTGCTGCTCGCCAACGGGCTCAACCGCCAGTGGCGCAACACCGAGCTCACCGAGCTGCTCGGCGTGCAGTCGACGGCGAGCTTCCCGGTCATCTGCCACGACGCCGAGGAGCGGAGCCTGCTGCGCCCGGTGGGAGACGGCCCGTCGGGTCCGCTCGAGCTCAACCGCGCGGTGGTCGAGGCGGACCTCGTCGTGCACCTGAACGTCGTCAGCACGCCGGTGAGCCCCGGCTGGTACGGGCTCGTCTCGGGCGTCGCCGGTTACCGCACCGCGCGCCAGCTCAACGCGCCGGCGCTCTTCGAGCAGGAGGCGGCGCCGCTGCTGGCGGGCTCGAGCTACCAGAAGAAGCACGACGAGGTCGGCGCCAAGCTGGCCGCGAAGACGAAGGTGGTGCAGCTGACCGCCGTCCTCAACAACGAGCTGTGGGCGTCGCCGCTCGCGGCGCTCCTGCAGTCGGAGCGGGCGCGGGCGCGGCCAGTGCAGATGTGGAACGCGATGCCGAGCGCGGTGCGCCACCGCGCCGCCCGCTTGATGAAGGCGAGCTATCGGCCCATCGCCGCCTTCGCCGGGTCGCCCGGCGCGGTGGCCCCGCGCGCGCTCGAGGCGTTCTATCGCCAGCACGAGATAGACGCCGACGGCCAGGCCGACATCGTCGTGTGCGGGCTGCCCGACATCGGTCCGTACGCGATTCGCTCGCAGCAGAACCCCGTGCTCGCCGCCCACCTGGCGCTCTTCTTCGTGTCGAACATGTTCACCACCCAGCCGCTCTTGAAGCCCGGCGGCGCGCTGGTGTTCGCCAACCCGCTCGAGCCGAAGTTCGACGCGCGCGTGCATTCACCGCATCAAGAGCTGTACGAGAAGGTGCTGCGCACCGAGCGCGAGCCGACGCCGATGCACGAGCGGTTCGAGGCCTACTTCGCGGGTCGTCCGGAGTTCGTGTCCAGCTACCAGCGCCGGTTCGCGTTCCACGGCACGCACCCGTTGTACCTCTGGTACCAGACCTGGCCCGCGCGCAAGCGCATCGGGAAGATCATCGTCGCGCATGGAGATCCGCGCTCGTGCGCGCGGCTGGGCTTCATGCCCGCCGCGGACGTGGAGGACGGGCTCACCAAGGCGCGCGAGTACCTGGGCGCGTCGAAGCCGAAGGTGACCGTGCTCGCGTTGCCGCCGCCGTTCTTCGTGCGGGTGAAGGGCTAAACTAAGTCGTCGCTCAGTAGACGCGCTCGACCGGCACGTAGTCGGACCGGACGGTCTTCACCGGCGAGCCGCTGAGCTTGGTCTTCACCACGAAGGTGTACTGCTTGTTGAGGTCGAGCTTCGAGAAGGTGATGGGGATCTCGACCACCGACACGCCGCGGCCTTCGATGCCGGGGGGAAGCGTCTTGGGGTTCTTCCGCAGGTACACCGGCGTCTTGCTGCCCTTCGCATAGGCGGCGACTTCGGTGACCTGGAAGCGGGGCGGCGCGTCGGTCATGCCGGTGCCCAGGAGCTTCACCGAGGCGTGAATCGTCGACGAAGGGCTGGTGCCGGGCATCAGGTTGATCCACATCGACGCCTCGACGTGAGCGCTCTTGTCCTTGTGCATGACGCTCAAGGGGACCTTCGCGGGATCGAACACCGGCTGGGCCGCTGGAGGCTTGAGCGCCTTCTTCACGTTCTGCAGCATCAAGAAGTAGCCGTTCGCGACGTTCTTGGCCGTCTTGATGTGCTGCTCGAGCGAGGCGGCGAAGTCCTTGAGCTCCGCCTGGGTCATGGCCTTCGGCGCGGGCGTCTTCGGATCGTTCCAGAACTTCTTGGTGCTGGTGAACTTGCCTGTCTTCGCGTTGAAGCGCACCGTGCCCACCTGCGACTTGTTGTAGGTGCCCTTCACCTCGATCGACTCGATCGCCAGGCTCTTCGAGCGGGTGACCTTGACGCCGTCGGGGAGGAAGAACTTGAACGGCGTGGGCGTCTGCGACTGGATGGCGCTCTTCGGTTGGGTGGCGGAAACGGTGGGCATGGCGGCGGCGCTCCGGGCGAGCTTGGGGAGATCATCCCCTTATCGCCGCGCCGCGTTCGAAGTTGTGTCGACGCGCCGCGCGCTCAGACGAACGGGAGCTTCTCGACGAAGGCCGGGGCCTCTCGTCCGGCGGCCTTCAGCTCGGTGCCTGGGGTCAGGCTGTCGCGGTGGACGTAGCCGAGCGCAATCCACTGGCCGCGCGCGAACGACCGCGCGACCGAGGTGACGAAGCCGATTCTCTTCTCGCCGCGAAACAGCTCGGTCTTCGGCGGGACCGGCGCATCGCCCAGCAGCAGGCCCGCCAGCTTCTTGTTCACGTGCCCTCGGAAGGTGGCGCGCGCGATGACCTCTTGGCCGATGTAGCAGCCCTTCTGGTAGTGAATCGCGCGGTCGAGCGACGCCTCGAGCGGGATGGTGGTCTCGGTCATGTCCTGCCCGTACCGCGGCAGGCCCGCCTCGACGCGCAAGAGCTCCCACGTCGACGGTTGCGCCGCCGTCGCCCCCGCGCCGGTGAGCAAGGCGAGGACCGACTCGCGCGCACCTCGGGGGATGATCAGATCCACCCCCGCCTCGCCCGAGAACCAACCGCCCGTCACCAACGCCTCGGCCGAGCCCAGCGGCACGGTCTCGGACCGATGGACCGCGGCGGCGACGTCCCGCCCCGAGGCCGCACGGAGCACGCCCGCGCTGCCGGGACCCCAGAGCGACACGACCGAGAAAGACTCGGTGGCCGGGTGCAGCTCGGCGTCCTCCGAGATGAGGTACTTCGACAAGAACCCGAGCGCCTTCTCGCCCTGCCCCGGCTCGACCTCGAGCAACAGGTCCTCGGCGCGCCGAAAGACGCGCACGTCGCTCACCATGCCGCCCTTGGGCGTGAGCATCGCCGCGTACGTGACGCCGCCCACGGGCAAGCCCTCGATGTCGTTGGTCACCATCCCGTGCAGGAACGACAAAGCGTCCGGCCCTGTCAGCTGGAGGAGCTCTCGCCCGGAAGCATCGAGCAGGGCCGCGCGTTCACGGGCCGCTTGGTACTCGACCAGGGGAGATTCGATGGGGTGGGGAGCGGCAAACGACATCGGCTCGTATATAAGGGGCGGCCCCTTCGGCGGCCAAGCCATGAAACAGTTGACTGCCGCCGCCTGGTGATGATGTGCCCCCCTCCTCGATGAAACGCGCCCAAACCCAAGAGGCGCCCGCGGTGTGGCCGCTGGCATTGGTGCTGCTCTTCGTGGCCAGCCTGGCGGAGAGCCTGCTCTCGCTTTACCAGTGGATGGAGCTGATGTTCGTGCGCGCCGGCGGCTCGCCGACCTGCGCGCTCAACGAGACGCTCAACTGCGGCACGGTGTGGACCTCTTCGTTCGCCTCCAACGTCCACGCGCTCACTGGCATGCCGCTCGCGGGGCTGGGGCTGGTGTGGGGGCTCACGGCGTTCGGCCTGTCCGCGGTGTTGATGCACCGGGCGATGACGAAGCAGAGCGTGACCGTGGCGGTGGGCGCCCTGCGGCTTTGGTCCGCGCTCGGCGTGCTGAGCTGCGTCACCTTCGCGGTGGCGAGCATCCGCATCGGCTCGTGGTGCCTCACCTGCCTGGGCACCTACGCCATCGTGCTCTCCTTCGCCATCGTGGCGCTGCGGCTGTTGCCTGGCCCGGTGGTGCCGAAGGGCGGCGAGTGGAAGGGCGCCGTGGGTTGGGCCGCCGGCCTGGCGCTGATCAGCTACCTGGTGCTGCTCTACCCGGGGCTGACCACGCCGAAGAGCACGGCGGGCAACCTGCCGACCCGGAAAGACGGCGCGACCACCGCCAAGGCGCAGAGCACCGGGCCGGTGAGCGACGCGGATCAAGCCTTGGTCTCCTTCCTCGACGAGCTCAACGCGATGGAGAAGAAGGGGCTCGCCGACGCGCTCGACGCGTACATCCACGCGCGCCCGCTGCCGCCCGCCGCCGCGCCGCGCACCCGCATGGGCAGCGCCGAGGCGCCGATGAAGGTGGTGGAGTTCACGGACCTGCGCTGCGGCCACTGCCGCGCGTTGGTCGAGATGATGAAGCAGATCGCCCAGGCGGTGCCGCCGAACAGCTTCTCGGTCGAAGCGCGCCACTTCCCGCTCGACAAGGCCTGCAACCCGGCGGTGCAGCGCGAGGCCGGCGGGGTGAGCTGCGTGGGCGCCAAGGCGCAGATCTGCCTCGAGCAGGCGCCGGACTTCTGGCAGGTGCGCGAGCGCTTGTTCGAGGCCCAGGAGCGGCTGACCAGCGCGGAGGAGATCCTCAAGATCGCGTCGTCGGGCTCGATGGGCCGCGCGCAGCTCGAGGCCTGCATCGCCCACCCGGAGACGCAGAGCAAGCTGGACGAGGACATTCGCTACGCGCAGCAGTACAACCCGCGCGGAACGCCCATCGTGCTGATCAACGGCAAGGAGGCGATGCCGTCGGGCGCGTTCCTGTTCGCGATGGCGCTGGCGCGTGGCAACGCGAATCACCCGCTGTTCGGCCAGCACCTGCCGATGTCGCACGCCCATGGAGGCGAGGGGCTGCGGTGAGCCACTCGGGCGACGGCAAGCCCTTCAACAATCCGTTCGGCGCGCTCGAGGCCCTGAAAGGCCAGCTGCCGCAGCGCGCGTCGTCGGTCGCGCCCGAGCCTGCGACAGAGAAGAAGGGCCCCGCGCGCGCCGTCGTTCGGATGGAGCGCAAGGGCCGCGGTGGAAAAGAGGTCACCGTCATCGAGCAGCTGGGGCTGAACGGGAAAGAGCTCGGCGCGTGGCTCAAGGCGCTCAAGCAGGGCTTGGGCTGCGGCGGCGCGGTCGAAGGCGAGAGCCTGGTGCTGCAGGGAGATCAACGCGAGCGGGTGCCGGCGCTGCTCAGCGCGCGCGGCGTGCGCAAGGTGACCGTCGGCTAGGCGCCCCGCGCACTACAACGCGGCGATCACCGCGTCGGTGAACGCCTGCGTCGTCGCCTTTCCCCCCAGGTCCTGCGTCCTCACCTTGCCGTCTTGGTAGACCTGGGCGAGCGCGCGCTCGAAGCGGTTGGCCGCCTCGTGGTGCTCGAGCCAGCGCAGCATCATCACCGCGGACATCATCAGCGCGGTGGGGTTCACCAGCCCCTTGCCCGCGATGTCCGGCGCCGTGCCGTGCACCGCCTCGAAGATCGCGCTGTGCTCGCCGATGTTCGCGCCGGGCACCACGCCCAACCCGCCCACCAGCCCCGCGCAGAGGTCGGACACGATGTCGCCGTACAGGTTCTCCAGCAGCAGCACGTCGTACTTCTCGGGGTTCTTCACCAGCTGCATGCACAGGTTGTCGACGATGACCTCCTCGTACTGAATCTCGGGAAACTCCCGAGCCATCTTGCGGCAGCAGTCGAGGAACAGGCCGTCCGACAGCTTCATGATGTTGGCCTTGTGCACCGCGCTCACCTTCTTGCGCTGGTGGGCGCGCGCGTGCTCGAAGGCGAACCGCGCGATGCGCGTCGAGGCCTTCTCGGTGATGATCTTCAGGCTCTCCACCACGCCCGGCACCACGATGTGCTCGAGCCCGGCGTACAGGTCCTCGGTGTTCTCGCGCACCACCACCAGATCGACGTTCTCGTAGCGCGTCTTCACGTTGGGGACGCTCTTCACCGGACGAAGCGACGCGTACAGCTCGAGCGACTTCCGCAGCGCGACGTTCGCAGACGAAGGCCCGGTGCCGATCGGCGTGCCGGTGGGCCCCTTGAGCGCGACCTTGTTGCGCAGCACGGACTCGACCGTCGCCTGCGGCAGGTTGGTGCCGTGAATATTGAAGACCTCTAGGCCCGCGTCCGCGCTCTCGAATTCGAAGGGAAGCTTCAAGGCCTCGAGCACGCGCACCGTGGCGCGCACCACTTCTGGACCCACCCCGTCGCCGTTGATCAAGGTGATTTTCTGAGGGCTGCTCATGGCGGCCTGGCTTAGCACAGCCGCTTCAGGCGCGTGCGGTCTCGCGGGGATCGCGCCGGCGCCGGCTGGGCTCGTAGGGGCGGTAGATCGACTCGAAGAGCGAGCGCCTCCGCCTCGGCCGGCTGCGCAGCTCACCCAGCGGGGCGCGCACCACGAAGGACAGCAGGAACAGCGCCACCGCGATGCAGGTGAACAGCAGCACGATGCCCGTCACCAACCAGCCGCTGATCGGCCCCACGTGGGCGCGCTCGATGAACTCGTCCAGGTTCACCACCGGGTGGGGGAACGAGTAGACCTTCACGTACCAGGTGCCGAACAGCACGCTGAGCAGCGAGCCGTACGCGCGGTTGAGCCGGGTCTGCAGCGCGCTGGTGAAGGAGAGCTGAAGCATCGGCCGCTCGAGCTCCTGCGCCAGTTCCTTGAGCGCGTCTGGGTCGACCGGCTCCTGCCGAAGGAGCGGCACCCAGAAGCCGTCCTCCATCAGCCGCACGCGGCGAATCCAGATGTCGTAGTAGCGATAGCGCCGCGATTCGATCAGCAAGAAGGTGATCACCATCCAGATGCCGACCAGGAGCACCACGTGGGTGGTGCGCGTCGAGCCGAAGGCGAACGAGATGACCGCGGCGCTGGTGGTCAACGCCCAGTTGGTGGTGGTGTCGAGCCGGGTCCGCCATCGGTCCGACCGATTGAGCTCGCCGCGGTAGAGGTGAGCCATCGTGACGTCCGACGGTCGCGGCTCGAGCTGTCGAGGACGACCCTGGTTCATTCGATATCTGAAGTTGGGCTCGCTCGGCCGCCCTTTCAATGTGGTGGCCGGCTCGGCGCCCAGTGTTCATTTTCAGGGCACCACTGTGACCACCACCGAGGCCATCGACGCGCTCTTGCGCCTGTTGCAGCAAGAGCAGACCCGCATCGTGCGCTTGTGGGCGAAGCGGCTGCGCCGTGAGCTGCAAGAGATAGAGCTGCCTGGCCGCGACATTCGCGCGCCCTTGGCGGAGCAGCTCGCCTCGCTCATTCGCCTGCTCGAGACGCGAGGGGAGGACGCCTTGTGGCTCTGGCCGGAGACCATCCGAGCGCACGGCGGGCGGCGGTACGACCAGCGCTTCAACCCCGACGACCTGGCGCGCGAGCTCAAGGGGCTCGAGCTGGTGCTCTTGCAGGTCTACGCCCGCCACCACGACGCCATCGACCCGGCGGTGGCCGAGGTCATCGCGGAGCTGATCGGCGAGGCCCAGGCGGCGGTGCACAGCAGCTACGCCCGGGTGCTGCGCACCGAAGAGGTGCGGTTCCGCGAGGCCGCGGTGATGGAGACGATCCTCCAGCACGTCGACGTCGGCATCCTGCTCATCGAGCCCGACGGCGAGGTCGTCTACGCCACGCCCAGCGTCGGTCGGCTGACGGGCTTGCCGACGCGCTCGTTCGTGGGGCCTTCGCAGGCGCTGGCCGCGAGCCTGCGGCAGCTCAACGCGCGCCACTTGGACGGCCGGCCGGTGCGGCTCCCGGAGCTGCCTTCGTCGCGCTCGCTCGAGGCGAACGGCGCGGTGCTGGCGGGGTGGATGTCGATTCGGCGGCTCCCCGACGGCGCCGAGCTCATCGTCGAGATGGCGGCGACCCCCATCTGGGAGGAGCACGAGGAGCGCGAGCTTGCGGGCGTGGTCCTCACGCTCACCGACCGGACCGAGAGCGCGCAGCGGAGCCGCGAGCTGTCCAAGGCGTACGAGGAGCTGCAGCGGCTGCAGGGACGGCTGATGCAGCGCACCCGCGTCCACGCCTTGGGGCACCTGGCGGGCGACGCCGCGCACACGCTCAACAACTTCCTCAACGTCCTGCGGCTGCGGCTCACGCTCTATCAGCGCGACGGCAAGCGCGAGCACATCGACGCGCTGGACCGCACCGTGCAGAACATCGGCGAGCTGGTTGCCCGGCTGCAGGAGCTGGCGCAGGGCGACATCGAAGACGAGATGCGCGTCGTCGACCTGACCACGCTCACCAACGAGGCGATCGACTTCGCGCGCCCCGAGCTGGAGTCGCTGCGGGCGGACGTCCGGCTGAGCAGCAAGGTGGCGGGACAAGCCGTGGTGACGGTGGACGTGGCGCTGATGCGGGAGATCATCGTCAACCTGGTCCTCGCCGCCGCCGAGCGCGCCCAGCCTGGCGGCCAGGTCGAGGTCACCAACGAGGTGCACGGCGACAGCGTCTCGCTGAGGGTCCGCTCCACCGGCTCCGCGTTCATGCCTGAGGAAGAGGCCCGCTTGTTTGATCCGCTGAAGGCGCGGTCCGCTTCACCGCAGCTCTTCTTGCTGCTCGCGGTCGGTCGGGCGCACGTCCGCCGTTGGGGCGGCGAGCTCTCCTCCGAGCCTGCGGGCTCCGACAACGAAGGGTGGGGCATGGTCTTTCGCCTCAACCTGCCGCTCGTCGCGCGGCAGCAGCGCGCCGACGAGCCGGTGACGCCGCCCAAGCGCAGGGCGCAGAGCACCCGGCACGTGCTCGTGGTCGACGACGACATCGACAACGCGCGCATGCTGGCGCAGCTGCTCGAGGAGGAAGGCTACGAGACCATGGTGGCGCACTCCGGGAGCCAGGCGCTCCAGTGCTGGGAGGCGGGCAGCTACGACGCCGCGCTGCTCGACGTGGTGATGCCCGACATGTCTGGCTGGGAGCTGGCGCGGCGGCTGCGCACGCACTCGGGGGACGTGCTGCTGGCGATGATCACCGGCGCCGACGTGCGCGGCCAGAACCGCAGCAACCTGGCGCTGGTCGACGCGGTGTTTCGCAAGCCCATCGACATCGACGCGCTCGACGAGTTCCTCTCCGGCGTCGAGACGCGCCGTGATGAAGAGAACATGCCGACGTTGCACGGTTAGTGTTTCTCCCGCCGGCCATGCTAAGGCGACGCCGCTTCGATGGCTCGACGGATCACAGCGTCTCTCGCCGTCCTCGCGGCGCTCACCGGTTGCGCCCAGCCCGAGCTCGGCGCGCAGACGAGCGGGCTCACCTGCGCGCGGCGGGACGCGGTGCTCGGCGGCGACGCGTCGGCGGATCCGCAGGTGTTCGCGCTCATCGTGCGCGCGAAGGGCGGTCCGCGGCTGTGCAGCGCGACCTTGATCGCCAACCGCACCCTCCTCACCGCCGCCCACTGCGTCGACCCGAAGTCGGAGCCGTCCAGCGTGGTGGCGACCAACGTCTCGAGCGTGCGGCCGGAGGACACGGCGTCGATCCCGCCCGCCCAGCTCTACCGCGCTGTGTCCTGGTGGCTGCACCCCGCCTACGACAAGACGCTCGCGTACAAGGACGTCGCGCTCGTCGAGCTCGACCGTTGGCCGGGCATCGCGCCCAAGAGCTGGAATGCCGATTCGGTCTCGGAGCTGCGGGGGGAGCCGCTCCGGGTGCTCGGCTACGGCTTGTCGGACGCGAAGGAGCCGTCGAGCGGCGGGGCGCGCCGGGAGACAGCGCTGCGCTTCGGGCTGCTCAGCGCGAACCACTACCTGCTGGGCGAGCCCGACGAGAAGAAGGGCATCTGCAGCGGCGACTCCGGCGGGCCGTCCCTGTACCAGTTCCCCGACGGGAGCGAGCGCGTGGTGGGGGTTCACTCGTTTCTCTTCGCCGCCCAGGCGCTCGTCGAGACCTGCACGCTGGGCGCCGACACGCGCGTCGACGCGGTGAGCGACTTCATTCGCGCTTGGTTGAACGAGAAGGAGCGGCCGAGCTGCGAGGACGACGGCTACTGCGTCGAGGGCTGCGACACGCCCGACGTCGACTGCGGCGGCTGCCAGGGCGGCGCGACGTGAGCGAGTCGCTCGAGCGGCTGGTGGCGAAGGTCGCTTCGGGTGAGCGGTTGAGCGAGGACGAGCTCGCGACCCTCCAGCGCCACGCGCACGCCGGCAGCCGGTTGCTCGTGCGGCTGGCGTGGGGGCACGCGCTCCTGCAGGCGGGGGAGGCGCGTCAAGCGCTCGTGTACCTCGAGCGGCTCGTCAGGGACTTTCCTTCCGACGTGCAGTGCCACCTCGCGCTGGCGCGCGCGCACACCGTCCTTGACCAGGGCGCGCCGGCCGAGGCCGCGCTGAAGCGCGCGCTCGCGCTGAGCCCCCAAGACCCCGAGGCGCTCAAGGCGCTGGCGCTCTTCGCGATGGAGCGGGGTGAGCTCGCGAGCGCCCGCGCCCGCATCGACCAGGTCTTGCGGCTGGATCCGTTGGACCCCGAGGCGCAGCTCGTCGCCTCCGAGCTCGAGGCGCGCGCCGACGTGCGGCTCTCGGCCGACGCCGACACCCTCGTCGCGCGCGTGCTGCCGGTCTTGCGGCCCGGCGACTTCCACGTCCAAGCGCCGCTGGCGCTGCGCCGACCTGGGCCCGCAGGCCTCCAGGTGTTCTACGTCGAGTCGCACCCCGAGCTGTTGCCGTACGTGCCGCACGCCGCGCTCGCTCAGCTCGACGTCTCCCTGGACGCGCTCGACGACGCGGCCTGGAGGAACTTGGAGGCGCGGCCACCCGTGCTTGAGCTCGATCCCGACTCGCCGTTGTGGGCGCTCGCGACCCAGGACGGCCACGACGCCGCGCGGCTCTTGCTCGGGCGCGTTCGAGGCCAGCTCCCCGGTGCTCGCGCCTGGCACGTGCAGCTGGGCCGCCGAGAGGTGGTGGTCGGCTGCGCGGCGGATGACGCCGAAGCGTCGCGCCGCCTCGACGCGCTGCCCACGCACGAGGGCGGCATCGAAGGCCGCTTTCACTTGACGGCCGAAGGGGCTCTCACCCGCCGCTAACTGGGGAGGGGACTGTCCCCGGCCGTTGCAAGGCGCCATCACATCGCCCCGGTCGTCGTCTCCTCGACGAACACCACCTCGCGCACGCCGGCTCCGGCCAGCACGCCGCGGATCGCGCGCTCGGCCGACTGTCGCGCGCGACGCTCCAGCGCTTGGTCTTGCAGCACCTCGGCCTCGAACGTCTTCTTCGCGCGCTCGAGCAGCTCCGCCGTCTGCGCGGAGTTCAGGTTCGAGCCGATGATCTCCGTCTCGCCCGGCTTGAGCTCCACCACGACCTGCATCTTCGGAAGCTTCACGATGGCGCGCTGCCGTTCGATGCGCACCGCATCAGGCCCCAGCTTGCGGAAGTCGAAGCCCAGGTGCGCTTCAGCGAAGACGATGGCCCTTCCCCGCGGTGGCGAGACGGTGAAGCGCGCCCACTCCATCAGCTCGCCCCAGAGCGTCGCCTTCTCCTCCGGGTCCGGCTCGAAGGAGATCTTCTTGTACAGCGACACCTCGAGCGTCTCGAGCCGCAGCACCTCGCGCACCTGCTCCACCAGTGCGGGTGCGTCGGGCGCGGGGGCCTTCTCTCCGCGCGCCCAGAGAAGGGCCGCCACCACGCCGAGCGCCGCCGCGAGCAGCCAGGGAAGGGCGGAGCGCACGCTACCTGGTCAGGACGCGGGTGAACTCCGCGACGCCCTGGGTGTTGAAGAACTCCAGCGTCAGCGTGTCGCCCTGCGCGGTGATGTACGCGAAGCCCAGCTTCGAGGCCTGGTAGCGCACGGGGTTCTTCGTCGACAGCTTCGACGGCTTCGAGCCCGCGCCCGACACCACCAGCTCGGTGCCGGCGCAAGTCTGGGTCAGGTACTGCATGCTGTGGTCGTGGCCGGACAGGTAGAGGTCGGCCTTGCCGCAGACGATGTCCTCGAGGAAGTCTTTGACGCCGTCGCCGTTGCGGTAGGGAATCCACCCTTGGCCGTCGTAGTCGCCGGCGTTGCCGTGCGGCCCGTTCGACTTGTACGGGTGGTGGCCCAGGGCGATCTTCCAGCGCGCCTTCGACTCGCCGAGCCACTTCTTCACGTCGCGCTCCTGATCACCATCCTGCCCGTACATCTGCTTGTTGGTGTCGAGGGCGATGAGATCCACGTGCTCCTTCGTGAAGCGGTAGTACTCGGCCGGCATCTTCCATTTGGTGGAGCGCTTCGTGTACTCGATTTGGTGCTTGGCGCGGCTGAAGTCGAGCCCCAGCCCGTCGACGCCGTAGTCGTGGTTGCCGAGCACCGCGTAGAACGGCGCGTTCACCGGGGCGAACGGCTGCTCAAACTTGGTCTTCATCTGCGGATCATCCGGCGAGCTGATCCCCGAGTCGTAGATGTTGTCGCCCAGGAGCACCACGAAGTCGCAGCCGGTCGCGTTGCATTTGTCGGCCATCGCCTTGCCGACCTCGTACTGCTCCGCGTTCCCGTTGCCGGTGTCACCGATGGCGATGAACCGCACCACGGGCGGCGGCGGGGTGTTCTCCCCACCGGGGACGGTGTTCTGGCTCGGCGGCGCGGGCTGGGCGGGAGCGCTCACCTCCGGCGTGTTGCCAGGGTTCGTCTCGGGGTCGGGGCTCCGGCCTCCGTTCGGGTTCGAGCCACACCCGAGCAAGACCATGAGGACGGCGTAGGGCATCACGGTGCGCATGGAGCAGGTGCCTAATCCCGCGGCAGGAGAGGAGTCAATCGCTGATGAGCGGGGACAAGGCCGACGTGAACGGCCTTTTCAACGGACAAGTCACTCCCCCCGCTCAGACCGCAACTTGGCCCCCGACTTTTCCGATGATGCACTGTCCAGCGAGCCCTGCATGCCCTCCATTCCCCCCATCTTTTCCGCCCCCAAGCGGCCCGTCGCGAAGAACCTAGGTCGCGCGCGCTTGCCCACGCCCGAGCTGCGGCTGCGCCTTTCCCCCTCGACGGCGAACACCAACAAGCCCCGCGCGCCGGGACAGCTCGCCACCGACCGTCAGAAGGTGTGGTCGGTCCTTCCGCAGCACAGCAAGTACAAGAAGTACATGAAGTACGACTTCCGCATCACCGGCGAGAAGTCGGGCGGCACCAACTTGGGATTCAAAGTCGAGGCCTGGCAGAACGCCGACGTCGACGGCACCGGCAAGCCCATCGGCCCCGGCATGACCGGGCAGGCGCGCGCGCTCGCCGCCATGCGGCACAACCTGCTGATCGATCAGCCCACGCTGATGATCCTCCCCGACAAGAAGATGTACGTCGGCGGGCGCAAGGGCTACGTCGGGTACATCAAGGTCAAGGTGAAGAACGACCCGCTGAGCCACGACCCGCGCACCTGGTCGCAGGGCCAGATCGACACCGTGCTCACCAACGCGGTGCTCGCCGAGCTGCGCGGCAACTACGACCAGAAGACCGACCAGTACGTGGTGCCGACCAACAAGAAGTCGAAAGAGCTGCCCGAGCCGGTGGTCCTCAACGGCGACGAGGACATGATCTTCGATGACTACGGCAAGGCGAACCCGCTGAACCGCTTCAAGCGGCAGAACCCTGGCTCGCGCTTCGGCACGCCCTCGGCGCAGAGCCTGCTCTTCCACCGCTACGTGCACGGCGAGATGGACCTCGACTTCTCGCCCATCTTCGACGTCATCCGCCGCATCGAGAAGGTGGCCGCGACCGGCGAAGACTTGAAGGTCTACCAGCCGGCCTTCGAGGCGGTCGCCGCCGAGAACCGCGCGAAGGGCAAGCCGATGCAGACGGCCGACGCGCTGCGCGCCGAGTACATCCGCCGCCGCGACGGGCTGCGGACGCAGTTCGAGCAGCTCATCGCCGAGCTCAAGGCCGAGCGCGCGCACCACGCGAGCTTCCGCGGGCACCTGCCGACGCCGCGCAACCTGCGCACCTGGTGGAAGGATCAGCAGCTGCTCGTCAT
This sequence comes from uncultured Myxococcaceae bacterium, assembly GCA_964511185.1. Lineage (GTDB taxonomy): Bacteria > Myxococcota > Myxococcia > Myxococcales > Myxococcaceae > CAZEDU01. Next base: position 3,093 of record CAZEDU010000096.1, on the reverse strand, counting down.
CGGGCGCATGGTCGACTCTCCGCTCGTCGACCACTACAGCCGGCAAGGGCGCAACAACCGCGCGCCGATCCCGATGCACGACATGACCACGCAGATGCCGGTGTCGGGTTAGGCCAACCGCGCGCCGCGCGCCCTTCGCACCAACAACGCCAGCGGCCAGAACGCCGCCGCGCACGCCACCATCATCGCGCCGGTGGGCCAGCTCTCGACGAACGAGAGGTAGAACCCGCCGATCGCCGCGACCACCGCGGCGATCACCGACGTCAGCACCACCGCGCGCATCGAGTCGAACGCGAGCAGCGCCGCGCCCGCCGGCAGCACCAGAAAGCCGAACACCGGCAGCGCGCCGATCGCGCGCGTCGCCACCGCCACCGACACGCCGATGGAGAGGTTCAACCCCAGCTCCAGCGAGCGCACCGGCAGCCCGAGCGAGCGCGCGATGTCGCGGTCGAACGAGACGAGCAGGAAGTCCTTGAAGAAGAACGCCTGGCTCGCGAGCACCAGCACGGTGACCGTCGCCAGCTCGACCAGGTGCTCGTTGCTCACCGCCACCGCGTTGCCGAAGAGCAGCATCGAGACCTCGTGCGACTCCTGCACCATCTGCGGCGCCGCGAGCACGAGGATGGCGAGCGCGGTGGCGGTGAGGTAGCCGAACGCCACCACGCTCTCCGCCGGCGCCCGCTGGGCGCGCGAGATCCACGCCATCGACAGCGACGCGGCGCCGGTCAAGATCAGCGCCAACACCACGGGGTCGAGCCACAGCGGCACCGGCGTGTGCGGATCCCGCCCGAGCAGGCTCCCCAACAAGTAGCCGAACGCCACGCCCAGGCCCGACAGCTGCCCGAGCGCCGCCGACACGAACGCCACGCGCCGCAGCACCACGAACACGCCCAAGACGCCGCACAGCACCGCCGCCGCCAGCGCCGCCAGAATCGCGGTGCCGAAGAGCGACCAGAACGTGGCGAAGTCGACGCCGCCCTCCGCGAAGCTCACGGGCCCGCCCCTTCCGCCCGCGCCTCGACGAACACCACGGTGCGATCGCCGCGCCGCTCGACCGAGAGGCTCTGGCCGTAAAGCCGGCTCAGCCGCTCGCCGGTGAGCAAGCTGTCCGCCTCACCCGCCTCGAACACTTGGGAGCGCGTGTCCACCAGCGCCACGTGCGTCGCGTGCGTGGCCGCCGCGGCGATCTCGTGGGTGACGAACACCGCCGAGACGCGGAGGCGCGTCGCCAGCTGGCTCACCTCGGAGAGCAGCGTGGCGGCGCCGGCGGGATCCAAGTCCGAAGTGAACTCGTCGAGCACGAGCAGGTCCGGCTCGCCGCACAGCGCGCGCGCGACGAGCACCCGCTGGCGCTGCCCGCCCGACAGCTCGCGAAACGGCCGCCCCGCTTCGCTCCCCATGCCGACGCGGTGGAGCGCCTCCTCCGCCTTCGCCCGGTCCGCCTTGCCCGCGAAGCGGCCAGCGCCGATGCGGCCAAAGCGGCCCTGCAGCGCGACCTCGAACGCGCGCAGCGGGTACACCGGGTCGGCGCGGTGCGCCTGCGGCACGTAGCCGATGCGCGGCGGCGGCGCGGACAACATGCGCGCGCCGGCGAGCAGCGGGAGCAGGCCGATGAGGCTCTTCACCAGCGTCGTCTTGCCGCCGCCGTTGGGCCCCAGCACCGCGAGCCTCTGCCCGCGCGACACCGAGAGCGCCAGCGGCCCCAACAGAGGCTGCTTGTAGCCGATGACCGCCCGCTCGAGCCGAAGAAGAAGTTCCACGAACGAGGCGAGTCATACCCGGCATCGACCATGCAACAAAGGCCAGTTCCCCGCGCTCACACTTTGCCCTTTGCGGCGCCCCCGGTGTTTGGAGGTAGCCTGCAAAGCCGGAAGATGGCCAAGAGCGCTCCCGTCAGCCCCGTTCGTCACCGCAAAATCGGCGCCTACCGCGTGGTGGGCGAGCTGGGACGGGGCGGCATGGCGCACGTCTACCGCGGCGTGCACGAGCTGCTCGGGCGCGAGGTGGCCATCAAGGAGCTGCTCCCCGAGGCGATGCGCCACCCCGACGCCACCGCCCGCTTCAAGCGCGAGGCGCTGGCGCTCGCCAGCTTTCGCCACGAGAACATCGTCACCCTCTACGACCTGGTCGAGAAGAACGACTCGCTGTTCATGGTGATGGAGCTGGTCGACGGTCCGACCTTGAGCGAGCTGTTGCGCAAGGGCCCCTTGCCGCCCGCGGTGGCCGCCGTCATTGGGGCCCGCGTCGCCAGCGCGCTCGAGCACGCCCACTTCAATCGCATCGTGCACCGCGACTTGAAGCCGTCGAACATCATGCTCACCCGCGCCGGCGAGGTGAAGCTGATGGACTTCGGCATCGCCAAGGACGCCGGCAAGTCCGACCTCACGCAAGAGGGCATCGCCATCGGCACGCCGTCGTACATGTCGCCCGAGCAGGCGGCCGGCCAGGAGCTCGACGGGCGCACGGATCAGTTCTCGCTCGGCGTGGTGCTGTACGAAGCGCTCAGCGGGCAGCGGCCGTTCCAGGGCGCCAACTCGGCCGAGGTCTTCGCGCGGCTGCAGATGGGCAAGTTCAAGCCGCTCTCCCGCGCCGCGCCCCACGTGCCCAGGTTGCTCGTCCGCGTCGTGCACCGGGCGATGCGCATCAAACCGGCCGACCGGTTCCGCGACGCCGCCACGTTGCTGCGGCACCTCGAGGCCTACCTGACCGAGCACGTGAACGTCTCGCACGGCGCGCTGCTCTTGGCGTTCTTGAAGAGCCGCGAAGAGGTCACCGAGCAGCAGGCGCTCGCGCACCTGTCGCGCGAGGAGCTGCAGCGCGCCGGCGACTTCGAGCGTGCGGGGCGGCCGGAGTCGTACGCCGCCCTCAAGTGGACGCTGGCCGCGCTCGGCGCCGGCGGGCTGGGCACCTGGGTGTACTTGAACCAGGCGGCGTGGCTCGAATGGCTCAAGGCGTTTCCGTTTCGCTTCTAAAAAGGGAGAGCTGCCCGATGGGGAAGATTCTGGTCATCGTGCTCGGCTTGGGCGGCGCGGCCTTCGCGGCCTACACGTACTTGCAGAAGACCCACGGCGGCGCCGATGAGCGGAGCGCGCC
>CAZEDU010000095.1:0-19113 GCA_964511185.1 uncultured Myxococcaceae bacterium | reverse complement strand
CATGCCCGAGACGCCCGCCGCCGCGTTCACCGCGAAGTGCGGCAGGGGCAGCAGACGAACGGCCACCACCGAGAGGATCCCCGCCCCGCGCAGGCGCTCGCTCAGCCGCTGCCCTTGATAGCGGGCGAGCAGCGCGTGCAGCGACGCCGCCCCCAGCTTGCGCGCGAACCAGAAGTGGACGGTGGCCGACAGGTTGAGCCCAACGGCGTTCACCACCGCGCCGGTGGCGAACCCCCAGGCGACCCCGGACGCCAAACCGCGGGGATCATGGCCGCGGTGCCGACCACGTAGGCGGCGACGAATCCCGGGCGCGCCCACCAGTGGGCTTGCAGCGACCTGAGCGCCTCGCTGGCGGACTTGGGATCGAGCCGATCTCCCCATTGCCAGCGCACGTACAGCGCCACTCCCGCGAGCACCGCCAAGGTGAGAACCGCCGCGCGAACGCGCGCGTGCGGGACGGCTTCGATGGGGCTGTTCGGCAGGGTCACCAACGCCTCTTTTTTGTTGAAACTGCATCCTTCCCGTGGAATCCCACAACCATGCCCAAGGACACGCTCACCGTCACCGACAACCGCACCGGCAAGCAGTACGAGCTGCCCATCACCAACGGTTGTATCCGCACGATGGACCTGCGGCAGATCAAGACGGGCCCCGAAGATTTTGGGCTCATGGGCTACGACCCCGCGTTCCTCAACACCGCCAACTGCGCCAGCCGAATCACCTTCATCGACGGTGAGAAGGGCATTCTGGAGTACCGCGGCTACCCGATCGAGCAATTGGCCGAGAAGTCGACCTTCCTCGAGGTCGCCTCGCTCCTGATGAACGGCGAGCTGCCGACGCGCAAGGAGCTCGAGGAGTTCACCTACCTCGTCACGCACCACACGTACGTGCACGAGAACATCAAGACGTTCATGGACGGGTTCCGCTACGACGCGCACCCGATGTCGATCCTCGCGTCGACCGTGGCCGCGCTGTCGAGCTTCTACCCCGACGCCAAGCACGTGAAGGACGGGCGCACGCGGCGCATTCAGATGATTCGAATGATCGCCAAGATGCCGACCATCGCGGCGTTCTCGTACCGGCACAGCCAGGGCTTGCCGTACGTGTACCCCGACAACGAGCTCGGCTACTGCGGCAACTTCCTGGCGATGGTGAAGAAGATCGGCATGGCCAAGTACAAGGTGAACCCGGTGCTCGAGCGCGCGCTCGACGTCCTGTTCATCCTCCACGCCGATCACGAGCAGAACTGCAGCACCACCGCCACCCGCCTGGTCGGCTCATCCGAGGTCGATCCCTTCTCGGCGGTGTCGGCGGGCATCAACGCCCTGTACGGGCCGCTCCACGGAGGCGCCAACGAGGCCGTGCTGCGCATGCTGCGCGAGATCGGCCACGTCTCGAAGGTCCCGGAGTTCATTCGCCGCGTGAAGAGCGACGAAGGCCCCAAGCTGATGGGCTTCGGCCACCGCGTGTACAAGAGCTACGACCCGCGCGCGAAGGTCATCAAGCGCATCGCCGAAGAGGTGTTCGAGGTGACGGGCAAGAACCCGCTCATCGACATCGCCGTCGAGCTCGAGCGCATCGCGCTGCAGGACGACTACTTCGTCAAGCGCAAGCTGTACCCGAACGTCGACTTCTACTCGGGCCTCATCTACGAGGCGATGGGCTTCCAGGTCGAGATGTTCCCCGTGCTGTTCGCGATTCCGCGCACGGTCGGCTGGGTCGCGCAGTGGGAAGAGATGATCACCGACCCCGAGCAGAAGATCGCCCGGCCGCGCCAGGTGTACCTGGGCGCGCAGCGGCGCGACTACGTCAGCTTCGAGAAGCGGAACACGAAGTAGCCGCGGGGCGGCCAGCGGTCAGATGCGGGACTTGACCGAGACGAACCCGTCCGGGTCCAGGTCGAGCACGTCTCCCGTGAGCAGCCAGCCGCCCTCGGTGAGCTTCTGGCTCGCCGCCTCGTCCTTCCAGTAGCCCAGGCAGACGTTCTCGCCCCTCAGGCGCCCTTCCCCGCGGCGATCGACGCGCAGCTCGACGCCCGGCAGCGGCCGGCCGGCGGTGCCCAAGCGCGTGGCGCCGACCGCGTTCACCGCGATGACGCCGGTGGCCTCGGTGTGGCCGTACAGCTCGCGCACGATGAGGTCGAGCGAGACGAAGAAGTCGAGCATCGACCGGGGCAGCGGCGCGCCCTCGGACATCGACAGCGAGGTCCGCTCGAGCCCGAGCCTGCGCTTCAAATCGCTGAACACCAGCTGCTGCGCCGCGCGGTACTGCGCCTCGAGCAGCGCCGGTACGCGCTCCGCGCCGAGCTTGCGGGTCAGCCGTATCGAGGCGCCTCGCCGGGCCCACTGCAGCACGTCCAGCTGCGAGTCGGGCCACTTCTCCAGCTCGTCGTCCCACCGGTCCTTGAGAAAGCTCCAGACCTCCGGCGGGCCCACCAGCGCGCGCGGCCGGGCCTCCAAGAGGTTGTGGACCACCGATTCGAGCGCATCGCCGAAGTACACCTGCGCCCCCAGCGCGAGGGCCAGGTACACCGAGGCCATCTGCCCGACGACGTGGCTCAACGGCAGGAACGACAACAATCCGTCGCGCTCCTCGAGCTGGTAGCAGCGGCCCAGCTGCAGCGCGGTCCAGCAGAGGTTGCGGTGGCTGAGCATCACCACGCGCGACGACCGGCGGGTGCACGCCAGCGCGGCGAGCGCGTGCGGCTCGAGCCGATGGAGCGTCTGGTAGTAGGTCGCCTCCTCCTGCCCTGCCCCGCTCGCCAGCACGTCGCGATAGCGGCGGATGCCGTCCGCGCGCGGCGGGCCCTCTTCCAGCGAGATGACGTCGGCGAGCTGGGGCAGGCGCTTGCGCTTGGCGAGCACTGCGTCGACCAGCGCGTCGTCGTCGGCCACGAGCAGCTGCACGCCGATCTGCGCCATCAATTCGACCAGCTTCTCCACCGGGTCGGCGGGGTCGAGCGCCACGGGCACCGCGCCGATCGCCATGGCGCCCAAGGTCGCGACCGCCCACTCCTCGCGCCGGCCCGCGGCGACCGCCACCACCGTCCCCGCGGCGACCGGCCGCTGCAACAGCCCGAGCGCGAACCGCTTCACGCGGGTCGCGTACTGGCGCCAGGACGTCGGCAGGTAGACGCCTTCCCGCTTCGACCAGAGGGCAGGCCGGTCCGCCAGCCGGGTCGCTTTCTCCTCCAACAGGTGAATCAGCGTGCGGGCGATGTCCATCGACGAAACCTGGCTATGCCACAAGCGCGATGGATTGACAGTCCACCGGTGCCTTTGTATCTCGCGCCACGGCCATGACCATCGATTTCACCTGCCAGAAGTGTGAAGCCAGCTTCGAGCTCGACGCCCAAGATCTTATTGACGGCACGGAGAAGCTGGTGTGCCCGCATTGCGACGCGAAGGCCCCCGCCAACATGGTCGAGGACTTCACCAACGCGCTGAGCGAGCTGCTCGCGCAGGTGGCCGTGCTCGGCAAGAAGTTCACCGTCACCATGGCCGTCGAGACCGAGGACCTGGAGGACGAGGTCAGCAAGGACGACGAGGACGAAGACGAAGCGTCGGACGACGACGACGATGAGCTCGACTTCGACGATGACGACGACGACCTCGAGGAAGACGACGAGGACGTCGAAGACGACGATCGGTAGCGCGCTCCGAGGGCGACCGAGCGAGCTGCCCTCAGCGCCGACGAGCTGGATTCGGTGCCGCCCGTGCGCAGGTTTCTCGGGTGCGAAAGTTCCCCCTTCAACTGATGCTGGCCCCCGTGGCCGCCGCGCTCGCGCTTGGGGTCGCGCTGCTCGCGCGCCCCGGCCTGAGCGAGGCGAACGCCACCCAGGGGCTCGACGCGCCGCGATCCGAGCTGGTGGAGATGACGATCACCGACGTGGTCGCCATCGAGGACAGCCACGCGGTGATGCTCAAGTCCAACGAGGGGACGGTGCTTCCCGTGTTCGTCGACCCGGACGGCGCGGTGGCGATCGCCTTCAAGCTCGCCCACCAGCCGCCGCCCCATGCCTTCGCCTCGGACCTGGCAGGCGATCTGATCGGCGAGATGGGCGGCAAGGTCTCCGAGGTGCGCATCGGCGACATCCGCAGCCACATGAACACCAGCCGCATCATGATTCGCCAGGGCAAGAAGACGGTGACCGTCGACGCGCGCGCGTCGGATTCGCTGGTGCTCGCGCTGGCGAGCGACGCGAAGATCTACGCGACCCCCGAGCTCGTCGAGGCGGCCGGCATCACGCGCGAGGAGATCGACGCCTTGCGCGAGGCGATGCCCCAGGCCCCCGAGCCCGGCGTCGGAGGCTCGGGTACGCCGCAGGAGCTGGGCGGCCCCTCGCCCGACACCCCGCCGATTCCGCAGAGCCGCGGGGGCAACGAGATACGGCTCTAGAAAGCCCGGCCCCCCCTCCCTGGAAAGCCGGGCTTTCGACTGCGAAGCACGTCAGAGCTTCTCCGCCCAGTCCGTGATGACCGGTACGCGCCAGCGCACCCCGCTCAACGCCTTGACGATGGCGATCACGTGCACGATGAGCACGGCGGGGCCCAAGAGAAGCTCGAGCAGGTTGATGATGGGAATAAAGGCGATGACGGCGAGCGCGACCGAAGCGCTCAGCCCCAGCACGAGCCCGTTCTTGGCGTGCCACTGCACGTAGGCCGAGTCGCGGCGCAGAAAGAGCGGAATCAGCGCGAGCAGGTGCAGGTACGAGAGCACGAGGAAGAGCCGATCTTCGGGACGAACCGCCTCGGCCGCGTCGTTCACCGTGAAATTCGTATTCGAGCCGCTTCTTCCCTGTCAAGGCGGCGCGGCCCTGTAGGATGCACACGCATGCGCAAGGCGAAGATCGTTTGCACCCTCGGCCCCGCGTCCGACAGCGTCGAGACGATCACCGCGATGGTGCGCGCCGGCATGAACGTGGCGCGGTTGAACTTCTCGCACGGCACGCACGAAGATCACCTGCGGCGCATTCGCCGCGTGCGCGCGGTGAGCAGGCGCCTCGGCATCCCGGTGGCGGTTCTGCAGGACATCCAAGGCCCGAAGATCCGCATCGGTCGGCTCGCGGGCGGCAGCATCGAGCTGCGCGCCGGCGAGCGGGTCACCCTCACCACGCGGCCAGTCGTCGGCCGCGGCGCGCTCATCCCGACGCCGCTGCAGTCCCTGCCGCGCGATGTGCGCAGAGGTGATCCCGTCTTGCTCGACGACGGGCGCATCCGGCTCGAGGTGGAGTCGGTTCGGCGGGTCGACGTGATGTGCCGCGTGGTGGTGGGCGGGGAGCTCAGGGACAACAAGGGGCTGCACCTGCCGGGCGCGGCGGTGTCGGTGCCGACCCTGTCGGCGAAGGACCGGCGCGACATCGCCTTCGGGCAGGCGCACGGCGTCGACTACGTCGCGCTGTCGTTCGTGCGCAGCGCCCAGGACGTGCAGCGCGCGCGGGCGCTGGTCCACGCGAACCGCACGCCGATCATCTCGAAGATCGAGAAGCCGCAGGCGGTGGAGGCGCTCGACGAGATCGCCGCCGTGTCGGACGGCGTGATGATCGCGCGCGGAGACTTGGGCGTCGAGCTGCCGCTCGAGCAGGTGCCCAACATTCAGAAGAACGCCGTGCGTCGGGTCAACCAGCTGGGCGGCTTGGTGATCGTGGCGACCGAGATGCTCGAGAGCATGGTGACGGCGGTGCGGCCGACCCGCGCCGAGGTCTCGGACGTGGCGAACGCGATCATCGACGGCACCGACGCGGTGATGCTGTCGGGCGAGACCGCGACCGGGCGCTACCCGGTCCAGACGGTCGAGACGATGGCGAAGATCGTGCTCGAGGCGGAGAAGCGCAAAGACATCCGCCACGGATACCCGCTCGAGCATTCGCGCGACGTGTCGACCGGCGTGGCGGCGGCGGCGGTGGCGGCGGCGCAGCAGCTCCAGATCCGCACGTTGGTGGCGTACACCGAGAGCGGCTACACGGCGCGGCTGATCTCGGAGTTCCGGCCCCAGGCCGACATCCTGGCGCTGACGCCCAACCCCGAGATCGTCCGCCGCATGGCGCTCTACTGGGGCGTGCGCGCGCGGCTGGTCGGACGGCTGCACTCGACCGACGCGATGCTGCGGCAGGTGCGGCGCATTTGCCGCGAGGAGTCGATCTGCCCAGCCGGGGCGCCGGTGGTGGTGGTGGCCGGGGTGCCCCTCAACCAGCCGGGGAACACGAATATGATGACGATTCACCGGGTGTGACCGCGCGCATGCGGCTGGGAAGACCACTTCGATACCGCTGCAACTTGTCCGGCGAGCTGAGGATGAACGACTGGCGCGGCCCCGTGCGGGTGCTCGACCTGTCGCGCACCGGGGCCTTCGTCGAGACCGACGCCGACGCGCAGTTCGGCGACACCGGCGAGCTCGCCCTCGAGCTGCCCGGCGGCCGGAGCTGGCGTGCGCCCGTGACGGTGATTCGGCTGGGGATGACTCAGCGCGAGATCGCCCACCCGGCCGTGGAGAACGTCACCGTGCTGAGCGCCGGGGCGGGCCTGCGGTTCGACGAGGTGACACAGGAGGCGGCCGACGCGCTCGAGGCTTTGCTGGCGGGGTTCGACGAGCGGTAAGCCGTTGTCGCTGCGGCTGCCTCACGGTAGGTTGGCCGGCCATGGCGACGATGTTGGTCTTCAAGACGGCACAGGAGTTCGCGCAGGCGCTCGGCCCTCACATGGAGCACGAGTGGTACCGCTGCGACAAACCGCACGACCGCATGATGGGCAAGGGCTGCCGCACCTGCGGAGTCGAGCACTTCATCTCGATCGCGGACTTCCGCAGCACGGGGGATCTCGAGGTCTACGAGAAAGAGATCAAGCCGTTCGCGCCGAAGAAGAAGAAGTAACGGGGGCTGTCCCCCCTTAAATCGTCTTGTTCTCGAAGTCGTAGATCTTCTCGACGGGGATCTGCCGGTAGCGGTCGACCTTGACCGCGCGCTTGGCGCACTCCCAGACCATGTCGCGGGCCGGGCGCTCGGGCTCCTTCTTCTTCCGCCGCTTGACCTCTTTCCAGATCTGCTTGAACGACCCCTTGGGGTGACAGCAGAACGCGGCGGAGAAGAGAAGCATGCCGTTGAAGGGCACCAGCCGCGCCTCGATGATGTCGCCCTTCTCCAGGCCCGCGAGCTGCCGCCGCTCGGTGACGTCGTAGTCCTTGCCCGAGAACAGCTCCCGCAGCCGCACCAGCCCCTTGCCGATCTTCCGCACCTCGAAGAGCGCGTGCATCGTCTCGGCGAAGCCGCGCAGCCCGCTCACGCGCTCCGGCGGCCCCGTGCGCTGAGCCTCTTCGTACAGCGCGACCGCGGGCGCCTTGCCGCCGCTCAACGGCGACGGCCGGTCCATCAGGTAGTAGTCGAGGAACGACGCCATCCGTTGATCGAAGTGCGGATCGTCCTCGAACACCTCGCCCGTGAGCTTGACGAACTCGGCCTTGGCCTCGAGGAGGTCCGCCTTGCGGTCCTCCCGGCTGGCCAGCGCGGTGAGCTCGTCGAGGTACGTCTGAAAGCTGTGGGGAGAGGCCGCGTCGTCCATGACCGAGTGCTGGATACTACCCGGACATCAGCGCCGCGAAGCGATCGAACAAGTACCGAGCGTCGTGTGGTCCCGGGGACGACTCGGGGTGATATTGGACGCTGAAGGCGCGCGCGTCGGGGACGGCCAGCCCTTCCACGGTGTGGTCGTTGAGGTTCAGGTGCGTGATGACCGCCTTGCCCTTCAGGCTGTCCGCGTCGACCGCGAAGCCGTGGTTCTGCGAGGTGATCTCGACCTTGCCGGTGGAGAGGTCCTTCACCGGCTGATTCGCGCCGCGGTGGCCGAACTTCATTTTGTAGGTCTTGCCGCCGAGCGCGAGCCCCAGGATCTGATGGCCGAGGCAGATGCCGAACACCGGTATTTTGCCGAGCAGCTCGGCGACCGTCTTGTCCGCGCCCTTCACCGCCGCCGGGTCGCCCGGGCCGTTCGTGAGGAACACCCCGTGCGGCTTCTTCGCCAGCACCTCTTGCACCGGGTAGCCAGCGGGCACCACGGTGACCTTGCAGCCCACGTCGACCAGGTACTGCAGCATCGCGCGCTTGAGCCCGTAGTCGTACGCGACCACGTCGAACCGGAGCTTCGGCGCGTCCGCCCGCTCGCCGGCGAACAGCTCGGGCGTCGGCGTCGTCCACACGTAGGGGCTCTTGGTCGAGATGCCGGTCGCGAGATCCTGCCCCTCCATGCCGCGCGCGGACCTGGCCTTCTCGACCAGCGACGCCGGCCGGGTGCCCTCGGTGGAGAGCACCCCCATCTGAGAGCCGTGGGTGCGCAGGTGCCGCACGAGCTTCCGGGTGTCGATGCCCTCGATGCCGATCAGGTTCTGCTTCTGCAAATAGCTGTCGAGCGTCTGCGCGGTGCGCCAGCTCGAAGGGGCGTTCAGCTCGCGGACGATCATCCCCACCGCGTGCGGCCGGTCGGACTCCTCGTCGCTCGGGTTCACCCCCACGCTCCCCATCTCGGGGTAGGCCATGGTGACGATCTGACCGACGTACGACGGGTCGGTGAGGATCTCCTGGTAGCCGAACATCGAGGTGTTGAAGACCACCTCCCCGGTGACCTCGCCGCTCGCGCCGAAGCCGCGGCCTTCGAACACCGTCCCGTCTGCCAGCGCCAGCGTTGCTCTCTTCATCCGCGCACCTGTCCGGCCTCGAATACCACGTGGCCACCCACCAGCGTGCGGCTCACCCGGCCGCGCACCCGACGGCCATCGAACGGGCTGTTGCGGCTCTTGCTCTCGAACCGCTCCACCGACACGGTCCATTCCACCTGCGGGTCGATGATCGTCACGTCGGCCGGCGCGCCCGGCCCCAGGTGGCCGCCGGGCAGGCCGAAGACGCGCGCCGGCATGTGGCTCATCAGCTCGACCATGCGGTCGGGCGTGAGGAGGTTCTGGTGCACCAGCTCGAGCACCAGCGGCACCGCCGTCTCCAGGCCCACGACGCCGTTCATCGCTTTCTGAAACTCCACCCGCTTGTCGCCAGGGCCATGCGGCGCGTGGTCGGTGGCGATGACGTCGATGGTGCCGTCGGCGATGCCTTCCCGGAGCGCCTCCACGTCGGCCGGCTGGCGCAGCGGCGGGTTCATCTTCGCGTGGGTGTCGTACCCCTCGACCGCCTCGTCGTTGAGCACCAGGTGGTGCGGCGTCGCCTCCGCCGTGACCCGCAGGCCGCGCCGCTTCGCCTCGCGCACCAGCCGCACGCTCGCCGCGCACGACATGTGCGCCAGGTGCAGCCGCCCCCCGGTCTCTTCGAGGAGCACCAAGTCCCGCGCGACCATGGCGACCTCGGCCGACGGATGAATGGGCAACAGCCCCAGGCGCGTCGCGCGCGGCCCGGCCGACATCGCGCCGTTCGCGACGATGTTGAGGTCCTCCTCGTGCACCATCACCGGAAGATCGAACAGCTGCGCGTACTCGAGCGCGCGGCGCATCAAGCCCGCGTTCATCACCGGCCTTCCGTCGTCGGTGAAGCAAACGCAGCCGGCGTGCGCCAGCTCGCCCATCTCGGAGAGCTCCTTGCCTTCGAGCCCCTTGGAGATGCTGCCCGCGGGGTAGACCCGGCACAGGTTCGCCTCGGCCGCCTTCTGCAGCACGCGGTGCGTGACCAGCGGGTTGTCGTTGACCGGTCGGGTGTTTGGCATCGCCACCACGGCCGTGAAGCCCCCCGCCACCGCGGCGCGCGCGCCGGTGAGGATGGTCTCCTTGCCCTCCTCGCCCGGCTCTCGAAGGTGCACGTGCAGATCGATCAGCCCCGGGAGGATCCAGCGGCCGGTGGCGTCGAGCTCGAGCGCCTGCGCCGCCTGGGCCTCCTTCGCGAGCGACCGCTCCGAGACGGCCTTGACCCGGCCCTCCACGAGCAGCAGCTCGCGCGGACCATTCACGCGGTGGAGCGGGTCGATGAGCTTTCCACCTTTGATCCAGATCGCCCGGGGCGTGCTCATGACGCGGCCTCCAAGATCGCCATGCGCACGGCGACGCCGTTCTCGACCTGATCGAGGATGACGCTGCGGTCGCTGTCGGCGACGTCGTGCGACAGCTCGACGCCCCGGTTGATGGGCCCGGGGTGCAGCACGATCGCTCCGGGCTTGAGCCGGGCGACGCGCTCGGCGTTGAGCCCGAAGAGCCGCGCGTACTCGCGCGCGCTGGGGAGCAGCGCCTCGCCTTGCCGCTCCAGCTGGATGCGAAGCGCCATCACCGCGTCCGCGCCTTCGAGCGCGGCGTCGAGCTTCCAGCCCACCTGCACGCCGAGCGCCTCGAGCTGAGGCGGCAGGAGCGTCGGCGGTCCGCACAGCACCACCTGGGCGCCGAACGCCTTCAGGGCGTGGAGGTTCGACCGCGCCACCCGGCTGTGCAGGATGTCGCCGACGATCACCACGCGCTTGCCGTCGAGCGGCCCGAGCTTCTCGCGCAGGGTGAACAGGTCGAGCAGCCCCTGAGACGGGTGCTCGTGGGTGCCGTCGCCGGCGTTGACGACCGAGGCGCGCACCGCGGTCGCGATGAGCTGCGGCGCGCCGGACGACGGGTGGCGCACCACCATCGCCGCCGGCCCCATCGCGTCGATGTTCCGCGCGGTGTCGAGCAGCGTCTCGCCCTTCGACGCCGACGAGCCCTTGGTGGTCCAGTTGAGCACCTCGCCGCCCAGGAGCTTCGCGGCGATCTCGAAGGACGACCGGGTCCGCGTCGAGTCCTCGAAGAAGAGGTTCGCGATCACCTTCCCCGCGAGCGGCTTGGGCAGCTTCCCTTCGTGGCGCAGCGCCTTCAGCTCCGCCGCCCGCGAGAGCAGCCGCTCCATCGCGGCGCTCGTCATGCCCTCCAAGCCGAGCAGGTCCTTCCTGGGAGCGCTCATGGAATCGGCCCCTCTCTCTCTTCCACGAACTGGATGGTGTGCGTGCGGTTCAACCCCTTGAGCTCCATCGCGCGCGCGTAGGAGACGCGAATGAGGATGCGCTTGAGCACCGGGTCCCGCTCGACGGTGATCTGCTCGGGCGTCAGCCCCAGCCCTGTTGCCTCGACCCACTCCCCGAGCTCGTTCTGCCTCTGGTGCGTGCCGACGCGCCGCGCGACGTCGAGGATCCGATTTCGAATCTGATCGTCGCTGACGCGCCCCGACTCGTGGAAGCTGCCGCCGACCGCCTCGCGGATGTCGAAGTTGTCGAGGTAGGCGGGCGACAGCATCCAGACGAGGTAGAGGCCGGTCACGATCGCGAGCACGAGGACCAGCCCGATGAGGTTGACCTTGCCCGACGCTCGCATCGGGACCCTCGGATAACGCGTGGCTCCGGGTGGGTCAAGGTTGGGCGGGGCTCGGGCTTCGAGGGGGCTCGGCGCCGCACATCGTCACCGGCAAAAACAGCCGGTCCGTCCGGAGCCCCGAGCCGCCGAACACGCCGCTCAGCAGCCCTCCGTACGACCACGACAGCCAGATGACCATCGCCTTTCCCTTGATGTTTCCGAAGGGGACGTACTGCGGTCCCAGCGCGCGGTTGCCCAGCCCGTAGCGGCTGTCTTCGCTGTTGTCGCGGTTGTCGCCCATCACGAAGACGTGCTCGGGCGGCACCACGAACGGCCCTTCGGAGGGCCCCTCGTTCGAGCTCCGGAGCGCCAGATGCGGCTGCCCGTCGAGGACCTCGCGGAACAGGGTCGCCTCGTTCTGCGTCCAGCCGAAGCCCGGCCGGTGATCGGCGTGCACGTAGCGCTCGTTCTCGACGGCGACCGGCACGCGCTTGCCGTTGATCACCACGTTCTTGTCGATGATGCGGACCTCATCGCCCGGCACGCCGACGACGCGCTTGATGTAGTCGAGCTCCGGCTGCACCGGGTTGTTGAACACGATGACGTCGCCGCGCTTGGGCGCGCGGACGATCTGGAACGGGACCACGTTCACCCAGGGGATGCGGACCCCGTAGATGAACTTGTTGACGAAGATCTGATCGCCGACCTCGAGCGTCGGGATCATGGAGCCGGAGGGGATGCGATAGGGCTCGATGATCACCGCCCGAATCGCCAGCGCGATGAGGAGCGCCTTGACGAAGCCGCCGGCGAGATCGAGCCCCGACCTCGCGCGCCAGGCCGCCAGGTGCTTGTCGGCCAGCTCCGATAATTTGGCGAGCTCCGGCTCCAGCTTGCCCGCGTCGCCCGTCAGCCAATGCGCGTCGACCACGGCCGACTGCTCGATGACGCGCTCCTTCAGCTTCGGGTCCAGCTTTCCCTCGCTCTTGCGCAGGAGCTGATCGACCTCGTGCAGCTGCTCGCGCGCCTCGCGGCGCAGCCTTCGCAGCGCGCCCGCCTTGGGAATCGCGAACCGGTAGACGAGCAGGCCGCCGAAGTAGCCCAGCATCGCCAGCCCGAAGAGCTTCAGGAGGCCCTGCGCCCAGAGGTAGGTGCAGACCGACGTCTCGATGAGGATGAGGTAAAGCGCGAACGCGATGCCGAAGATGGTGACCGGCGACCAGAGGCTGGTCAGCGCCTCCTGCCAGCGCAGCCGGCGAGAGCGCTTGTTGTCGGCCTCGGTGCGGCGGGCCGACAGCTGGGCCTCGAGGTGAAGCATCTGGTCCGCCGAGGTGGCCAATCAGTCCTCCGTCTTGAGCACCGCCAGGAAGGCCTCCTGCGGAATCTCGACCGTGCCCACCTGCTTCATGCGCTTCTTTCCCTCTTTCTGCTTCTCGAGCAGCTTTCGCTTGCGGGAGATGTCGCCACCGTAGCACTTGGCGAGCACGTTCTTGCGCATGGCCGAGATCGTCTCGCGCGAGATGACGCGTGAGCCGATGGCCGCCTGAATGGCGACCTCGTACATCTGCTTCGGGATGACCTCTTTGAGCTTCGAGCAGACGTCGCGGCCGCGCTGGTAGGCGCGTTCGCGGTGGACGATCACGCTCAGCGCGTCGACCGGCTCGCCGTTGATCAGGATGTCGAGCTTGACCAGGTCGGACGTGACGTAGCCGCCCAGCTCGTAGTCGAGCGAGGCGTAGCCCCGGCTGACGCTCTTGAGCTTGTCGAAGAAGTCGAACACCACCTCGGCGAGCGGCAGCTCGTACGTCACCTGCACGCGCTTGCCCGACGATCCCAGGTACTTGATGTCCTTCTGCACCCCGCGCCGGTCCTGACACAGCTTGAGCACGGCGCCGAGGTGCTCGTTCGGCACGTGGATGTGGCAGATGAGCATCGGCTCTTCGAGGTGCTCGATGTTCTGCACCGGCGGCAGCTTGGCCGGGTTGTCGACCATCAAGGTCTCGCCCTGGTGGGTGAGCACCTTGTAGACCACCGACGGCGCGGTGGTGATGAGCGACAGGTTGTACTCGCGCTCCAGCCGCTCCTGGACGATCTCCATGTGGAGCAGCCCGAGGTAGCCGCAGCGGAAGCCGAACCCGAGCGCGGTGGAGACCTCGGGCTCGTAGGTGAACGCCGAGTCGTTGAGGCGCAGCTTCACCAGCGCGTCGCGCAGGTTCTCGTAGTCGGCCGAGTCGATCGGGAACACGCCCGAGAAGACCATCGGCTTGACTTCCTTGAAGCCGGGGAACGGCGCGTCGGTCGGGATCTGGAGGTCGGTGACCGTGTCGCCCACCTTCGCGTCGGCGAGCTCCTTCACGTTCGCGACCAGCACGCCCACCTCGCCGGCGATGAGCTGCGGCACCGGGCGCGAGAACGGGCTGAACACCCCGAGCTCCTGCACCTCGAAGCTCTTCTTGTTGCTCCACAGCTGAATCTTCTGTTTGAGCGACAGCGTGCCCTCGAGCACGCGCACCAGCATCACCACGCCGCGGTAGTTGTCGTACCAGCTGTCGAAGACCAGCGCCTTGAGCGGCGCCGACGGGTCGCCCTTCGGCGGCGGAACGACCTTCACCACCGCCTCGAGGATGTCCTCGATCCCCAAGCCCTCTTTCGCCGACGCCGGCACCGCGCCGCTGCCGTCGAGGCCGATGACGTCTTCGATCTCCGCCCGGGTGCGGTCGACGTCGGCGGAGGGCAGGTCGATCTTGTTGATGACCGGGATGATCTCCAGGTTGTGGTCCAACGCCATGTACACGTTGGCGAGCGTCTGGGCCTCGACGCCCTGCGTGGCGTCGACCACCAAGAGCGCGCCTTCGCAAGCGGCGAGCGAGCGGCTGACCTCGTAGGCGAAGTCGACATGCCCCGGCGTGTCGATGAGGTTGAGCACGTACTTCTGCCCGTCCTTCGCGGTGTAGCCCATGCGAACCGACTGGGCCTTGATGGTGATGCCGCGCTCGCGCTCGAGTTCCATGTTGTCGAGGAACTGCGCCTGCGCCTCCCGCTTGGTCACCGTGCCGGTCTTTTCGAGCAGCCGGTCGGCCAGCGTCGACTTTCCGTGGTCGATGTGGGCGATGATCGAGAAGTTGCGGATGTGCGCGTTGGCCGAGGGCATGAGGCGGCAGGGTGACTAACACCTCGGCCCGGCTACCGCCAAGAAGCGAAAAGGTCCCTCACCTGCCGAGTTGACCTAGAGTGGCTCGGCAGGAGGGACGCGCTTTCATGACCCATCGAAACCTGTGGTGGCTGGTGGCCTCGCTGCTCGCCTCGTCGGCGGCGTTGGCGGACTCGGACGCTGGAACGACGGCCGCGGCGGCGAAGATCGCCCTGCCTGCGCCATCCGCGCTCGAGGTGAAGAAGGTCCTCGACTACTACTTCGGCGCGAAAGGCCAGGGGCCGATCCTCGTCGAGCTGAAGCTCTGCTCGAAGGTCGACGGCAGCAAGGACAGCCCCACCCGAGCCGAGTGCACCGAAGAGGCGACGGGCCCCATCTTCAAGAAGGGCACGCTTCAGGTCTGGTCGCTGTGGCTCGTGCCCGAGGGAGATGCCTACGAGGACGTGACCTTTCAGTATGTCCACGACGGCGTGGCGCGATCGACCTTCGAGGTCCCGCTGAAGGCGGCCTACCGCACGCGCGTCTGGCGGCCCATGCCGCTGACCAAGTCGGGCAAATGGGAGGTCAAGGTCCTGCGCGCGGGGAAGGAGCTCGCGTCGCTGAAGCTGAACGTCGAGTGACGTCTTAGGGGACTGTCCCTGAAAGGGACTGTCCCCGGATGTCGCGAGGTCCGAGCTCGTGCAGACCGGGGACAGTCCCCGCTGGGGACAGTCCCCTACTTCTTCGCGCGGAAGTACTCGATCGTCCGCTTGAGCCCTTCGGCGAGGCCGACCTTCGGCTTCCAGCCGAGCACCCGGGCGGCGAGCGCGTTGTCGATGCACGAGCGCATCTGCTCTCCGGGCTTGGCGGCCGCGTGCTGCGCGGGCTGCTTGCTCCCCGCGGCCTCCGCCAGGAGCGCGTAGAGCGCGTTGATGTCGGTCTCGACGCCGGTGCCGATGTTCACCGCTCCCACGTGGTCGCGCTCGAACGCCGCGTAGTTCGCCTTCGCCACCTCCGGCCCGAAGACGAAGTCGCGCGTCTGCTTGCCCTCGCCGTAGATGGTGCACGGCTGCCCGCTGACCAGCCGCTGGCTGAAGATGGCGACCACGCCCGCCTCGCCGTGCGGGTTCTGCCGAGGCCCGTAGACGTTCGCGTAGCGCAGGGCGACGTACGCCAGGCCGTACTGCGCGCGGTAGTAGTTGAGGTACAGCTCGCCCGCCGCCTTCGAGACGCCGTAGGGCGACACCGGGCGCGTGGCGTGGCCTTCCGGCGCGGGGAAGACGTCTTGCTCGCCGTAGATCGCCCCGCCCGTCGAGCTGAAGATCACCTTCTTCACCGCGCCCTTCCGCGCGGCTTCCAGGATGTTGATGAAGCCCAGGATGTTGGCTTCGGCGTCGTAGCGCGGGTCCTCGACGGAGCGGCGGACGTCCATCTGCGCCGCGAGGTGACAGATGACGTGCGGCCGCTCGCGCTCGATCAGCTGCGCGGTCTCGGCGGCGCGGATGTCGAGCTCGACCAGCCGCACCTTCGGGTCCAGGTTCTCGCGCTTGCCGCTCGACAGGTTGTCGACGGCGATCACCTCGTGGCCCTTGGCGACGAACTCATCACAGACATGTGAGCCGATGAAGCCGGCCCCGCCGGTGACCAGGATTTTCATGAAAGCCTCTCTCGAGAGAACCGATGCGGAGGCAACCTAGGGGCGTGCGCCGTCGGCCGCAACCGATCGAAAGTAAGCAATGGTCTCCTTGAGACCGTCTTCGAGCGCGACCTTCGGCTCCCAGCCCAGCAGCTCGCGCGCGCGCGTGATGTCCGGCCGCCGCTGCTTGGGATCGCCTTTGGGGAGCGGCTCGTACTTGAAGCCGCCGCCCCCGCCCGCCGCCTGGCGCACCGCTTCGGCGAACTCGAGCATGGTCATCTCGCGCGGGTTGCCGACGTTCACCGGGTCGGTGACGTTCGACAAGGCCAAGCGCACGATGCCGTCGACGAGATCGCGCACGTAGCAGAACGAGCGCGTCTGCTTGCCGTCTCCAAAGATGGTGAAGTCTTCGCCGCGCAGCGCCTGCCCGACGAACGCCGGCACCACGCGGCCGTCGTTGAGCCGCATGCGCGGGCCGTAGGTGTTGAAGATGCGGACGATGCGCGTCTCGACCCTGCCCGCGCGCCGGAACGCGCTGACCAGCGCCTCGCCGTAGCGCTTGGCTTCGTCGTAGACCGCGCGCGGCCCCGTCGAATCGACGTTGCCCAGGTAGTCCTCGCGTTGCGGGTGGACGATCGGGTCGCCGTAGATCTCCGACGTGGACGCCTGGAGGAAGATCGCCTTCTTCTTCTCGGCGAACCGCAGCGCGTTCTCCGTGCCCAACGATCCGACCCGCATCGTCTCGAGCCAGAGCTGCGCGTAGTCGATCGGCGAGGCCGGCGAGGCCATGTTGAAGACGAAGTGAACCGGGCCATCGACGTCGAACGGCTCGGTGATGTCGTGCTTCACCGCGCGGAAGCGGACGTCGTTGCGAAGTTCGATCAGGTTGCGTTCGGTCCCGGTGATCAGGTTATCGATCGAGACGACCGACGCGGCGCCGTCCGACAGGATGCGTTCACACAGATGCGAGCCAAGAAAACCCGCGCCGCCGAGGACGACGACGGTCTTGCCTGCGAAAGAGGTCATGGGGGCGGCGGCTATAGCGCTAAAGGCCATCGAAAGTCGCCTGACCTGGCAGTTGCGACTTGTACTTCTCGAGGACCAAGTCGATCCCCTGCCGGATGTACTCGGCGACCGGGACCTTGGTCTTCTGATTGAGCAGCTTGAGCAGCTCGTTCTGCTCTGGCGTGATGTAGATGGTGGTGCTGATCTTCTTGCGCGCCATCGATGTATGTGACGGTATATCGACATACGTAGACGGTCAAAAAGCGCAAAGGTCGATACGAGCCATGACGAACCGCTTCTTGCTGATCAGCCTGGCGGCGGCGCTCTTTTCGAGCGCTTGCGCGGGGAAGAAGTCGTCTGCCCGGGGCGACGACGTGGCTCCGCCCGACAGCATCTCGGTCGCCAGGAAGGGCAACGAGAAGGTCACCCAATACGACCTCAACAACGACAAGCGCCCGGATGTCTGGTCTTACACCGTCGCGGCGAAGACCGAGGACGGGCGCGAGTACGACCGGCTCGTGCGCAAGGAGCTCGACATCAATTGGGACGGGAAGATCGACATCGCCCGCACCTACGACGAGTCCGAGCAGATTCAGAGCGAGGCGCTCGACCTGGACTTCGACGGCCGCATCGACCAGACGAACTATTACGAGAAGGGCGTGCTCGTCCGCAAAGAGCGCGACCTCGACTACAACTCCCGGGTCGATCTGTGGATCTTCTACGAGAAGGGGAAGATCGTCCGCAAAGAGCGCGACACGAACAACGACGGGAAGATCGACTACTGGGAGTACTGGGAAGGCGATCAGGTCGATCGGATCGGCGAGGACTTGGACGGGGACGGCAACGTGGACAAGTGGACCAAGAACCCGAACTCCGAAGGCTGACGGCGGTTCAAGGCTTGCTGGTCCCCGCCCGGCCGTAGCTGTCTTCCAGCCGAACCACGTCGTCGAGCTCGGGGGTGCTGACCTCGAGGATGTCGCAGTCGGTCACCGCCACCATGCGGTGCTGGGTGAGCGGCTTGATGTGGTAGCTCTCGCCGGGCTTCATCTCTTTCTCGACGAGGCCATTTCCCTCATCGACGATGAAGAGCAGCGTGCCGCTCTGGACGTGAATCGTCTCGTCCTTCTTCTGGTGGTACTGGAGCGACAGGCGGTGCCCCTGCTTGATGTGAAGGAGCTTGCCCACGTACCGCTCGGTATGCGCCCAGATCAGCTCGTGGCCCCAGGGCTTCTCCACCCGCCGTACCGTCGTCATCGTCGTTCCGTACCCTGCTCGTTCATCGCCACGAACGCCTCGAGCTGCGTCTCCCGTCGAAAGTCTTGGAGGTATCGCGTCGCGGCCTCTTTCGTCGCGAAGCTGCCCATGCGGACGCGGAACCAGGTGCCTTTCCCGGGCACCTGCGCCTCGAGGATATAGGGCGCGTAACCTTTGTCTCTCAAGCGGGAAACGAAGCGGTCGGCCTCCGCGCGATCCTGGCTGGCGGAGATCTGAAGGGTGAAGCCGCCGTTCTCGGCCGCCTCGGAGGGCTGCTGGGCGCGGGCGATCGCGTCGCGAAGCCCTTCCTTGCCGCTGGTGCGCACCGGCACCGCTTCGGCCGCGGCGGGCTTGGGGGCCTCGGCGGCGCGCGGCAGCGTCGGCATCACCGGGAGCTCGGGCAGCGGCGCCGGGGCCGGCGAGGCCTCGGTGAGCTTCGAGGGCGGGTCGGGCGGCGGCAGCGGCGGCGCCTTCTTGGTGAGCTCGTCGGGGAAGGTCAGCGAGGCGTCCCTGCCGCTCTCGGCGAGCTCTTGTGTCTGCTGCACCAGCTCGCTCTTGCGATCGATGGCGGTGAGCAAGTCCGGCGCGTTGACCGCCTGCTCGTCGCCGGCGAGCTTCTTGCCCACCATCACGCCGAGCACGAACACCGCGCCCGTGACGACCACGCCGCCGATCAGCAGCGCCCCCACCTGTCGGCTGTCGAGCTGAAGGTCGTACTTCTCTTTCAATCTGTGGGCGTCGCGCATGGGTCAAAGCTCCGAGAGCCGCGCTGTAGCGGGCTGGAGCAAGACGGTAAGCGTGCGCGGAT
>CAZEDU010000094.1:0-19121 GCA_964511185.1 uncultured Myxococcaceae bacterium | reverse complement strand
TGCGCGCCGAGGTGAAGGACGGCCGCATCGAGCCGTTCCCGCTCGACGTCTCGAACGCCGACGAGGCGCGGCGGTCCGTCGAGGCGCTGGACCGCTCGGAGGGCGGGATCGACCTGGTGATCGCCAACGCCGGCATCGGCGGCGACGCGCCGGCGCGCGCGCTCACCTGGGACGGGGTCGAGGCCATGTTGAAGGTGAACGTGATGGGCGCCGCCGCTACCCTCACCGCCGCGCTGCCGGGAATGATCCAGCGGGGCCACGGCCACCTGGTCGGCATCTCGTCGCTCGCGGCGACCCGCGGCCTCCCCGGCGCCGCGACCTACAGCGCGTCGAAGGCGTTCCTGAGCACGTTCCTCGAAGGGCTTCGGCTCGACCTCGCGGGCTCCGGCGTGAAGGTGACCGACATCCAGCCCGGCTTCGTCAAGAGCGAGCTCACCGCGAAGAACCGCTTCAAGATGCCCTTCCTGCTCGAGACCGACGACGCCGTCGAGCGCATGGGACGGGCGATCGCCAAGGGCGTGGCGGTCTTCGCGTTTCCCTGGCCGATGACGCTGGCGGCGAGGACGGCGCGGTGGATGCCGAACGCGCTGTTCGAGCGCGCCGCTCTCCGGGTCGCCAGCCGCGGAGGCTAGGGCTCAGACGCGGTGCGTGCGGCGGAGCAGGTTGACGACCTGCGCGAGCTCCTTGGTGCGCGCGGCCCACTCCTCGGCGTTGGGGGCCGCCTGCACCCACTTCCGGGTGTTGATCAGCCACTTGATGTCGCGCCGGAGCGTCGGCTTCTGATCAGCCGGCGCCTTCTTCAGCTTGGCCTGCAGCTTCTTGAGAACGACGGTCGACCGTTTGAACTGAACGGTGGAGGGCCAACCAGCGGGTGCGGGTGCGAGAGGAAGACTCTTGGGTTGAACGCGCATGAAGGATTGTCGTGAAAAACGGCCGCCGGGTGCTTCCGGCAACCTTGCCCCCTCAACGGCCGAGAACGTCTAGGTCCACCGCTGAACAGGAGTTCTTCGTCATGTCCGTCAAGGCCTGCAACATCCAGATCAAGCTCGCCGGCAACCGCCTGGCCGCCGCGGGGAAGATTCACCCCGGTCAGGTGCTCTGGGTGCGCGCCCAAGAGACGGTCAAGAACAACAAGGTGGTCACGGTCGGCAAGGTGTCCGTCACCGGTAAGAAGACCAGCAACCGCACCGCGCCCGTGTCCAACGTGCTCAGCGACGCGTTCCTGGCCGCGACCAAGCAG
Organism: uncultured Myxococcaceae bacterium; assembly: GCA_964511185.1. Taxonomy (GTDB): domain Bacteria; phylum Myxococcota; class Myxococcia; order Myxococcales; family Myxococcaceae; genus CAZEDU01. Next base: position 17,881 of record CAZEDU010000094.1, on the reverse strand, counting down.
GTCACGCTGAAGGTGACGCGGCCCGGCTGCGCGAAGACGGTCGTGGTCAAGAAGTCGTAGCGCGGCTACGGCGTGGCCGCGCTCAGCGACTCGTTCACCGCAGGCAGGAGCAGGCTGCCGGGGTACTTCGCCCGAAAGGCCTCGCCGCGACGCTTCGCGCTCTGCAGCTCGCCGGTCACCACCTCGAGCTGAATCCACAACGCCTCGCGCTCCTCCGCCAGCCGGCCATCGGCGAAACGAGCCGCGTGGTCGCGGAGCGCTCGCCGGCAGTTCTCGTGATCTCTCCGCGAGAGCGCGGCGCGCGCCACCTCGAGCAGGCTTCGCTCTTCGGCGAGCGAGGCATCGCGCTTGGAGGGACGCACGAACGCGCGCGCGGCGGGCGCGGCGGCGGGCGCCTCGACCCCTTGAGGCTCCGGCGGCGGCGCTGGCGCCGGGCGATCGACGTAGACGATGCGCTCGACGACCGCCGGTGCGGGCTGGAGCGCGCGGCCCACCCCGACGCCGACCGCTCCACCAATGGCCAAGGTCGCGATGCTGAGCGGGACCCCCAGCTTTCCAACGAGGCTCGCCGCGTGCGCAGCCGAGACAGCTTCGCCGGTGCTCGGCGGGGACGACCCGACCTCGAGCCCCAAAGCCAGCGATGTCTGCACCCGGTCGCGCACCGCCTGCTCGAAGCCAGGCGGCGGCGTCGGACGCTCGACGCTCCGCAACAAGTCCTCGAGCTCCTTCGGCAACGGAGGCGGCGGCGTTTCTTTCATGGCGCTGCCCTCCTGAGCTGAATGCGTTTGACCGCGGCCTGGAACTCTTCCCGCGCGACCCGCAGCCGAGAGTACGTCGTCGGCGGCGGGACGCCCATCGCTTCCGAGATGTCGGCGACCGACAGCTCCTCCAGCTCGTACATCACGAACACGGCGCGCCGCTCGGGCGCGAGCGACTTCAAGGCTTCCTCCAACAGCGCCTTGGCCTCGCGCTGGGCGACCGCGCGCTCTGCCCCCTCGCCAGGGTCGACCTCTTCGGGCGGCTCGGTCACCACCTCGCGCTGGGTCGACGCGCGCCGCAGGAAGTCCTGCATCACGCGGTAGGTGATGCCGAGCAACCACGGCCTCAGCGGCCGGCTCGGGTCGAAGCTCTTCCAACGCCGCACCACCGTGACGAACACGTCGTGCGCCAAGTCCTCCAGGTCGCCGCCGCGCGCGCCCAGCCGATGCAGGAACGCGTAGACCACCGGCAGCTCGGAGGCATACAGCGCCTCCCAGTCGACCGGCTCGGGGCTGTCCGCCGCGGCGTTCATCTGCGGGGGGTATTGCGGCGACGCGCTTGTCCTCATCACAAAAAACTCACGTCGAGGCGCAGCCCACCTCCGCCGGTGAACGGAGGCGTGACCCAAAGCTCTTCGTCACCCGACAGCACCGCGACGCGCGACAGCGAGGCCTGCGCGTCGACGAAGGGGCGAAGGGTCAGGCGCCGAAAGCGCCAGAGCTCGAGCTCGAGCCGCCCGCCGGCGAGCAGCAGCAGCGCGCTGTCGCGCCGCACCGGAGGAGAGATCCGACCGGTGACCCGCAGCGTGCCCGCCGACATGATTCCGCAAGCGGCGATACGGCCCAGGTGCGCGCAGGGAATGACCGAGCCGAGCAACGTCGACGTGGTGACGCGGCCTTGCGCCAAGACGAGGTTCGTCGCCGCGTCGGCCCTCCCTTCGATTCCGATTCCGACATGCGACCAGCGCACCGCGGCCCCCGCCACCCACCCAGGAATGATCAACGGCGAGAGGCCCGCGCTCACCCGGCCGCCGATGGCGCCGTACGCGTCGCTCGGCGCCAGCGAACGGCGCGGTGGTGGCGGCGGCGGTGGCGCCGGGCTGGGAGCAGCGGGCGGCGCCGGCGCGCTCGGCGTTGAGACGCGCGTGAGGTGCTGCGGATCGACCGCGATGGCGATGGCCAGCTCCAGGGCCGAGGCGAGCTCGCGGCAATCGTCGGCCGACGATTCGAGCTGTCGACGGCCGAGGACCTCATCGCCTTCGTGCAAGGTCAGCTCACCGGCGAACCCGGTGGCGTCGCGCGACAACACCGCGCGCAGGAACTTTCGCGCGTCGGAGGTGAATGGATCATGGCCCAGCCGGGCGGCGACCGCCCGCTCCACGCTGCGCTGATCCGGGCAGCTCTCCGCGCCGGGGAGCCGCAGATACTCGAAGCGGAGCGGCTCCGCCGCGGCCGCCGCGCTCGCAATGATGACCGTGGTCAGCAATCCGATGCAGCGGCAGGTCGACATCGCCGCGCCTCGTAGCACGGCGCGAAACCAACGCGCGACGGCGGACGGCCGAGTGGAAACGCGGCGTGACGATTTGATCATAAACGCGAGCGGGTCGTCGCAACACGTCGGTCGCACGCGCGTCGGCCGTGGAGACGCGAAACACTTGGAGAGCACGATGCAGACAGACGTTGTAGGCGTGAAGGGAATTTCGATGCTGGCGCTCTTGGCGCTGGTGGGCCTTGGCTGCGAGTTCAATGTTCAGGCGGGAGCGCCGAACGACGGCGGCAGCTCGCAGGACGACGCGGGAAACAACAACAACAATAATAACAACTCGAACAACAACAACTCGGGCACGCTGTACACCTGTTCCGCCTCGAAGCCCTGTCCCAGCGGCCAGTTCTGCTTCAACGGCTTGTGCGCTCTGGGCTGTCTGTCGAACCAGGACTGTGCGGCGGATCAGTACTGCCAGACCAATGGCGATCGGCTCTGCCACAACAAGGTGGTGACCACCTGTCCCCAGACCGCGTGCCTCGACACGCAGCTCTGCATCAACGGACTGTGCAGCACGCCCCCACCGAGCACGCAGTGCGATCCGGATCAGGTCGTCAATGGCAACGACGGCTGCAACGCGCAGTCCATCTGCATCGACGACTCGTCGGGCCAGCCACCCGCTCCCAAGTGCTACACCTTCCCTGCCTGCAGCGAGGACAAGTCGTGCCCCATCGGCACGCAGGGCGCCGTCTGCAATGACGGCCTGCTCCCGAACAAAGGCCTCATCTGCTTGACGGGCCTCTGCAAGACCGCCGCGAACTGCCCCAGCAACTGGGCCTGCTTCAAAGCGGCGCAGAACGACGTGCTGGGCGTCTGCAGCAACAAGGCGTACGGCAGCCCCTGCCACGTGGGCGCGGACTGCGCGAGCGGCACCTGCATGGTGATCAGCCCCGGCTTCCCTGGCTTCTGCCAATAGCGGTCTTCCGCGCAGAGGACGGTCCCCCTCAGCGGGGGACTGTCCTCTCGAGGTTCGTCGCCAGCCAGCGCATCACGTCGCGCATCGACAGCACACCGATGACCTGACCTTGGGCGTCAACCACCGGAACACGGTGCACCCGTGCCTGGCCCATCACGCGGATCGCCTCCCCCATCGTCGCGCGCTGGGACAGCGTCACGACCTGAGGGGTCATGACGTCCTCGACCAACGGCCGATGGCGAAAAGGCGCGTCGTCCCGGGGCGTGCGCGCGAGCTCTGGGTGGAGATCGGTCTTTGACACGAACCCCACCACCACGCCGGTGTCGTCGACCACCGGCGCGGCGTGCAAGCCCGACCGCGTGAGCAGCTCGGATGCTTCCAAGAGCCCTAGCTCTGGATCGAGGCAGACGGCGTCGGCGCTCATCACATCGATCACCTGCGTGTCGAGCGCGGCGGCCGGCGCGCGCTCACGGGTGTGCGCTTCAGGCACCAGGCACTCGAGCACTCGCCCGCCGTCGTGGTCGCGCACCCCGACGCGGCGCTCGCACCCCGCGCACACCTCCAAGCCCGTGACGCCTCGGATGGGGCAATGCACCCAGTGCGCCTCGGCCGCCTGGCTTTCGCCGAGCTCGGTGCCACGTGTCTGCACACGAAGCTGAACGAGGACGTCGCCGGACTTCTCGCTCGAGTCGCCCATGGTGTGAGCACGAAGCAAGGCCCACGCCTCGAAGGGAGTCCGCGGGGTTGCACGCGCGTCTATGCGCGGCGGGCCGCAGGTTTTTCGCGAGGGCGCTGACACGTGCGCCTAGTTCTCGTAGAGGAACTTGCTCGGGTCGACGACGCCCTTCTCAGGTGCGACGTCCTGCGGCGCGGTGTCCTTCTTGAACCACATTTCGGAGAAGCCCTTGGCGCCAGGCGGCGCGCGCTTGCCCGTCTTGTTGTCGATGCGCGCCTGCACCAGCTCCAGGTCGGGCGGCGGGGTGAACTCGGGCTGGGGTCGACCATCGAGCGCTTGGCGCATGTACGAGAGCCAGATGGGCAGCGCGGCGCGGCCGCCGGTCTCGAAGCGGCCGAGCGGATGCGGATTCAAGTCGTAACCCACCCACGCGGTGGTGACCAGGTCGCGCGTGTAGCCCGTGAACCAGGCGTCGAATGAGTCGTTCGTGGTGCCGGTTTTGCCCGCGGCGGGCTTGCCGAGCCGCGAGGCGGGGCCGCCGGTGCCTTCGCGCACCACGCCGCGCATCAGGTCGGTCACGATGAACGCCGACTCGCGCGACATGATCTGTTGCCCGGGTTCGAACAGCCGCGCGTAGCCGGCCGCCACCCGGTCCTTCAGGCCGGCCCACGGATCGTCGTACGACGTGTGGTCCTCGAGCGCGCGGCCGAAGCGGTCCTCGATCTTCCGAATGAAGTAGGTCGGCTTGGCGACGCCGAGCCGGTTGATCGTCGCGTAGACCTCGGCGAGCTCCCGCGGGTACACGCAGGACGAGCCGAGCGCCGCGGAGAAGTCGCGGTTCATCGGCGTGGAGAAACCGACCTTCTTGCTGAACGCCTCCATGTTCTTGATGCCGACGGCGATGAAGGTCTTCACCGCGGGGATGTTCATCGAGTTGACCAGCGCGGTGCGCAGGAGCACGTCGCCCACGAACGCCTCGCTGTAGTTCTCGGGCTTCCAGCGGTTCTGGTTCTCCGGGTCGTCGTAGACGATGGGGCTGTCGACGATGACCGTGGCTGGCGTCCAGTTGAGCAGCTCGATCGCGGCCGCGTAGACCACGGGCTTGAAGCTGCTGCCCGGCTGACGGCAAGCCTGGTAGGCGCGGTTGTATTCGTTCGCGTCGAAGTCGTAACCGCCGACCATCGCCACCAGGTACTGCCGGTGCGGATCAATGGAGACCACCGCGCTCTGCAGCTCGGGCTCCTGCTCGAGGCGGAAGAGCTGCACGCCCTCCGGCACCTCCTTGGCCACGGCCGCGTTGAACGCGTCGTTGTCGTCATAGAGCTGCTTCTTCTCCGCCACCGCGCGCACGACGATGACGTCGCCCGCCTTGAGCGCGGTGCTCACCTTGCTGATCATCGCGCTGGGGTAGTAGCCCTCGGGGTTCATCTTCCGCGCCCAGCGCATCCCGAGCAGCGGCAGCACCCCTTCGTGCGGCCCGACGCGGACCATCGCGCGCATCGCCTGGTCGTTCACCTCGGTGACCAGCGCGACGTAGAAGCGGCCGTTCTCGATGGGATCCTTCCCCATCGCCTTCTTGCTCTTCTCGATGAACTGCGCCCGCGCGTCGGCCGAAGGGAGCTGCATCAACGGCCCGCGGTAGCCCTGCCGCTTGTCGACCGCGAGCAGCCCGTTGAACACCGACTCCTGCGCAGCGCGCTGCCGCTCGGAGTCCATCGTGGTGAAGACCTTGAGGCCATCGCGCAAGAGCACCGCGTTGCCGTACCGCGCGACGATGTCGCGGCGCACCTCTTCGGTGAAGTACGGCGCGAACTCGCGGAACACGTCCTCCACCGGGTAGACCTTCACCTCGGTGGCGTTCGCCTCGTCGTGCTCGGCCTGCGAGATCATCCCTTCTTCGAGCATGCGGCGCAGCACGTAGGTGCGCCGGCGCTTCGCCGCCTCGGGCCGGATGAAGGGCGAGTAGCGCGAGGGGGCCTGCGGCAACCCGGCGATCAGCGACATCTCGGCGAGCGTCAGGTCGCGCACGTCCTTGCGGTAGTAGTTCTCGGCCGCCGACTGCACGCCGTACGAGTGGTGCCCCAAGAAGACGTTGTTCAAGTAGAGGTAGAGGATCTCCTCCTTGGTGAGCGCGCGCTCGAGCCGGTGCGCCAGAATCGCCTCGCGGATCTTCCGCTTCAGCGACTTCTCGGTGGCGCTCTTGTAGCCCTCGGCGGCGATCAGCACCGCCTTGGCGGTCTGCTGCGTCAACGTCGAGCCGCCCTGCACCGAGCCCTTGCCGGTCACCTTCTTGACCACCGTCTTGATCGCCGCGCGCGTAGTGCCGATAAAGTCGACGCCGCCGTGATCGAAGAAGCTCGCGTCCTCCGACGCGATGAACGCCTGCACCAGCCGCTTGGGGATGCGCTCGTACGGCACGACCTTGCGCCGCTGGTCGTAGAACTCGCCGGCGAGCACCGCGTCGTCGGTGAACACCTCGGTCACCACCGGCGGCCAGTACCGCGCCACGTCCGGGATGTCCGGGAGGTTGCGCGAGAAGACGAAGTACAGCCCCAAGAACCCCACGAGCCCGGCGGTGACGCCGCACAGCGCGAACCACACGGCGACGGACAAGAGCGCGCGCTTCCAAGAGCGCCTGGGCGGCACGTCCTTCAACACCAGCTTCGTGGATGGAGGAGAGGTCATCGCTTCAAGCCGGCTTTCGACAGCACCTCTTCTAGCGCGTCTGGCAAGGGCGCCTCTACTCGAACGCGGCGGCCATCTTCCGGGTGTGGAAATTCAATCGACTGTGCGTGCAGGAACAAACGCTTCAAGCCCCACCGCGCCTTCAGCTCTCGGTTGAAGGCGAAATCGCCGTACTTCTTGTCGCCCGCCACCGGGTGGCCGATGGCCGCCAAGTGTCTCCGAATCTGGTGGGTGCGGCCAGTCTCGATGGAGCAGCGCAGCAGCGAGACCGTGCTCGCCTGCCCGAGCACCTCGTAGTGGGTGATGGCCTCTTGCATGTTGACGCCGCGCCGCGCCTTCGACGCCGCCGTCTGCTGGTGCTCCGACAGAGGCAGGTCGATGACGCCGCGGGGCTTGGGCAGCTTGCCCTTGACCAGCGTGAGGTAGCGCTTGCTCGACTTGCCGTGCGTGAAGACGTCCGTGAAATGCACCATCGCCGGGCGGCGCTTGGCCACCAGAATCACGCCCGACGTCTCTCGGTCGAGCCGGTGCGCGGGGCTCGCGGCGAAGTCGTTGCGCACCGCCTTGGGGCCCAGGTACGCGCGCACGTAGTCGACCAGCGTGCCGCCGGTGATGCCGCTGCCGGTGTGCACCGCCATCCCCGACGGCTTGTCGATCGCCATCAGCCAGTCGTCTTCGAGCAGCACCTGGAGCTCGGCGGGGTCGACCACCGGGGCCGCGGGCGGCGCCTTGGGTGCGGGGCCGAGCAGCTTCTCCGCCTCGCCGCGCACGGTGACCACGTCGCCGGCCGCGAGCGGCTGATCCGGCTGCGCGCGCTTCCCGTTCACGCGCACCTTCTTCACGCGAATCATCTTGAACAGGTGCGACACCGGCACCGTGGCCAGCTTGATCCGCAAGTATTTGTCCAGCCGGATGCCGGCGTGGTCTGGGTCGATCCGCAGCTCGAGCATTTTCGCTGGTGCAAAGGACCTAACCACACCGGTAAATAGGGGTCCATGCCCAAGCCACCCAACATCGAAACGCTCCTCAACAGCGGCTCGGCCGAATGGAACAAGCTGCGCAAGGCGGGCAAGGTTCCAGCGGATCACACCGGCGCAACCTTCGCTCAGCTGTTCTCGGCCAACGCAGATCTCTCCGGGCTCACGCTCATCGGCACCGAGTGGGAGAAGTGCGATTTGTCGAAGGTCAGCTTCAAGGAGGCCGACCTGTCGAACGCCTACTTCCACGGCGGCCGCCTGCAGGACTGCGACTTCCGGGGCGCCAACCTCGACGGCGCTACCTTCGAGCGCATCAAGCTGCTGCGCTGCGACTTCTCGGGCGCCCGCGGCCTCGAGGCGCTCGAGCTGGAAGACGTCGACATGGACCGCGTGGTCGGGCTGGATGGCGAGGAAGCCCCGCCGCCTCCGCCGCCCCCCGCGGTGGGCATCACCTCGTTCACGCGCGAGCAGCGGCAGGCGCAGACCGCCGCGGCGATGTCGCAGGTGGAGGTGGAGACCGAGCTGCCGCCCTTCCGTCCCCAAGACAACCCGGGCTCGCTCCTCTTCCGCGGGCTGAAGCGGCTGGGCCACCCGCCGGTCTGGGTCCTCGACACGCCGGGCTTGCGGCCGCCGCTCCCCGGCCGCCTGACGCCTGGGACAGGCCTGGAGTCGCTGCTTCGCGAGGCGGTGAAGATGCGGCTCGAGAACCGAAAGCCCACCGTCGATCCGGCGGGCGTCGAGCGGGCGCAGCGCGCGCTGGAGGAAGGCGGCCGCGAGGCGGCGTTCGCCGCGGTCTACTTGCGCGAGATGGGCCTCGAGCCGGCCGCCTCGGACGGCGCCATCGAAGCGTTGATCGGCGAGCTGCAGGCGGAGGTCGACAACGACGACCTCACCTCGCAGGTGGACCCGCGCATCACCGCGGCGCTGCTCGAGCTCAAACACCGCGGGCTCGATACCGAGTACTTGGGCGAGGTCCGCAAGCGCCTCGCGGCGGCGCAGCTGTTCACCGCGCTCCTCGAGGCCGGCTTCACGCCCGAGAACAACTGGGACGAAGCGGTGGACGCCAGCGAGCCCGCGCTCGACCTCGCCACGCTGGCGACCCGCGGCAACAAAGACGAGCTGCTCGAGGCGTTTCAGGTGTTCGCCGCGCTCCCCGAAGAGGCGCAGCTGCGGAGGCTGGCGTACCTCGCCGAAGCCGCCGCCCACCTCGAGGCGCTGGACCGGCTGACACAAGAGCCGCCGCCCGAGGAGTGAACAGGGGGGACTGTCCCCGGATTTCCCGAGCGGCGTCTCGCAACAAGCGCCCGACTCGGTTACCGGCCTCGTCACCCCCGGGGACAGTCCCTTTCAGGGACAGTCCCCTCGAGCGCCAGCGCGAGCTGGACCGGCTTTCCCACCGGCCGCGCGAAGATGCCGGCCGCCTTGAGGCCGTCGGCGAGCTCGTTCGCGTAGCCGTGGTGGGTGATGACCTCGCGCGCGCCGGTGCGCGCCGCGTATTCGATGAGCGACGCGTAATCGGCGTGGTCCGAGAGTGGAAACGCGACGTCCGCCCCGTACCGCCGCGCGGCGTCGCCGTCGAGCGCCCACCCCGTCAACACCGCCGTCGCCCGCGGCCACACGTGCTGGAGCGCCTGTCCGCGGCCGAAGGGCGGAAACACGCCGACCTCGTTCGGCTGGAGCTTTCCATCGAAGCGCCGCACGTTCATCGTCACACCGAACGACCGGTAGAGCGCCGAGATGTCGTAGATGCGCGGGTGCGCGCAGACCGCCAATCCCCTGTCCGAGAGGTACTTGATCACCTCCTGGCTCTTGCCGAGCGCGTAGCCCAACAGAATCGGCCACACGCCCGAGGAGAGCTTCGTCCGCACCCACGCCTCGACCTCTTGCAGCACCTGCGTCCGCGGCGGGAAGCAAAAGCGCGGATGACCGAAGGTCGACTCGAGCACCAGCGTGTCGCACTCGCCGAGTTGAATCGGCTCGGCGGTCAGCGACGGCTGGAGGTTCACGTCGCCGGTGTAGACGACGCGGTGGCCGTCGCCGCGAATCACCTTGAGCTGCGCCGACCCCAAGATGTGTCCGGCCGGGAGCAGCTCGAGGTACAGCGGCCGCAACTCGAAGGGGCGGTTGTAGGGCACCGGCAAGACACCCGAGAGCTCGCCCAGCCGCGCGCGCATCAGCGCCACGGTCGCCGCGGTGGCGATGACGCGCTCGTGCCGCGCGATGTGGTCGGCGTGCGCGTGCGAGACGAACGAGAGCGCCGACCTTCGCTTCGCGTCGAACGCCAGCGCGGAGCCGGTCAGGTGCAGCCCACCCTTTCGCAGCTCGACGGCGCACATCGGCGGGCGGCGACGCTAGCCCATCAGCCGCTCCTCGACCAACCACGCGGCTTGAGCCTCGGCCAGTAGACGTTCCCCAGCTCGGCGACGACGACGCCGATGACAATCAAGCCGCCGCCCACCAGCTCAGGCCGGCCCAGCTGCTCGCGCCCGAGCAACTGCGAGAGCAGCGCGGCGAACACCGGCTCCAGCGAGAAGATGAGCGCCGCGCGCACGGCCGAGGTGTGGCGCTGCGCCCAGGTCTGCAGCCCGATGGCGAGCGCGCTGGCCAACAGGCCGCACGCGACCAGCGCGCCGGCGAGCTGCCAGCTCCAAGTCACCGCGGGCGGAAAGAACGCGAGCGCGCCGGCCGAGAGCGCCGCCACCGCCCACAGCTGCACTGCCACCAGCGCGAGCGGCGGATGGAGCGGCGCCAACCGCTCCACCCAGACGATGTGGAAGGCGTACGCGAGCGCGCAGCCCAAGGTGAGCGCATCGCCCAGCGTCGTTCCGGGCTGCGCGCCCTCGGTGCCACGCGTCAGCGCGTAGAGGCCGACGACCGCCAGCGCGATGCCGACCACCGAGGGCAGCTTGGGCGCCCGGCGCAGCACCGCGATGGACACGAACGGCACCAGCAGCACCGCGAGCCCGGTGAGGAACGCCGAGCGCGAAGGCGTGGTGTAGCGCAGCCCGACCGTCTGCAACGCGTAGCCGGCGAAGAGGAACAAGGAGAGGAACAGCCCGGCCCGCCAGGTGGCGGCTGCCGCGAGCTGACGGCGCGCCAAGAGCGTCAGGGCGAGAGCGCCGATGGCGAAGCGCCCGGTCAGGAAGCTGAACGCGTCGCTCTGCGACATCGCGTCTTTGACGACGACGAAGGTCGCGCCCCAAATGAGCGTCGCCGCGAACAGGCCCAAGTCGGCCGCGAGGGACTTGGGGGGACGTGTGTCGAAGTGCACTCAGTGGATGGAGCCGCGTTTGCGCAATCCCGTCAAGACGGGGGGCCGCGCACCCGCCCGTTGCCATGGATCAGCAACCCGTCACCGCCTCTCGCTGACAATCCAGCCTGATGCCGACGCCCTCTGTCCCGACCCGAACGTCCACCCGCTCCGCGGCGACGGAGCTGTCGCGCCGCATCGCCCGCGCGACGAAGGACGGACGGCTCACGCGGGCCGAGCTCACCCGCCAGCTGCAGCCCCTCATCGACCAGCTGCCCAGGCGGGCCGGAGAGGAAGCGCGCGCGCTGCTCGCGCTGTGGGCGGACACCGGCGTGGAGATGGAGCTCCTCGCGAAGGAGTCGCTCGAGCGCTCGCTGCTGCGGCTGGGGTACCCGGCAGGCAGCTCGCTCTCCACCCGGGAGGACAGCCGGCGCGTGCCGAAGCGATCCGCTCGGGCCGCGGCCGCGTTCGCGCGCGAGAACGTCACCGAGCGCGACGAGGCCTTCGAGCGGCTCGTGCAGCGCGCCGGGCAGCAGGACGCGCGCGCCGTCATCGCGGTCATCGACGACGGCGCCGAGCTGACCCACCCCGCCTTCGCCGAGAAGCTCTGGCGCAACCCGAAGGAGGTCGCTGGCAACGGCGTCGACGACGACCGCAACGGCCACGTCGATGACCTGCACGGCTGGAACTTCTTCGATCCCGAAGGTGAGCTGAGCGCCGCGCCCCACGGCACCCACGTCCTGGGCCTGTCGACCCAAGGCACCGACCGCATCCGCGCCATCCCGCTGCAGGCGATTCGCCTCGAAGAGGACTTCACGCACTTCTCTCGGGCGGTCCGCTACGCGGCGAAGGCGGGCGCGCGGATCATCAACCTGAGCTTCCGCACCCTGACGCCGGCGGGCCTCCGCCAGGTGAAGAAGGTCATCGAAGCGCACCCGAACGTCTTGTTCCTGGCCGGCGCGGGGAACGAGGGCGCCCAGCTCCCCAGCGAGCGGCACCCGCCCAGCGCGGTGCTCGCGGCCAACGAGCTGCCGAACGTCGTGGTGGTGGGCGCCGCGAACCTCAAAGGCCAGCGCGCCAGGCTGTCGAACCACGGCGCTCCCTTCGTCGACGTGGCCGCCCTCGGCGCGGCGGTGTTCTCCGCTTACCCGGGTGGGCTGTACAGCTTCCAGGATGGCACCTCGATGGCTACGCCGATCGTCACCAACCTGGCCGCCAAGTGCCTCGTCCTCGACCCTTCGCTGAAGGTGCCCGAGCTCAAGCGGCTGCTCATCGAGACCTCGAAGAAGCGCGCCGGCTGGGCGGGCGTCGTCGAGGCCGGCGGCCCCATCGACGCCGCTTTCGCGCTCCAGGTCGCTGCGGCGCGCGGCCTCCTTCAGCGCGGCGCGACGGAGGCCCAGGCCTCGGCGCGGCTCAAGCTGTCGGGCAAGACCAAGCAGAAGGTGCTCGCGATGGCCGAGCGGCTGCGCTGATCACAACGCCCGAAGCAGCCGCTGCTCGAGCCCGAGCCCGCGCGCGGCGGGGAGCACGTGCACCCAGGGGCTTTCTTTCGAGCCGGCGGCCGCCACCAGCGCGCCCGAGCGGCGCACCGCCGCGACCACCGGCGGCGCGGGCACCGCCAGGCCGAGCTTCTCGCAGAACACCCGGAGCGCCTCGTCGTCATCTTCGGTGAGCGCCCGAAGCTCCAGCGGGCCGAGCCACAGCCGCCGCGCCGGCGCCGACCACCGGGCGCCCTGCGCCGCCCGAAACGTCTGCCGCAGCGCCTGACGCGAGCGCAGCGCGCTCAAGGCCCGGTGCGCGACGAGCACGGCCGGCCGCGCGACCGAGCGAAGGGGAACGACCGTACCGCCGCGGCGCACGGCGACCACCTTGCCGAGCACCTCCCCCGGCGCGTCGGGCGTCCCCAAGAAGGACGCCGTCTCGATGGGCGCGGTCCTCGTCACCACGTGCACCGCCAGGCCGCCGTCGCGCGTCTGCAGCGCGGCCAGGTCGCCGCGGCGAAGCGCGCCGGGCTCGCAGCGCACCACGCGCACCGAATCGCCCCCTTCGAGCAAGGGCGACATGCTGCGGCCGGCGCCTCGAATCCACATCGAGGCGCCCAGCGGCTGCCTGGCCAGCATCTGCGCCATCACTTGGCGCAGATCGGACCGTTCGCTCACTCCATCTCTTCCACGTTGAACTCGACGCGGCGGTTCTCCTCGCGCCCGCGCGCCGTCCGGTTCGACTGGATGGGCCGCGTCTCGCCGTAGCCGATCGCCACCAGCCGGTCGGGCTCGATGCCGGCCTCGATGAGGAACGCGCGCACGTTGTCGGCGCGGCGCTGCGAGAGGTTCAGGTTCGTCTGATCCTTGCCGCGGTCGTCGGTGTGGCCCTCGACGCGAATGCGCTTGAGGTGCGGGTTGGCGCGAATCACCGCCGCCACCTGCTTCAACAGGCTGAACGACTTGGGAAGGATGACGTCCTTTCCGGTGGCGAAGTACACCTTCTCGAGGATTTTGATCTTCTCGCCCTCGATGACGACCTTCTGCTTGCCCTTGTCCGGGCAGCCGTCTTCGTCCTCGTTGCCGTTGATGGTCTCCGGCTCGTTCGGGCACTTGTCCAAGACGTCGGGGATGCCGTCCTTGTCGTTGTCGAGGTCCGGGCAGCCGTCTTCGTCCTGGAAGCCGTCCTTGTCCTCGGGCTCGTTGATGCAGCGATCGACGTCGTCGAAGATGCCGTCGCCGTCGGTGTCGACCGGCGGCGCCTGGTCCGGGCAGCCGTCTTCGTCTTGGAAGCCGTTGTGGGTCTCGGGCTCGTTGGGACACGCGTCCTTCGAGTCGAGCAGCCCGTCGCCGTCGCTGTCCTGCTCGGGCGGCGGGGGAGGCGGCGGCGCCGGCGCCTCGTGCGGGGTCACGTAGCTCAAGCCACCGAGCACGCGAAACGCCGGGCTGCCGTAGCCCGGGGTGAGCCCGCGGCCGCCGCCGACGCTGAGCGCGACGCGGTCGAACAAGCGGTACTCCAGGCCGCCGACCAGCTCCATCGGCCGCGCGTTCCACGAGCCGCCGTTCACGCCGTAGGCGCCATACCAGTTGCCGACCAGGGCCAGCCGCCGCTTGTCCACCGGCAGCGGCACGTGCGCGCCGACGCCGTAGGCGATCTCCTCTCCCAGCGTCAGGGTCGCCAGCGAGCGCGTGGGTTTGAAGTTGTAGCCCGCATTGAACGCCAGGTGCGCGCCGGAGCCGAAGCGGTAGTCGGCGATGACGCGCGGCTGCACGCTGACGCCGCCGGCGCCGAGGAACGAGTTGGAGTTGCCGCTCGGCACGGTGACCGGCACCGCCACCGCGAGGCCGAAGCCGTTCTTCAGGCTGAGCAGGTTGCCCTTGGGCACCACGCGCAGGTCGCCGACGCCGAAGCCTTGCAGCGTCTGTCCGGCGGGCAGCTGGCTGGTGTCGGTCTGCTGCAGGGTGAGCGGCAGCGCGACGCCGAGCTCGAAGCGCTTGTACAGCCCAATGGCGCCCACCACGTCGAAGGTGTTCTGCGCCGCGATGACGCGGCCGACGCGCTGGCGCGTGCCGGGCACCACGAGCACCAGCGGGTCGTGCGCGTAGTTGAAGAACAGCCCGGCGCGGTAGCCGACGCCGTCCGGCACCTCGCTGCCGTGGATCGACCAGATGTCGTCCCAACCCGGCGCCGGCCGGAACTGCTGCACGTCGATGGCGGTGGAGATGACCGGCGCGGCCGCCTGCGCCCGGGCGACGGTGGGCGCCACGAGCAAGGCGAGCAGCACCGGCCACGCGCCGCGGCGGCGCGCGCCCACCCGCACCGGCGCGCGCCGGCGCGGGCGACGCATGGCGAGGAACAGCGCCGGCACCAGCGCCGCCCACCACAGCCAGGCCGAGGAGCCGCCCGCGCTGCTGCAGCCGCCGCCGCCGGCGATCTCGAAGCCGAAGGCGTTCAAGGGGTCGGTGCCCTGCTCCAGCTCGACCCCGTCGGGGATGCCGTCGCCATCGGTGTCGGGGTTCGACGGGCTGGTCTCGCCCACGCCGACCACGCCGTCGTGGTTCGCGTCCTCCACGCCGTCGGGGATGCCGTCACCGTCGGTGTCGGGGTTGAGCGGGTCGGTCGGGTTCTGGCCCTTCACCTCGATGCCGTCGGGCAGACCGTCGCCGTCGGTGTCGGGGTTGTTCGGGTCGGTCTCGCCCGGGTCGACCACGCCGTTCCCGTTCTTGTCCTCCTCACCGTCGGTGAGGCCGTCGCCGTCGGTGTCGGGGTTGGTCGGATCGGTCTCACCCGGGTCGACCTGGCCGTTGCCGTTCGCGTCCTCCACGCCGTCCGGCACGCCGTCGCCGTCGGTGTCGGGGTTCTTCGGGTCGGTCTCACCCGGGTCGACCACGCCGTTCCCGTTCTTGTCCTCCACGCCGTCCGGGATGCCGTCGTTGTCGCTGTCCGGGTCGAGCGCGTCGATGATGCCGTCGCCGTCGGTGTCGCCGACGCCGTCGATCCCGTCCGGGATGCCGTCGCCGTCGCTGTCGGGGTTGTTCGGGTCGGTGCCGTACAGCAACTCCGTGTCGTCGTCGAGGCCGTCCTTGTCGGTGTCGTTGTCGTCCAGCGGGTCGTTCGGATCCTTCTCGCCCGGGTCGACCCTGCCGTTGCCGTTCGCGTCCTCCACCCCGTCCGGCACTCCGCCGTTGTCGGTGTCGGCCTTGGTCGGGTCGGTGGTCGTCGACGGATCGGCGTCGGCCACGAAGACGTTCGGGTCGGTGTTGTCGCCCTCGGGCTGCGTGAGGCCGCGCTCCAGACCATCGCTCAGGCCGTCGTTGTCGGTGTCGAACTTGGTCGGATCGGTCTCGCCCGGATCCACCACGCCGTTGCCGTTGACGTCTTCGCTGCCGTCCTTGAGGCCGTCGTTGTCGGTGTCATCGTCGTTCGGGTCGGTCTCGCCCGGGTCGACCACGCCGTTGCCGTTCTTGTCTTCCGCGCCGTCCGGCACGCCGTCGCCGTCGGTGTCGGGGTTGTTCGGGTCGGTGCCGTTGGCGATCTCGGTGGCGTCGTCGATGCCGTCGTTGTCGCTGTCGATCGACACGTACCAGTCGTGCGTCACCGGCGACGCGTCGACGTTGCCGGCCGCGTCGATGGCGCGCACCGAGAGCGCGTGGACGCCCGGCGCCAGCCCCGTCAGGTTGAGCGGGTCGTTGCACGGCGCGAAGGGGGCGCCGTCGAGCGAGCACTCGTAGGTGACGTTCGGCTCGTCGGAGTCGAAGTCGAAGGTGGCCGAGGTCGACGTGCTGGTCGCCGGCGGCGCCGAGACCAAGCTGGTCTGCGGCGCGGTCAGGTCGACCGTCCACGTGTGGCTGGCGGGCGTCGGATCAGGCGTCGCGCTGCTGTCGATGGCGACCACCTCGAAGGTGTGGCTGCCTTCGCTCAAGCCGCTCAGCTGGACCGGGCCGGTGCAGGGCGCGAACGGAGCGCCGTCGAGCGAGCACTCGAACGTCGAGCCCGTCTTGCTCGAGATGAAGTCGAAGTCGGCCGAGGTCGACGCCACCGCCGCCGCCGGCGCTTGGGTCAGCGTCGTGTTCGGCGGTCCGCTGGTGTCGGTGTCGAACGACAGGGCCGTCGGCGGGCTGTCGTTGCCCGCCGCGTCGGTGACCACCACGACCAAGGTGTGCGGGCCGTCGGCGAGCGCGTCGGGGACGGGCAGCGGGAAGCTCCAGTTGCCCGAGCCATCGACGGGGATGGGCCCGTAGTCGTTGCCGTCGACGGTGAGGGTCACCGTGGTGTTCGGCTCGGCGGTGCCAGAGAAGGTCGGCACCGCGGTGGCCACCGTCTGGCCGTCGGTCGGCGCGCTCACCACCGGCGCGGCGGGGGCGGCGGTGTCGATGGAGAAGGTGATGGACGTCACGCCGCTCGGGTTGCCCGCGGCGTCTTCGGCCGTGGCGTCCAAGTCGTAAGAGCCGTCGCTGAGCGTGCTGGGGATGTCGAAGGTCCAGTCGCCATTCAGGTCGGCCTGCGCGCTGCCGATGGGCGAGCCGTCGAGCGTCAGGTACACCGTCGCGCCCGGCTCGGCGGTGCCGGTCACGGTCGGCGTGTTGTCGTTCAGGCTGGCGTTGTCCGCAGGCGCGGTGATGACCGGCGCAGCGGGGGCCTGGGTGTCGACGGTGAAGTCGCTGGTGGCCGCCGGGCCGGTGTTCCCCGCCGGGTCGGTGGCCGTGACGGAGACGTCGACCAACCCGTCGCTCAGCGTCACAGGAACATCGAAGGTCCAGTCGCCATTGATGTCGACCAGCGCGGTGCCGAGCAGATTGCCGTTGACCGTGACGTTGACGGTGCTGTTCGGCTCGGCCGTGCCCTCGAGGGTGGGCGTCGGGTCGGAGACGCTGCTGCCCGGGGCCGGCGACGAGATGACCGGCGCGGCCGGCGGCGTGACGTCGATGATGAAGTCGACCTGGATTTGCGGGCTCAGGTTGCCGGCCGGGTCCATCACCGTGACGAGCACCGTGTGCGGACCCGCGGCGAGCGGCGTGAGCGGCGTGTAGCTCCAGTTGCCCGAGCCATCGGCCACGACGGTGATGATGCCTCCGCCGTCGATCTCCAGCAGCACGTCGGCGTTGGCCTCGGCGGTGCCCGAGAAGGTGGGCGTGGTGTCGTTGGTGGCGCTCCCGTGGGCCGGGGTGAGGACCGTCGGGGCGGCCGGATCCACGGTGTCGATGGTCCAGCTGTGCGACGCCGGCGAGGCGTCGGTGTTGCCCGCCGCGTCGACCGCGCGCACCAGCAAGGTATGCGGCCCATCGCTCAGGCTGTTGAACGTCACCGGGTCGTTGCACGCGGTGAACGGCGCGCTGTCGAGCGAGCACTCGTACGTCACCGTCTCGTCCGAGCTGAAGTCGAACGTCGCCGACGTCGAGCTGGTCAGCGCCGGTGGCCCGGAGTCGATGGTGGTCTGCGGCGCGACGCTGTCCACCGTCCAGCTGTGGCTCGCCGGTGAGGCGTCGACGTTGTTCGCCGCGTCCCGCGCGCGCACCAGCAAGGTATGCGGACCCTCGCCCAGGCTGTTGAACGTCACCGGGTCGTTGCACGCGGTGAACGGCGCGCTGTCGAGC
>CAZEDU010000093.1:15410-19456 GCA_964511185.1 uncultured Myxococcaceae bacterium | reverse complement strand
CGAGGGCGTGCAGAAGATGAAGGTCGGCGGCAAGGCGAAGCTCGTCTGTCCGTCGCAGATCGCGTACGGGCCGATGGGCCGGCCACCGACCATCCCGCCCGCGGCCACGCTGACGTTCGAGGTGGAGTTGCTGGAGGTCCTGGCCGCCGCGACGCCGGAGACGAATCCGGCGCATCCGGCCGACGAGTAATCGCCGGCTAGGTGCCGATTCTCTGCTCGAGCGCTTCGATGCGGCGCTCGAGCATGGCGATCGCATTCTCGTCCGAATCGGTTCGGAGCATTCCGTTGAGCCGCGCGACCTGCTCTCGCAGCTCTCGGATGTCCTCGCTGTTCTTTCGAATATCTTCGCTGTTCCTGCGGATGTCCTCGCTGTTCTTTCGAACCGCGAACTCGAGCGCGTCCAGCCGCAGCTCAATCTTCTGAAATCGCAAGTCGAACTGGCCCATCAGCCGTCGTTCGGCGCCTTGGACGGCCTCGTGCACCGCCTGCAGCTTTTGCTGCATGTCCTCGAGAAGAATCGCCGTCCGGCTGTACGCGCTTTCTCCAGGGGCACGCGACCGCGGTTTCTTCTTCTGAGCCATGTCTTCAGCATTACACGAGCACGAGGACGGTCCTCAAGCGTGCCAGGTCCTTCCCAGCTCCTAATTCGTCCGACCGCTCCCAAGCGCGGCTTCGGTGGCTCGCAGGAGAGCGCCCGCGCCGACCGGCGCGCCGGTCGCGTGCTCCATCCACAGGTCCGGGGTGACGGCGCCGTAGGCCGCCATGCGCTCGAACTCGGCGCCCAGCTTGCCCGACGTCTTCACCTTCTCCTCGATCTGAAACGCGATCAGGTGCCCGACCGGGTAATTGAAGAGGTACAGCGGGTAGCTGATCATGTGTGAGTACACGCCGAGCAGCACCGAGTCCCGCTGCCCCAGCACCGGCGCGTAGTAGCGGTTCCAGATGTCCCGCGAGGTGCGCAGGGTCGCGTCCCTCAGCTCCGCGGGCTTGGCGTTCGGGTGCTCGTACATCCAGTGCCACACGCCGATGTCGACCAGCGCGACGCCGGCGATTTCCCAGGTCTGCCAGAAGTCGTTGAGCACGCGCAGCCGCTCGGTCTCGGCGTCGGGCTTCGAGAGCCCGAGCAGCTCCAGGTCGCGGGCCTGGAACACGAACGCGAGCGCCTCGGTGAACGCGGTGTTCGGCACGCCGGCGAGCAGCGTGTGGTCGACGTTGTAGAGCGAGAACACCTGCTCGACGTTGTGCCCCAGCTCGTGCACCGCGATGTTGTACCCCTTGTAGTTCATACCGCCCTTCTCGATGCGGGTGCGCAGTCGCGGGAAGTCGCCTCGGCGGGCGGCCTGCAGCGCGTGGCCCGCGCCGCGGGACGGATCGACGGCGATGCGCTCGGCCAAGAACTTCGCCTTCTCGTCCGAGAACCCCAAGCCCTTCAAGAGGCGCGGCATGTCCTTCGCGAACGCCTCCGCCGTCGGGTAGCGCTTGCGGACGATCGCGTCGAGCTCGGCTTCGGGGATCTTCCCGCGCGGGACGAAGCCGTTGAACCACAAGTCCTGCGGCTCGAGCTTTCGCCCCACCCGCTTCTCGATCTCCGCCGCGACCTTGGGCACCAGCGGCGACTCGAGCACCTCGGTGAGCATCGCGACGACGCGCTTCTCCGGCATCTCGGCGCCGAGATCGAAGGCGCGGGCCAGCTGCGTCGGGGCGGTGGGTGAAAACGGATCCGCGGCCTTCGCCGTCTGGAAGTTGGCGAACAGGCGCCGGTACCGGACGTCGGGCTCGGGCTTGCCGTCCGGCTTCGCCTCGCGCTTGGGCGCGTTCTCCTCGATCGACTCGGCCGGCGCGGCGGTCACTTGGTTGGTGAACGGGTTCCAGTCGAGGCGCGGGTTGTCGATCACCGCCGCGGGGATCGTCTGGCTGACGATCCGCTCCATCACCTTCACGATCATGCGCTGCTTCTCGAGGCCGCGGGGGTCGGCGTAGTTGGCCTTCAGCTCGTCGCGCAGGTTCCAGTGGCTGATGAGCCGCAAGCCCTTGGGGAACAGCCGCTCGCCTTTCTCGCCGAGCAGGTGGTGCATCCACACGTTGTATTCGGCGATGTAGAGGTCGGCGGCGGCCTGGGACTCGGCGATGCGCTGCTGCACGTCCGCGGGCACGCGGCGCCCGAAGCGGCCCGCCAGCCGCACCTCGGCCCACTGGCGGCGGCTGAACTCGCGCCCCCGCGTCAGCTTCTCCTCCAGCGTCGTGAGCGGGAAGTTGAGCAGCGCCACGAACGCGATCTTGTTCTTGAAGAAGTCGTCGACCACGTGCGCGGACGGATCGTGGGCGGCGAAGAGCGGGTCGACCCGGAGCATCGGGCCCACGTCGAGCTCGCTGGCGCGCCGAAGCTCGCGGCCAATCTCGAGCAGGTGTCCGTCGAGCTGCTCCAGGTTCTGCTCGAAGCGCTTGAAGAGCAGCACCAGCTCGGCGGGGTCGGAGACGAAGTGCTCCTTCGCGAAGGCCGCCAGGTCGCCGTCCTCTGCGCGCCACAGCGCCGCCACCTGCTTGAGCCCGCGGGTGATGCGCGCCTGCTGCGGCTCGCCATGCTGCGCGACCAGCGCCTTTTGAATGGCAGCCACGTCAGACGGAGGGCTCATGCGTTTGGGTGCCGCCCCCGCAATGGAGGCGACGAGGAACAACAAGAATGGTGTGCGCATGGGCAGAACGCTCGCGAGAAGAAGAAAGCCCGGGCCGCCAGTGGGGGCGGGCCGGGCCTTCATAGCGACAAACTCGAAAGGTGGGGTGCCCTAGTTGCCGGACGCGCGAACGTTCTGCGCCTGGAGACCCTTGGGGCCACGGGTGACTTCGAAGTCCACCTTCTGGCCTTCGGTCAGAGTGCGGAACCCGTCCATCTGAATCGCGGTGTGGTGGCAGAAAACGTCCTCGCCACCGCCATCCTGGGTGATGAACCCATAGCCCTTCGCGTCGTTGAACCACTTCACGATACCAGTTGCCATTTGCTTCTTACCCTTTGTTCTTCGGACGCGGACATCGCCGCCCGTTCTCGAGTGCAGCCCCGAGAGGACTGGAACTCTAGGAGGCGATTCCGGCGGTGTCTACGAAAAGCGGGGCGATCACCAGCCGCACTTCTGGCCCTTGTTCTGCTCCTTGAGCCAGGTGTGTAGCGGCGCGAAGTAGCTGGTGAGCGCGGTGGCGTCCATCTGACGCTCGCCCGTCAGCGCGTGCAGCGCTTCGGGCCAGGGCTTGCTCGCTCCCAAAGAGAGCATCGCCTTGAGCTTCTCTCCCGCCGCCTTGTTTCCGTAGATCGAGCAGGTGTGCAGCGGCCCTTGGTGACCGGCCGCCTGGCACAGCGCGCGGTGGAACTGGAACTGAAGGATGCGCGCGAGGAAGTAGCGCATGTACGGGACGTTCGCGGGGATGTGGTACTTCGCGCCCGGGTCGAAGTCGGCCTCGCTCCGCGGCACCGGCGACTCGAGCCCCTGGTATTTCCGGCGCAGCTCCCACCAGGCTTCGTTGTACTTCGAGGGGGGCGTCTTGCCGCTGAACACGTCCCACCGCCACTGATCGATCATGCGGCCGAAGGGCAAGAACGCGACCTTCTCGAGCGCGTCCTTCATCTGCAGGTTGATGAGCCCCTTCTCGTCTTTCGGGACCGCGGTGAGCAGCCCCAGCTGCTTCAGGTACTCCGGCGTGATGGAGAGCGTGAGCGCGTCGCCGATCGCCTCGTGGAAGCCGTCGTTGGCGCCCTGCTGATAGAGGACCGGGAGCTTGTAGTAGTAGGCGTAGTAGTAGTTGTGACCGAGCTCGTGGTGGACGGTGGTGAGGTCTTCTTCGTCGATCTTGATGCACATCTTGATGCGCAGATCGTTGCTGAAGGTCACGTCCCACGCGCTGGCGTGACAGACCACCTCGCGGTCGCGCGGCTTCTTGAACATCGAGCGCTCCCAGAAGGTCTTCGGCAGCGGGTCGAGGCCGAGCGAGGTGAAGAACGCCTCGCCCAACTTCACCAGCTTCACCTCGTCGTACTTCTTGCGCTGCAGCGCGCCGGT
>CAZEDU010000093.1:0-15400 GCA_964511185.1 uncultured Myxococcaceae bacterium | reverse complement strand
CTTGGCCTTCTTCAGGGCGCCGGTGACGTCGAGGCTGGCGGCGCCGGGGAAGGGCTCGACCAGCGGATAGATGTTCGGCCACTCCTGCGCCCACATGTTGCCGAGCAGGTGCGCGGGGATCGGCCCTTCGGGCTTCACCTTGTCCTTGCCGTACCTCTTCACCAGCTGCGCGCGCACGTAGCAGTGCAGGTCCTCGTAGAGCGGCTTGACCTGGCTCCAGAGGCGATCGGTCTCCTTCTCGAAGTCGGCGGGCGGCATGTCGTAGCCGGAGCGCCACAGCTCGCCCAAGTTGCCAAAGCCGATCTCCTTCGCGCCTTCATTGGAGAGCGCGACGAGGCGCTCGTACATCGGCCTCATCTCGCGCGAGATGGTGTGCCAGCCGGCCCACGCGTCGACCAGCTCGTCGTAGTTGCGGCTCTTGGCGATGATGTCCGAGAGCTGCTGCAGGTCCTTGCAGCGCTTCTGATCTTCCGCCTCGTTCTTGCCGGGCACGTGGCCTTGGCCGCACCACTTGCCCTTGCCGTAGATGCCCTCGAGCTTGGCGGCGAGGTTGGCCAGCTCGGTGCGCTTGGTCGCATCGCTCGGCGCGGGCAAGGCGGACGCGATGCGCAGCAGGTGCAGCATGCGCGCCGTGTCGGGGTCGAGCTTCAGGTCCTTGTAGCGCAGAGAGTCCTTGATCGCCTTGGAGAGGTACGCCATCACGTCTTCGTTCGCGGTCGCCGCGTTCCGCTCGGTGTCGTCGGTGATGTACGTGTTCTTGATCCACTCGGCGGTCGAGGAGCGCGTCCAGAGGCGCTTCAAGTCCTCGTTCGCCTTGGCGACGAAGGCCTTCGCCTCTTCGGGCGTCGGCTTCCCGGACTGGGCCAGGCCGGCGCCGGAGACGAAGAGCGCCAGCGAAAGAGAGATCGCGAGCCAAGAAGTCGTTTTCATGGCGCGCCACTTACGGCAGTTTGGTTGTGTTGGGTAGGGAAACAGTTCCAGGGGACAGTCCCCAATTGAGAGAGAAATGGGCTCGAGGGCGCTGCTGCTGGTGATCGTGCCGATGCTCGGCTGCACGTCGTACTCGACGATGCAGACCGCGCGCACGCTCAAGCCCGGCCAGGTGCGCGGCTACTTCGCGCCCTCGCTCTACAGCCAGCAGCCGCCGCCATCGGTGCCGTTGGTCGACTGGCAGCGCTACGGCACCAGCGTGATGGAGTTCGGCGCGCGGTTCGGCATCAAGGAAGACTTGGACATCGGCGCCAAGCTGTGGACGTTCGGCGTGGCGATGGACGCCAAGTTTCAGCTCGTGCGATCAGTGAACGAGAACCGCGGCGTCGATCTGGCGATCGCGCCGGGGCTGGGCGCGCAGATTCCGGGGACCGGCGCGCCGGACTGGTACCTGCCGCTGCTCATCGGGTTGAACTTCGGCCAAGGACATTCGTTCGTGTTCGGCCCGAAGGCGAGCGCGTCCTTCGCGCGGCTCAATCCGCTCGACACGCTCTTGCTCGGGACCTCGCTGGGCGCGTCGATCAAGACCGCGCCCAAGCTGAGGCTGATGCCCGAGCTCACCCTGCTCTACCCCGTCGGCGATCGCCTCTCCGACACCACCGGCGTGAACTTCCGGGGACAGCGCCTGATCCTGCAGCTCGGGTTCGGCTTCCACTTCGATCGCTGACGCGACTTAGCGCGAGCGGCTCGAGCGGCGGCCGTTCTTCGTCTGACCGGTCTTGCGCCGGCGCTTGTTGACGGTCGCGGCGGCGATTCGCTTCGCGGTCCGATCACTGCGACCGCGGCTCTTCGCCGACCTCTTGATCTTCCCGTACATGCGCTTGTTCTTGGCGCCCTTCACTCCACGCGGCGGCATTGAGGCCTCCTTGGTGCAACGGGTGAGAGGCCTGCATGGGTGTGCACCGGCGATCCACTTGGCAAGTGGCTAGCGCCCCAACGCCTGCGCGACCGCGTGGACGATCTCGTCCTCGGTGGGAAAGCCGTGCGGCTCGCGCTTGGCGACCACGCGCCCGTTCACTGCGACTTCGAAGATACCGGAGTGGCCGACGAAGAGCTGCGCGTCGATGTCCAGCGCCTGCTTGAGCATGGCCGCCGCACGGGTGGCCCTGGGTTTGTAGCCTCAAGCGGTGCAGTACGT
The DNA here is from genome assembly GCA_964511185.1 of uncultured Myxococcaceae bacterium. Lineage (GTDB taxonomy): Bacteria > Myxococcota > Myxococcia > Myxococcales > Myxococcaceae > CAZEDU01. Next base: position 13,272 of record CAZEDU010000093.1, on the reverse strand, counting down.
GATGGTCACCATGGCTCAATCATATGCGCTGCGGACCAGGTCTGCAGCGAGCTTGATGACCAGCGCGATCACCACCGCCAACACCACCCAACGAATCACCTTCTCGCCGCCCCTGCGGGCGAAGTGCGTGCCGACCCAACCGCCGGCCATCTGGGAGGCGGCCATCGGCAGCGCCACCGACCAGACCACGAGCCCTTGCGCCGCGAACAGAGACAGCGCGGCCAGGTTCGAAGCGAAGTTGGCGACCTTGGCTTCCCCCGTGGCCCGCGCGAGATCGTGCTGGAGCAGCCCCACGAGCGCGAGGATGAGGAAGGTGCCGGTACCGGGGCCGAAGAAGCCGTCGTAGATGCCGATGGGCAGCGCGATCAGGAAGGCCCTGCCGAGCATCGGCGCGTGGCTCGCGCGCGTCGCGGGCGGCGCGGCGCTGGGGCGGCGGACGGCGATGGCGACCGCGGCGACGAGCAGGAGGACGAGGACGAGCGGGCGGAGAACCGCGGGGTCGAGCTGCAGGAGCAGCCATGCCCCGATGAACGCTCCGAGCATGCCCGCGGGGAACATCACCAGCGCGCGGCGCCGGTCGATCCATCCGAACCGGGCGTAGCGGTAGAGCGCGACGGTGGCGCCGAACACGGACTGGCCCTTGTTGGTGCCCAAGGCCATCGCGGGCGGCAGCCCCGCGGTCAGCAGCGCGGGGACGGTGAGGAGCCCGCCGCCGCCGGCGATGGCATCGATCGCGCCGGCGCAGAAGGTGACGGCACACAGAGCGGCGAGGACCCACGGGCTCAAATCCACGCCGCCCTGTCTAGATCATCGGCGCTTGTGATGCTTTCGCTTCGACAGCCGCTCTCCGAGCTCGGCGCGCTGCGCGGGGGTCAGCGTCTGGTGGGTTTCGATCATCGCGTCGGCCACTTTGTGCGCGTAGGCCCTCATCGCCTCGGCGCGTTCGTCGATGAGCGCGTGAACGCGCGCGGCGTCGGGCCTGTCGCTGCTCCACTGCTGGATCAGCTCGTCGCGCGCGGCGCGGTGCTGCTCCATCAGCGGCTTGGCGTCCGCCACCAGCTTCTTGGACAGCCCTTGGATCTGCGCGCGCTGCGAATCGGTCGCATCGACGTCGTCGAGCGCGTCGTCGACCTTCCACGAGACCATCTTCTCGAACCGCTCGGGACTGCCACCGCCGCGACCGCAGCCGACGAACCCGACCGCCGCGACCGCCAAAGCCAACAAGCCACCTCGAACCATTGCGAACCTCCTGGGTTGAATGTTCCCAAGGGTGCACGGCGCGCATTGGCCGCGCTCAAAGTGCGAATGAAGAAGTGTTAACGGCGCTTCTTCTTGGGCTTCGCCTGCTTGGCTGCCTGAGCGCGGGCCTTCTCGATCTGCTTCTTGAGCGTGTTGACCTGCTTGGCGACGGCCACCGCCCGCTTCTCACAGAGCCGCACGACGGCGTCGGGCGTGGTGGTCTTTCCCTGCAGGGAGATGGCGGCCTTGGCGAGCGCGCTGTTCTCTTTGATCCGCTTCCGGCCCTTCTCGGAGCAGTCGACCCACTTCTCGTGCGCGTCCTCGAAGAGATCGAGCCGGTCCTCGCGCGCCTTCGCGGCCGCGGCGCGTTTCATGATCGCCTCTGCCTCGGCGCGGCGCTCGCCTGGCCCTTCGGCGAAGACCAACCGGGCGCGCGCGAGCTTCACCCCAGGCGCGACCGCCTCGAGCTTCGCCCGAAGGGCCTTGGCATAGCTGGCGTAGTCGGCCTGCTTCACCTCGAGCGCCTGGCCGTCGTTCAACACGTCCTGCAGATCCTCGATCGCGTCTTCGGCCTCGTCGACTGCGTCGCGATCGAGCGTCTTCGCCCCCGGGACGGCACGGGCTTTCTCGAAGGCTGGGAGCACCTTCTCGACGCGCAGCCGCTGCTTGTTCACTTTCTGTTCGAGATCCCGCCGCTCGCGCTCGGCGCGGACTTGGGGGACCTGGGCCTCCGCCCGGGCGAGCCGGTCGCCGATCAGCCCGCGCTCGGGGTAGTAGCCGACATCGGGATCGCTGAGCTTCGCGCGCGCGCGCTTGAGGTGCGAGACCGCCTTGTCGGGCTCGAGCTCGGCCATCGCCTTCTCGGCTTCGTCGAGCGCGTCTTCTGCCTCCCCCGCGCGGCGCTCGGCGTTGATGAGCCGCGCCTTGAGGCTGGGCGGACCGCAGGCGGCAAGGGCGATGGAGATCGGCAGGAGGAATCGAAGCGCGGCGCGCACGGGCCGAGTTTCCCCGTGCGCGCGCGATCAAACAAGCCCGACGGCTACACGCTCCGGGTTCTTCGGATGGCTCGAAGGAGCAGCAGCAGGATGACCGCTCCGATGAACGCGACGATGATCGTCCCGGCGATGCCGCCGAACGGGGCGCTCCAACCCAGCGCGCGGAAGAGCAACCCACCCAAGAAGGCGCCGACCACGCCGACGATGATGTCGCCGATGATCCCGAAGCCTCCGCCCACGACCGCCGAAGCCAGCCAGCCCGCGATCAACCCGACCACGATCCACACGATCAGTGTTTCGAGGGTCATCCACGTCTCCTTTCGAGGCGTGGAGTTCAAGCAAGCGGCTCGCCAGCGAAGAAGCTCGGACCTTCCGACGATGCAGCGTTCAGCGCCCGACGGACAGCGCGCGCACATGCGTTTCTTCAGTTGGGGGACTGTCCCTGAAAGGGACTGTCCCCGGTCGTCGCGAGGGTCATCGCGGAGGCTCCCTGGACCTTGGAATCAACGGGGACAGTCCCCGTTGGGGACGGTCCCCTTTTATGGCAAGTCGAAGACCAAGACCTCGGCGGGCGAGGTGCCTACGAGCGTCAGCTCCGACTCGTCGCTGATCGCGGCGCCGTCTCCTTCGGACATGGGTTGCCCGTTGAGCGTCAGCGCGCCGCGCGCCACGTGGACCCATGCCTTGCGTCCGGGCGCGAGAGGCACCCGCCGCGTCGCGTCTTTCTCGAGCAACCCGATGTAGAGCCGCACGTCCTGATGCACCACGACCGAGCCGTCGCGGCCATCGCGCGATGCGACGAGGCGGAGCGCCGAGCGCCGCTCGTCCTCCGAGAACCGCTTCTGCTCGTACGAAGGCGCGATGCCGCTTCGCTCGGGGATGATCCAGATCTGCAGGAAGTGCACGTCCTCGGTGCGCGAGGGGTTTTGCTCGCTGTGCCGCACGCCCGTGCCGGCGCTCATGCGCTGCACGTCGCCCGGTCGAATCACCGAGCCATTCCCCATGCTGTCCTTGTGCTCGAGCGCCCCTTCCAGGACGTACGAGAGGATCTCCATGTCGCGATGCGGGTGCTCGCCGAAGCCCGTTCCACGGCGGACCCGGTCGTCGTTGATGACCCGCAGCACGCCGAAGCCCAGGTGGGTCGGGTCGTCGTAGCCCCCGAACGAGAACGTATGGCGGCTGTCCAGCCAGCCGGCTTCCGTGTGGCCTCGCTCCTGAGAGCGGCGAAAGGTGATCATGGCGTCGGCTCCTCCCACCAGCTTAACCACACCACATCGCGCGCGCTGCCGACCGGCTTGAGGCCGTCCATCTCCTGGGTTAATCGCCAGGCCATGTCGAGTCTTCCAAGGTTCAAAGGCACCGAGCGCTACCTCACGAATGAATCGCTGCGTGCCGCGGTGGATTGCGCGCTGGCGCTCGAGCGGCCCCTGCTCGTGAAGGGCGAGCCGGGCACGGGCAAGACGCTGCTCGCCGAAGCGGTGGCGCAGGCGCTGGGGCTTTCCGTGCTCACCTGGCACGTCAAGAGCACCTCGCGCGCGCAGGACGGGCTCTACGTCTACGACACCGTGCAGCGGCTCTACGACTCGCGCTTCGGCGACGGCAACGTCCGGGACATCAAGCAGTACATCCGGCTGGGACCGCTGGGTCAGGCGTTCTCGTCCGCCCAGCGCGTGGTCCTGCTCATCGACGAGATCGACAAGGCCGATCTCGAGTTCCCCAACGACCTGCTCCACGAGCTCGACCGCATGCGCTTTCGCATCACGGAGACGAACGAAGAGATCGTCGCCACGCAACGACCCGTGGTGATGATCACCAGCAACAACGAGAAAGAGCTGCCCGACGCGTTCCTGCGCCGCTGCGTGTTCCACTTCATCGACTTCCCCGACGAAGCGCTGATGCGGCGGATCGTCGAGGTGCACCACCCCAAGCTCGACGAGCGGCTGGTGGAGCAAGCGCTGGAGATCTTCTACGCGCTGCGCAACCTCCAGCGGCTCCGCAAGCGCCCGAGCACCAGCGAGCTGATCGATTGGATCGGCGTCCTGAAGGCGTCGGGCATGAACAGCCTGAAGCTCGACGAGAACCTCCCGTTCCTGGGGGCGCTGCTCAAACGCGAGCAGGACCTCATCGCGTTTCAGGAGAGCTTCAGCGGGGGCCGCCGCTCGCGCGCTTAGGCGATGTTCTTCGGCTTTCTCTCCACGCTTCGGCGCCATCGGGTGAAGGTCGGGCCGCACGAAGCGGTCGCGCTGGCGGGCGCCTTGGCGAAGGGCCTGCACGACAGCTCGATCGACGGCTTCTACCACGTCGCCCGCGCGCTGCTCGTGCACTCCGAGTCGCAGCTCGACGCGTTCGATCAAGCGTTCGCGCAGCACTTCAAGGGCGCACAGCACGCGGGCCTGCAGCTCGCGCAAGAGCTGCTCGACTGGCTCGCCGAGGCGAAGACGCGTCGCGGGCAGCTCACCCCCGAGGAGGAGGCGCTGCTCGAGCAGCTGAGCCTCCCCGAGCTCCGCAAGCTCTTCGAGGAGCGGCTCAAGGAGCAGCGCGAGCGCCACGATGGCGGCAACCGGTGGATCGGCACCGGCGGCACCTCCCCGTTCGGACACTCCGGGGCGGCGCGCGACGGCATCAGGGTCGGAGGGCTCGGCGGCAACCGGCGCGCGGTGCAGGTGGCCGAGGAGCGCCGGTACCGCGACTACCGGGACGACGCGATCCTCGACGTGCGGCAGATGGCGGTCGCGCTCCGCAAGCTGCGGGCCTTCGCGCGCGGAGGGATCGCCGACGAGCTGGATCTCGAAGGGACCATCGACGCCACGGCGAAGAACGCAGGCGAGCTGGACGTGAAGACCCGCGCGCCGCGCCGCCCGAACACGCGCGTCATCTTGCTGATGGACGTCGGCGGATCGATGGACCCGTACGCCGACCTGGTCTCGCGCCTCTTCAGCGCCGCGAGCAAGTCGACGCACTTCAAAGAGCTCCGCACCTACTACTTCCACAACTGCGTGTACGGCCGCGTCTTTCAGGGCGCGTCGCTCCGACAGGCGATCGGCATCGATCAGCTGCTCGCCGAGTGCGGCAAGCACTACAAGCTGATCGTCATCGGCGACGCGCTGATGGGGCCGCACGAGCTGCTCGAGCGCATGGACGCGCACGGCTGGTACCACCCGGCCGGCGTCGAGGGCATCGTGTGGTGGATGCGGCTCGCGGAGCACTTCCCAAAATCCGCCTGGCTCAACCCCGAGCCCGTGCGAGACTGGGGGCAGCCGACGATTCAGATGATTCGCCGGGTGTTCTCGATGTACCCGCTCACGATTCAAGGCTTGGGGGAAGCCGTGACGCAACTCACCCGTGGGGCGACGCGATGACGAGCGCCTCGGCGCCGTCGATCCGGTGGCGGGCGATCCATATCGCCTGCGCGGCGATCTTCCTTCTCGCCGCGGTGGTCCAGTACAACGACCCCGATCCCTGGCTGTGGATGGCCTTCTATCTGGCGCCCGCGGTGCTCAGCGTCGGCGCGGTGTTCGAGCTCCGGGTGCGCGCGTTCTTCATCGCGGTCGCGATGGCCGCGATCGTCTGGGGCGCGCTGTGGGTGCCGATCGTGCTGGGCAAGCCGGTCCACGCGTCGGCCTTCACGCATTGGAAGATGATCGACTCGGGCGATGAGGAGATTCGAGAGCTGGTGGGCATTGGGCTGGTGCTCGTCTGGGCGGTGGCGCACGCGGTCTTTGGCTGGCGCGGGCGACGCTGAAATGGGTACGTTGGGCGGGCGATGAAATCGATCGTTGCGCAGCTGATTCGAATCCGGCAGGCGCTGACGCCGAAGAAGCGGTCGGCGGTTCAGCGCCCGCCCGACGCGCGGGTCGATCGCGAGCCTTGGCTCAAGGAGATGCTCGACGTGCTGGGCGAGCGGTACCGGCTGGGCGATGACACCGCGCAAGGCATCCAGGTGCTCTGCCGGACCGGCAAGGAGCGCTTCAATCCCATGCGGGTCTGGCTGTCCGTGCCCTCGAAGCAGGTGGCCGGCGAGTACGACGTGCGCGTCGCGCCGGGGCACACCGCCGAGAGAGGCCGCGCGCTGCTCGACGCGCGGGTGACCGCGCCGCTCTCGAGCTGGGGGCTGCATCCGACGAAGGAGTCCTCCGAGGAGTGGTCGGGGCTGGTGATCACCCGCCGGTACGAAGGCACCTGCCCTGATGCGAGCGTCGCGGCGGCGGCGGTGGCGTTTCTCTGCCGTGGCCCCGAGTCGGTGATGAACACCGCATTGGAAGGATGAGGTCGAAGGCATGGCCGACCTGAACGCGCTGCTGGAGAAGACCTCGCGCACGTTCGCGCTGGTGATCCCATTCCTCCCCCAGCCGCTCGACCGCGAGGTCACCGTCGCGTACTTGCTCCTGCGCATCGGGGACACGCTCGAGGACGCCGGCGGCTGGTCGGCCCAGCGCAAGGTGGAAGAGCTGAACGCCTTTCGGTCGCTGCTGCTCGCGCCCCGCCCGTCGCTGCAGGCGTTCCTCGATCGAATGAAGGCCGAGCCGCCGCAGATCGCGCCGGCGTGCATCGAGCTGCTCGACCAGACCGAGGCGGTGCTCCGGGCGCTGGACGACCTGCGGCCCCAGGCGCGCCAGCAGGTGTCGCGGTTCGTCGCGTTGACGCTCGAAGGAATGGCGGAGGTGGTCCGGCGCCACGGCCCTGGGTCGAAGCTCGAGCTGACCACCCTCGAAGAGCTGCGCGCGTATTGCTACATCGTCGCCGGGCTCGTCGGCGAGATGCTCACCGAGCTGTTTCTCCACCACTCGCCCGAGCTCGCCTCGGTGGCCGCCGATCTTCGGAAGTGGGCGCGCTGCTTCGGCGAAGGGCTGCAGCTCACCAACATCCTGAAGGACGAAAGCGAAGACGCCGCCGCCGGCCGGCGCTTCGTGCCGCGCGCGATCGACCGCGCGCAGGTCTTCGCGCTGGCGCGGTCGGATCTGTCCGACGCCACGCGGTACGTGCTCGCGCTGCGCTCCGCCGGTGCGCCGCGCGGGTTCCTCGAGTTCACCTCGCTTCCGGTCCACCTGGCGATCGAGACGCTCACCCAGGTCGAGCAGCGCGGCAGCGGCGCGAAGGTGTCGCGGCAGCGCGTGGCGGAGATCGTCGCTTCGGTGCACGCCGCGCTCGACGCGGGCGGCCCGCTCTTCGAGCCGCGCCCGGCCTAAAAGCGCCAGCGGGTAGGGTCGCTCACCTCCCACTTCGAGCGAACAACCGTTCTCCGCCGTGGGAACTCCGCTTCCTTCCAGCGGTTGGGCACCGAACGAAAAGGACGCGCGCCGTCCGGTCCGACACATGGTCTGCGGTTGGCATGGGCCGTGGTCCAGGGGGTGGCGCATGCGGAACGTGGCCCTGTCGCTGATCGTCTTGGGGCTTTGGGGGTGCGAGTCGAAGTCGAGGCGCGATCCGGCGGCCGATGAGGCGGTCGGGGCCACCGAGGCGACAAGCGAGACATCCGAAGCCGGCCCTTCGTCGCCGCCTCCGGCCGAAGAGCCGCGGCGGCCGCCGATCCCCTTCGGCGGGCCAGGCCCCTGGCCGATCGAGAACCGGATCTACGGCGCCGCCGACGGGATCCTCGAGCGCCCGGTGGTCGGCGTGAGCACCGACGAGACGCAGAACCTTTGGGTGGCGACGCACGAGGCGCTGTACCTGTTGCGGCCCGGCGAGACGCAGTTTCAACGCTTCGACGCGGGCGACGGGCTGCACTTGCAGTCGAACCCGGTCGCGTACTGCGACAAGAACTTCGGGGGCGGCGACAAGTCCTGCCCGATCTATGGCGCGGCCGCCGATCCCGGCATCACCGAGATCGTCGGCGGCGGCAGCGACGAGGTCTTCGTCGGCTACGCGGGCATCGACGAAGGGCCCGGCGACTGGAGCGACATTCACCGCCACAGCGGCAAACTCGACCGCGTCCGGCTGCGCTCCGACGGCACGCTGCAGGTCGATCGCTTCGACCTGGTCGCGAACAACCACGGCGCGGAGTACTGGCACAACCGAACCGTGCAGCGCATGGTGTTCGACCACTTCATTCACCCGCATGAGCTCTACGTGGGGCTGAACCACGGCGTGACGCTGCTGCGGCCCGACCAGTACCGCGCGCCGAAGCCCGGCGAGTGGTTCGACACCGTGAACCTGGAGTACATGGCCGACCACCTGCACGCGCGGGTCTGCTTTCACGCGCCTTGCGACGGCACGACGGCGAACCAGCGGATGGGCGACTGGCGCGGGCTGGCGATCGCGCCCGACGGCGGCCTGTGGACGGCGGGGCGCTGGACCGCCGGGAAGATCCGCTGGGACGAGTCCTTGCTGAACTGGCACATGCGCGGAGGCTCCGCGTTCGAGGCCGCGTTCGGCGATCCCTACCCCACGCCGCCGAACGAGGAAGGGTTCATCAACGAGCCCGTGTTCCGCGTGCCGCTCGAGGGCGACCCCGTGGCGCTGAGCGCCGTCACCGTGGCGGCCGATGGCACCGTCTGGTTCGCGAGCGGGTCCTACTACTCGACGCCCGGCGAGCCGGCGTACGGCCTGGCGCAGTGGACCGGCCGCAAGTTCATTCCGCACGACCCGCGCACCTTGGGGTTCCCCGACATGAGCGTGCGAGACCTGGTCGCGTTGCCCGACGGACGGCTCGTCGTCGCGCACGCGCGCGTCGGGATCGTCGTGTGGGATCCCGCCACGGGCGCCCAGGAGCCGCTGAAGGCGCCGCACTGGCTCGCCGACGACAACGTGCTTCGGCTCGAGCTCGACACGATGGTCTCGCCGCCCGCGCTCCACGTCGCCACGCAGCGAGGCGCGGCCGTCATCCGCGTGCTGCCGCCCAGCGGCCAGTGACCTGTTCCGTTGAGGAACATCGCGTTGCCGATGAACCGGAGGATGTCCCCCAAGTAGGTTGAGCGCCGCATCTGGAGAGCGTTAAGAAGCGCGGCTCGATCTTCCGCCTTGGAGGGATTCGTGCGGCGCGCTCCCGTTCTTCCCGTGCTCGTGGTGCTTTGGTCTGGGCTGGCAGTCGCCCAAGGGCTGCCCGGCGTCGACGCGTTCGTCGACGCGCCCGGCACACGCGCGCTGCCGCCTCTGACCGGCGTGACACGCGAGCGGGTCGAGCTGGGGCGTGTGGCCCACGTCGAGCCGCGGCTCGGCGTGCCGACCTTCTTCTTCGCGGCGAGGCAGCCGCCCGCGCCCCAGTCCTTGCGCGAGCTCGGCGTCAGCCCGGAGCAGGCCGCGCGCCGTTACCTCGCGGAGCTGGCGGAGCTTTACCGGCACCCCGCGCAAGCGCTCGCCGAGGCGCCCGTCGAGAAGACGCACGACACCGGCGATGGCGCGGTCATCGTCTCCTTTCGCAAGGAGCTCTCGGGCACACCCGTCTTTCGCGACGAGCTCAAGGTGATCATGAACCAGCGGCTCGAGCTGGTGGCGGTGAGCGGCTACCTCTCGCCGCACGGCTGGTCGAAGGATCGCCACCCGTTCCTGCTCGACTCCCCCGCCGCGATCTCCTCGGCGCTCGTCGATCTGAGGCGGCTGTTCATCGAGGACAATCAGGTGGTGGCGCTGCCCCGCGCGCAGGGCGGCTGGAGGTACTTCGACGTGCGCGCCGCTTCGGTGACCCTGAGCCGTCCCGTGCGCGCGCGCCCGGTGCTGTTCGGGCTCTCCGCGCACTTGGAGCCGGCGTATCACCTGGAGGTCGAGGTCGACTCCGAGGAGGGGCTCACCAGCGACTTCTACGCGTACGTCATCTCGGCGATCGACGGGCGGGTCCTCTTCCGCAAGGACCTGAGCGCGGCCGACAGCTTTGGCTACCGGGTGTGGGCTGATCCGAACCCGCCCCACTTGCCCTTCGACGGGCCGCAGGGCGCGGGGCCCACGCCGCACCCCACCGGGCTGCCCGATGGGTACCAGGCGCCGTTCGTGGCGCCGTCGCTCATCACGCTCCAGAACGGGCCGATCTCGACCAACGACCCGTGGCTGCCAGCGGGCGCGACGCAGACCGTGGGCAACAACGCCGACGCGTACGCAGATCTCGCGCGGCCGAACGGCGCCTCGGCGGGCGACGTGCGCGCCCAGGTCACCGCGGCGAGCGTCTTCGACCGCACCTACGACGTGACGAAGAACCCCGGCGCGAGCGCCGATCAGATTCAGGCCGCGGTCACGCAGATCTTCTACAACGTGAACTTCTTCCACGACTGGTACTACGACCGCGGCTTCGACGAGGCGGCGGGCAACGCGCAAGAAGACAACTACGGGCGCGGCGGCTTGGGGGGCGACCGGCTCCTCGCCGAGGCGCAGGACTACTCGGGCCGCGACAACGCCAACATGCAGACGCCGGCGGACGGCGCCAACCCGCGCATGCAGATGTTCGTGTTCAACGGGGTGGGCAACCGCAAGGTGTCGATCCTGTCGCCCGCGGGCCTGGCCGCGGACCTCACCGCGGGCAGCGCGAGCTTCGGCCCCGCCCAGTACACCGTCGCCGGTGAGCTGATCCTCGCCAACGACGGCGCCGCGCCGACGACGGACGCCTGCTCTCCTCTGCAGGCGGCGGTGAGCGGGAAGATCGTCCTCATCGATCGCGGCACCTGTCCGTTCACCCAGAAGGTGAAGGCCGCGCAGGACGCGGGCGCCGTCGGCGTCATCATCGCGAACAACGCGCCACAGGGCGTGGCGCCGCTCCAGGGCTCGGATCCGTCGATCACCATCCCGGCGATGGGCATTCGCCAGTCGGACGGCGAGTCGCTGAAGACCGCGCTGCAAGGCCAGACGATCAACGTGCAGCTCACCCGGCAGCAAGGCGTCGACCGCGACGGGACGATCGACAGCGCGATCGTCGCGCACGAGTGGGGCCACCTCATCTCCAACCGCCTCATCGGCAACGCGAGCGGCCTGTCGAACCCCATGGGTTTCGGGCTGGGCGAAGGCTGGGCCGACTTCCACGCGCTCTTGATGGTGGTCCGCGAGGAAGACGCCGCGCGGCAGAACAACGCGGCGTTCAATGGCGTGTACGCGCTGGCCGCGTACACCTCGAGCGGCGGCACGAACAACGGCTACTACTTCGGCATCCGGCGCGTCCCCTACTCGACCGACTTCACCAAGAACGCGCTCACGTTCAAGCACATCGCGCGCGGGACGCCGCTGCCGGCGAACGTGCCCACCGCCTTCGGCCGCAACGGCAACGGCAACGCCGAGTCGCACGCCACCGGCGAGGTCTGGGCGACGATGCTGTGGGAAGGCTACGCCGCGCTGCTCAACGCCAAGCCGCGCCTCACCTTCGCGCAAGCGCAAGATCGAATGCTTCGCTACCTGGTCGCCAGCTACAAGGCGACGCCGAACGCGCCCACGCTGCTCGAGGCGCGCGACGCCCTGCTGTCGGTCGCGTTCGCGAAGGACGAAGCCGACTTCCAGCTGCTCGCGCAGGCCTTCGCGCGGCGCGGCGCCGGCATGAAGGCCGTCGGCCCCGACCGGTCTTCGCGCACCAACACACCGGTCACCGAGAGCTACGACCTGGGGGCCGACGTGAGCGTGGCGAAGCTCGAGGTGTCCGACGCGGGCGGCGCCTGCGACAAGGACGGCATCCTCGACAACGCCGAGACCGGCGAAGCGGTCTTCACCTTGAAGAACACCGGCACCGCCGAGCTGCGGCAGCTGTCGGTTCGTCTGGCGAGCCCGACCGGCGTCCTGACGTTCCCCAGCGGCGCGCAGGTGACGGCGCCGCCCTTGCCGCCGGCGGGGACGGCGCGGGTCACGGTCCCGATCCGGCTGGCCGGCGTGCGCGGCATCGGCAAGGTGCCGATCGAGGTGGAGCTGAGCGACCCCGCCTTGCCCGCGGCCGTGAAGCGCTCGTTCACGGTGTCGATGAACCTCGACATTCGGCCCAAGGCCACGTCGACCGACGACGTGGAGAACGACAGCCCGTGGGTCGCCGGCTCCGACCGGCAGCTCGGCTTCTCCACGCCGTGGCGCATTCGCCAAACCGACCCCGACAACCGGGCGTGGTTCGTCCCGAACGCGCCGAGCCCTTCGGACAACTACCTCATCTCGCCCTCCATGGAGCCCGGGCCGACCGGACAGCTGCGCATCTCGTTCGACCACCGGCATGAGCTGGAGTTCGACAGCGGTCAGGGGACCTACTTCGACGGCGCGGTGGTCGAGCTGTCGATCGACAACGAGCCTTGGTTCGACATCGGCGCGCCGGTCTACAACGGGACCATCACCGACGATCCGCAGTCGTCGAATCCGCTGCGCGGGCGCAAGGCCTTCGTCGGCGCCAGCGCGGACTACCCCGCGTGGCAGCGCGCGGCGATCGACCTCGGCAAGGCGTCGGACTACGCCGGCAAGTCGCTGCGGGTGCGCTTCCGGATCGGCACGGACGACGCCGCCGCGCTGACGGGCTGGGAGGTCGACAACATTCGCTTCGAGGGCTTCACCACCCGGCCGTTCACCTTGATCGCCGTCGACCCGAACGTCTGCACCAACCGGCTGCCCGTCGCGCGGGCTACGACGCCCCTGCAGGTCGACGAGGGGACGCAAGCGCAGCTCGACGGCAGCGCCAGCTTCGATGAGGACGGCGACCCGCTGACGTTCGCGTGGGAGCAACGTTCGGGCCCGCCGGTCACGCTCGACGACGCGACCTCGGCGACCCCGCGCTTCGATGCGCCCGAGGTCACCGCGCCCGAGACGCTGGTGTTCGAGCTGGTGGTGGATGACGGCAAGTCCCCCAGCGCGCCGTTCGAGACGCGCGTCGAGGTGCGGCCGGTCAACGGCCCCCCGATTTCCTTGGTCGGGCCCCCCCTCACCGTCCAGTCTGGCCAGGAGGTGGTGCTGGCGGGCGCCGGAGAAGATCCCGATGGCGATGCCCTGTCGTTCACCTGGACACAGTTCGACGGGCCCGTGGTCGAGCTGTCGGATCCGACCCGCGCAGAGCCGGTCTTCCGCGCGCCGAGCGTGCGCCAACCCACGGCGCTCAAGTTCGCGTTGGTGGTGAGCGATGGCGTTTCGACCAGCGGCGCCGCGGTGCAGGTGGTGTCAGTCGAGC
>CAZEDU010000092.1:0-19500 GCA_964511185.1 uncultured Myxococcaceae bacterium | reverse complement strand
TGCATCTCGCGGATCAGATCCTCCGAAACCAGCCGGGGCGCCTTGCCGCCCGGGATCAGCACGCCGCCGATGACGAGGTCCGCCTCGCGCACCGCCTTCGCGATGGTCTCGGTGTCCGACGCGATGGTCGCCACGCGGCCCAGGAACACGTCGTCGAGGTAGGTCAGCTGGTTCAGGTTGATGTCGAGGATGGTGACCTCGGCGCCCATGCCGACGGCGATCTTCGCCGCGTTCGTGCCGACCACGCCGCCGCCGATGACCGCCACGCGGCCGCGGCGCACGCCCGGCACGCCGCCGAGCAGCACGCCCTTGCCGCCATGCTCTTTCTCGAGGCAGGCCGCGCCCACCTGGATCGACATCTTGCCGGCGATCTCGCTCATCGGCTTGAGCAGCGGCAGCGAGCCGTCGTCCGGAGAGATCGTCTCGTACGCCACCGCGGCGACGCGCTTCTTGATCAGCACCTTCGCGAGCTCCGGCACCGCCGCGAGGTGGAAATAGGTGTAGATGATCTGGCCGGGCTGAATGCGCTCGTACTCGTCGGCGATCGGCTCCTTGACCTTGATGATCATCTCGGAGCGCTTCCACAGCTCATCGGCGGTCTTCACCAGCTCGGCGCCGACCCGCGTGTACTCCGCGTCCGGCAGCCCAGAGCCTTCACCCGCGCCGACCTGCACCAGCACCTTGTGCCCCGACGCGATGAGGGCGCGCACGCCCGCCGGGACCATGCCCACACGGTATTCGCGCGTCTTGATTTCCTTCGGTACTCCGATGATCAACGAAGCCGCCTTTCGAGGAGGGGCGGCGACCATAAAGATGTGCCCAAAGGTGGTCAAGGCAGGTGACAGGGGAGGAAAGCCTCGTTTTTCGTCCTCGCTGGCCGGGTGGTATGGACGAAGCCGATGTCGATTGGCCCCAAGCTCCTCGTCGCCGACCCGAAGGGACGCGTGCTCGAGCACCCGTACCTGCTCGCGACGCTGCGCAGCGGCGAAGAGCTGGTGCCGCCGCAGGACCGGCCCATTCCGCTCCCCGAAGGCGGGCGCCTGGTGCACCTGCCAGGTCGTCTGCCGGTCGGCGTTCATCCCAAGACCGGCGAGCTGGAGCTCGTCCGTGAGGTGCACGCCGGCGGCGAGACGTTCGTCCCCCACGCTGTCGGGGCGCTGCTCCCGCCCGGCTACACCCGCACGTTCCTCCCGGGCGAGGTGAAGGGCGACGGGCCGCTGCTCCCCCAGTGGGCGTACACCGCGGCGGCGTGGAGCGCGGAAGGGCCGGTCGCCTGGGCCATCCACACCGACAAGCGCGCGCACTGGTCGCCCGAGCGCTACTCGACGAAGGACTTGAAGGCGAAGGTCGACGCGCACCTGAGGCGGTTTCCCGACAACCGCGTGCTCAAGCAGCTCACCACGTGCGCGCTCGTCTACCGGTGCTTCACCAGTCAGAACATCTTCTACGTGCGCGACGAGGGCGCCATCCCCGCATCGGTGCATTGCAACGCCAAGTGCGTCGGCTGCATCTCGGATCAGCCGCCCGAAGGACCGCCCGCGTCGCACCAGCGGATGGACGACGGGCCCGCGTCGGACGAGATGGGCGAGATCGGCGCGCACCACCTGGAGCACGCGCCCGGCCGCACCATGGTCAGCTTCGGGCAGGGCTGTGAAGGGGAGCCGCTCACCCGCTACCGGCAGATCGCCCAGTCGATCCGGTGGATGCGCCAGCGCACCCGGAAGGGATCCATCAACATCAACACCAACGGCAGCCTGCCGCACGGGCTCGCCGCGCTGTTCGACGCGGGGCTCGACGCCGTGCGGGTCTCCCTCAACTCCGCGCACGCGCCGCTCTACGCGGCCTACTACCAGCCCGTGAAGTACGGCTGGGAGGACGTCGAGGCGTCGATCGCGCTGAGCCGGGAGCGCGGCGCGTACCTGGCGCTCAACCTGCTCTTGTTCCCGGGCGTGACCGACCGTGAAGGGGAGGTCGAGAAGTTGGTCGGGCTCATTCGGCGCTACCGGGTCGATCAGGTGCAGACGCGCTCTTTGTGCATCGACCCGGTCCAGTACCTGGAGGTCGCGCGCGGCACGCACGCCGGCGGCGAGCCGATGGGCGTCCGCGCCATGCTGCAGGCGTTCAAGAGAGCGGCGCCCTGGCTGGTCATCGGGAACTTCGCGCGAGGGCTGACCGAGCGCTGAGCGCCTTGACTTTGCGCGCTCGTCACCTAAGAAGACTCCGCCATGGCCGATTCCCGATTCGAGGCCTTCCCGCCTTGTTGCCAGAAGCTGCTCGAGATCCTCGCGCGTGAGAACCGCCGCGGGGCTCGGAACTGCGAGAAGGGTCACCTGGTCTCGCTCGAGTACGCCCAGCAGCAGCAGGAGCGAGGCGAAGCCGGCCGAGGGCGCCCCAGAGCCCGAGCGCGCGGCGGGCTGAGCGAGCCCAGGCTCGAGATCCCAAAAAAAGAAACGGGACTTCGGCCAAAGGGGGAAAGCCGAAGTCCCGTTCGAGGCTGGACCTATTCCAACCTCTCCCATTCGCTTTTTTCGGCGGGTCCAACCGCGGCCCACCGCAACCACTTGCCTCGTCCCTTCTTCAATCCGCGGGCCAGGGGCGCGCCTGGAATGGGCCTCCAGAAATCAAATACTTACGTAAATCGATAGTTGTATTATGACTTTACGGTCGGAGTGCGTCTGCCCGATCGAGCACTGCCATAAAGTAATTTCAGTGGGTTACCCTGTCCGAACCTCGGACGCTCGGTCCATTGCTACCCGGAGCGATCTTGCGCCGGTGCAAGGCGGATCAGGCGAGCTCTTTGGCGAGCACCTTCGACAGCACGGCGTCCTTCGGCACGTAGCCGTCGGCGCCGGCGTCGCGGCAGATGCGCTGGAGCTCTTCGATGTTCTCGCCGGAGCACAAGAGCACCTTGATGCCCCGGAAGAGCGCGTTGCCCTTGATGAAGCGGCAGAACTGCTCGCCGTTGACGTTGGGCATGCGGACGTCGAGCAAGACCAGGTCCGGCCGGGTCTGCTTCTTCAAGATGATCTTGGTGGCCTTGTCGGCGCTGTCCGCGGTCGAGACCTCGAAGCCCTTGGCCGACAGCTCGGCCTCGAGCAGCTTGGTGGTCATCTCGCTGTCGTCGACGATCAAGATGCGGCGCTTGCGCTTGCCTTCCGGCGTCTTCGCGGCCGGCTCGCTCGCGGCCAGCTCGGGCGCCGCGGTGGAAGCCGCCGCCTCGGACACGGATTGCAGGTGGCGGTTGATCTCGGTGAGCACCGCCTCGATGCCGCGCGCCTTCACCACGTAGCCGTGCGCGCCCGAGCTCTTGGCCTTGGCTTGCAGCTCGGACTCGGGGATGTCCGAGTAGAGGACCAGCTTCGCGTCGATCTTCCGCTGCGACCTGAGGAACTCGACCACGTCGTCGCCGTACATCTCGGGCATGTTCACGTCGACGAGTAGGAGATCGTACGAGGTCTCCGACAGGCGCGCATCCAGTGTCGCGAGGTCGGATGCCGCGGCCGCTCGAAAGCCGGCGGCCTCGAGCGAACGCACGAGCAGCTCAGTGGCCATCGGGCTGTCGTCGATCACCAAGATGGAAGCCATCATCACCTCGCGCGTGGCCCGCGCTCTGGACACCACTCAATGTAACTCGAAGTCGTCCGCTTTTCGCGCAAACGAGTTCCCAGTAGGCTTCTTGACCGGTCGTACACCCGTCTCGATACTCGACCCGCTTTGGATCCCACCCCGCTGAAGCAAGCCCTGCAGGTCGCTCCCGAGCGGACGGTGGTCAGCAACGCGCGGCCGGAGCAAGAGTTCTTCTGCTTCAAGCTCGGAGACCTTCGCATCGGCGTGCCTTCCGAGAGCGTGCGCGAGGTCACCAAGGCGGTGCCGCTCACGCCGCTGCCTCGGAGCGCGCCGTTCGTGCTCGGCGTGATGGGCCACCGCGGCGAGGTGTTGACCGTCATCGATCTGCTTCGCTTCCTGGGCAAGGGCGAGGCGCGCATCACGCCGCGTACGCGCTTCTTCGTCGGGGTGAACGGCGCGCTCACTGCGGCCATTCTCGCCGACCAGGTGATCGGCCTCAAGGCGATCGCCGTGGCCGACATCCTTCCGCCTCCAATGGGAGGCGATGTGTCAGCAGAGCACCTGATCGGGGTGGTGAGCCCCGGTAAGCCGGCCGAGGTGCTCACCTTGGTCAACCTGGCCAAGCTGTTTCAGACCGCGAGGGCCAAAGCGGTGGG
This sequence comes from uncultured Myxococcaceae bacterium, assembly GCA_964511185.1. Taxonomy (GTDB): domain Bacteria; phylum Myxococcota; class Myxococcia; order Myxococcales; family Myxococcaceae; genus CAZEDU01. The sequence goes on along the minus strand of CAZEDU010000092.1, from coordinate 15,277 downwards.
GCGATGACGCAGGCGGCTGCGCACCTCAAGGACGTCGAGCTGTTGCTTTTCACGGTGGGGGAGACGGTGTTCGGCGCCGAAGCATCGCAAGTGCTGCGCATCGATCGCGTCGAGTCCACGGCGCCGCTCCGGAACGCGCTCGGCGCGCTCGCCCGCCAGGTAGGGCGACGTGGGCTCATCTTTCGAGACGCCGACCGGGAAGGGCAGCTGGTGGTCGACTCTGTTTTAGGCGTCCGGCAGGTGCCGATCGATACTCTGCGTCGTCTGCCCAAACCCGCGGGTTCGCCACAGTACGCGTTGGGACTGTGGCTCGATGGCGAGAAGCTGGTGTTGCTCGTCGATCTGGTGGAGCTCAATCGCGTCGTTCGTCAGTAAGGAAAGGCAACGAAAGCCATGTCGATCGAAAGCCCCGAGAAGGCGGGCGCCAAGAAGAAGACGGCGAAGGCGCCCGGCGGCGTCAACGGCGCGCCCAAGCCGCTCGTGCAGGCGCTGAAGGCGGCGCTGGCGGGTGACTTCAGCTCGCGCGTCCCGGTGGACACGCTCACCGGCGAGATGGCCGAGGTCGGCGGGCTGGTGAACCGGCTGCTCGATCACGTGAGCGGCCAGCTCCGCGCCGCCTACGAGCGCACCCAGTCGGTGCACGAGATCGATCAGGCGGTCGAGGCGCTGTCGGCGCTGGTGAAGGAAGGCGACCTGTCGCGGTGGAACGCGAAGACCGAGGACCAGCAGCTGGCGCCGCTGCTCGAAGGCTTCGGCCGCGTCGTCGAGACGCTGCGCACCTTCGTCCGGGAGATCAACGAAGCCGCGCTGCGGTTGTCCTCCTCCGCGAACGAGGTGCTCGCCGCGTCGACCCAGCACGAGACCTCGTCGACGGAGCAGGCGGCGGCGATCCACGAGACCACCGCCACGATGGAAGAGCTCAAGCACGCCTCCGCGCAGATCGCCGAGAACGCGGGCGCGGTGGCGCGCGTGGCCGAAGAGACGCTCGGCGCGGCGCGCTCGGGCCGCGGCGCGATCCGCGAGTTCATCCAAGCGATGCAGCAGATCCGCAACGACGGCGCCGCGGTGGCCGACTCGATCACCAAGCTGTCGAAGCGGGTGGAGCGCATCGGAACGGTGGTCGAGGTGATCGACGAGATCGCCGACCGGTCGGACCTGCTCGCCCTCAACGCCGCGCTGGAGGGCTCGCGCGCGGGCGAGGCGGGGAAGGGCTTCTCGATCGTCGCCGCCGAGATGCGGCGGCTGGCCGAGAACGTGCTCGACTCGACCAAGGAGATCAAAAACCTCATCACCGAGATCCGCGAGGCGGCGGCGGCGGCGGCGGGCGCGGCCGACGCGTCGAAGGCGGCGACCGAGTCGGGCGAGAAGCTGGGCGCGGTGGCGGCCGAGGCGGTCGAGGGCATTCTGGCCGGCGTGCAGGAGACGTCGGACGCGGCGCGCGTCATCAACCTGGCCACGCAGCAGCAGCGCACCGCCACCGAGCAGGTGGTGGCGTCGATGGCCGAGATCGAAGACGTCACCCGTCAGACGACCCAGGCCTCGAAGCAGGCCACCGGCGCCGCCGCCGAGCTCACCCAGCTCGCCGCGCGGCTCGCGGAGCTCATCCGTCGCTTCAAGGCAGACTAACCCGCCGGTCCGCGCACGGGATCGATGGACACAGAGGCGCTCAAAAAGTCGCTCCTCAAGAAGTTCGTCGAGGTCACCGGCGACCGGCTGCAGAAGATTCAGCTCGGCGTCATCGACCTCGAGAAGCCGACCGCGGCGCAGGCCGCCGACGACGTCGCGCGCGAGCTGCACACGATGAAGGGCGAGGCGCGGATGCTCGGGCTCGCGGCCATCGGGCAGCTCGCGCACGCCGCGGAGGACCTGCTGAAGGCGATGCGCGAAGGGAAGGCCACCACGCGCGTCGCCACCGACCTGCTCTTGCGCGCGTGCGACTCGCTGTCGGACCTGCTCGAGGACACCGGCGGCGCGCAGGCCGGCACCGACGCGACGCTCGCGATGGTGAGCGCGCTCGCCGAGGCCTCCGGCCACCCGGTGCCGGCGCTGCATCCGGGCAAGGGCGGCGAGATGCCTCGGCCGCTCGCGCCCAAGGCCGTGTCCAAGCCCGCCAGCGGGACGCCGGTGGGGACCCCCGTCGGCACGCCGACGCAGACCTCGAGCGGCCAGTCGCCCCGGCCTTCCGCGCAGGGCACCGAGGCCGGGCGGCGCGTCACCACCTCGGCGGGCGCTGCGGACGAGCCCACCGAGCGCCGGCCGGTGCAGGACCGCAGCATCCGCGTCAACGTCGAGATCCTCGACACGCTGGGGCTGGTGGCCGGCGACCTGCTCGTCGAGAGCGCCCGCGCCAAGCTGCGCACCGACGAGCTGTCGATCTTGCTCGAGCGGTTCGCGCGCGTGACCGACCGCTTCTTGCGCTTCGGGGAGCGCTTCCGCCACGACCTCGAAGAGCGGGCGCTGCTCGACCGGCTCGAGAGCGACCTGCACCTGCTGCGCGACGACACCTTCCGCTTCGTGCGGCACCACGTCGACGGGCTGAACGCGCTGCACGGCAACCTCTCGTACCTGGCCGACAACGTGGCCGAGGCGCGGCTGGTGCCGCTGGCGACCATCTTCGAGGCCTTCCCGCGCGCCGTCCGCGACATCGCGCACCAGCAGAGCAAGGAAGTCGACCTGCAGATCGAGAACACCGGCGTGGGCGTCGACCGGTCGATGGTCGCCGACGTGCGCGACGCCATGATTCACCTCTTGCGCAACGCGGTCGATCACGGGCTCGAGGCCCCCGACTTCCGACAGGCGCTGGGCAAGCCCGCGACCGGCAAGCTCGCCATCCGCGTGCGCGCCGACGGCGACATGCTCCAGGTGGAAGTCTCGGACGACGGCCGCGGCATGGACCCCGAGCGGCTGCGCAACTCGGCCATCGCGAAGAAGCTGCTCAGCGCCGAGCAGGCGGCGGCCTTGAGCGAGCGCGAGGCGATCGAGCTGGTCTTCGTGCCGGGTTTCTCGACGCGCGACGAGGTGAGCGACCTCTCGGGCCGCGGCGTCGGCATGGACGTCGTCAAGCGCAAGGTCGAAGCGCTCGGCGGCTCGGTGTCGATCGCGAGCAAGGTGGGGCGCGGCACCACGATTGGCCTGCGGCTGCCCCAGTCGCTCGCCTTGATGCGCGTGCTGCTGGTGCGGCTGGGCGACGACGTGTACGGCATGCCCGCGTCGGACGTCGAGGCCGTGGCGCGGGTGCGGCCGGAAGATCGCATGGAGGTCTTCGGCACGGTGGCGATCAAACACCGCGGCAAGCCGACCACGCTCGTCGCGCTCGGGCCGCTGCTCGGCTTGAACGGCGGCCCGCGCTACGACACGCCGCCCGCGGCGATCGTGCGCCACGGCGACGACCGGGCCGCGCTGGTGATCGACGGCTTCGTCGACGAACGCGAGGTCGCGGTCAAGCCGTGCGGCGGCGAGTTCCTGAAGAGCGCCCCCTTCATCGCCGGCAGCGCCGCGCTCGAGGACGGCCGCATCGCGGTGCTCCTGCACGTGCCGGACATCATGGCTGAGGTCCGCCGCATGGCCAGGCCGGTGAGCGAGGCGCAGGCCACCAAGCGGCTCCGGGTGTTGCTCGTCGACGACTCGCCCATCGCCCGCGCCACCGAGAGCGCGCTGGTCAAGGCGCTCGGCCACACGGTCGAAGAGGCGCAGGACGGCGAGGAGGGCTACGCGAAGGCCAAAGCGGGCAACTACGACCTCATCCTGTCCGACGTGCAGATGCCGAAGCTCGACGGGTTCGGCCTCACGCGCCGGCTCAAGGGCACCGCCAGCCTGGCGAAGACGCCGGTCATCATCCTCTCCTCGCTCGCGTCTCCCGAGGACAAGCGGCGCGGGCTCGACGCGGGCGCCGACGCGTACCTGGTGAAGGGTGAGCTGGGGGTCGAGGTGCTCGCCCAGACCATCGAGCGGTTGACGTAACCTTCATGACCGCATCTCGTTCGCGCCCCCAGTGCACGGTCTTGCTGGTCGATCACTCGGCCGAGCTCGAGGAGCTCGCGGCCCCGCTGTTCGAGTCGGACGTGGTGACCTCCGCCGGCCATGGGTGCGACTTCGCCGGCGCGCTGGAGGCGGTGAAGGCGCACGATCCCGACGTCATCTTGATGGATTTGGCGGAGGGGCTCACCCAGGGCTTTCAGGCCATCGCGGCGATCATGGCCGAGCGGCCCAAGCCCATTCTGGTGCTCTACCCGAAGACCGAAGCGCACGCCGACGTCTTCGTGGCGCTCGATTTGGGCGCGCTCGACTTGATGGAGCGGCCGCGGGTGCCCCCGCGGAGCTACTGGCAGGATCTCGCCAAGCGGCTCGCGCTGCTCTCGCAGGTGCGGGTGGTGCAGCACGTGAAGGGCAAGCGGCGGCACCGCAGCACCCCGGTGCCGAGCGCGCCGTTCCCCTGCGTGGCGATCGCCGCGTCGCTCGGGGGGCCGAAGGCGCTGAGCACCATCCTCAAGATGCTGCCGGTCGCGTTCCCGGCGCCGATCCTGATCTGCCAGCACATCACCTCGGGCTTCACCGAGGGGTTGTCCCAGTGGCTGGCGAGCGAGACCGCGCTTCGGGTGGGGGAGGCCCGCCACGCCGAGAAGCTGGCGCCCGGCCACGTCTACGTCGCGCCCTCCGGCGCGCACCTGACGGTGGGGCCGCACCTGGCGGTGAAGCTCGACGACGGCCCGCCGATCCACGGCTTCAAGCCGTCGTGCGACGCGCTCCTGCGCAGCGCGGCGCAGCAGTTCCGCACCCGGCTGGTCGGCGTCGTCCTGACCGGCATGGGCAGCGACGGCGCGCGCGGGCTGCTCGAGGTGCGTCGGCAGGGCGGCCGCACGTTGGTGCAGGACGAGGCGACCAGCATCGTGTTCGGGATGCCGAAGGAGGCGATCGCGCTCGGCGCGGCCGAGGAGGTGCTCCCGCTGGAACAGATCGCCCCCGCTCTGATTCGATGGGTGGCCCAATGCTGACCGGCAAGGCGGTGCTGACGATCGAGAAGAGCGCGCTCGAGCAGCTCGCGTCGCTCTTGCTCGAGCGCGCCGGCCTGAAGATCACGCCCGACGGCTACTACGGCCTCAAGCTGGCGATCTCGGCGCGCATGCCGGCGCTGGGGCTCGCCGACGGCGACGACTACGTGCGCCGGCTCCGCGAGCGCGCGGGCGAGGCGGAGCTGCGCGCGTTGCTGCCGCTCGTCACCGTCGGCAAGACCGAGTTCTTCCGCGACGCGCGGCAGTTCAAGGCCATCGAAAAGAAGCTGTTCCCCGACCTGCTCGCGCAGGCGCGGCGGGAGCAGCAGCAGGTGCGCATCTGGTCGGCCGGGTGCGCGACCGGCGAAGAGCCGTACAGCTTGGCGATGGCGGCCGTGGAGGCAGGCTTCACCTCCGAAGAGATCGACATCTGGGCGACGGACTTGAACCCGGTCGCGGTCGAGTCGGCGCGCCTGGGCCGCTTCTCGGCCAAGCGGATGATGGGCGTCAGCCCCGAGCGGCTGAAGCGCTTCTTCCACGAGACGCACGACGGCTACGAGGTGCTGCCGATCTTGCGCAAGTACACGCGCTTCGAGGGCGTCAACCTGGCGGCGCCGGTGTTCCCCAAGGTGCGGCCCGGCTCGCTCGACATGGTGCTGTGCCGCAACGTGATCATCTACTTCGACCTGCCGACGATCCGCGGGTTGATGGATCGCTTCCACCAGGCGCTGCGGCCGCAGGGGGTGCTGCTCCTCGGTTACTCGGAGAGCCTGTTCAAGGTGTACGACCGGTTCGAGATGTTCGAGGTCGAAGGATCGTTCGCCTACCGACGCCCGGCCGAAGGAAAAGAGAAGAAGAAGGCGAGGGAGGCGAAGGAGACCAAGGCCGCCGCGGCGCCGCCGTCGGGCGCCAAGACGCGCGCCGCCGATCTCAAGCTGCACGAGGAGCCGCCTCGAAGGACGCGGGCCGCCGAGAGGCCTCCGCCCGAAGAGCCCAGGCCGCGCGCGCGGCGCGACGCGCTCCGCTCTCCGATCGAGCGGCTCGAAGAGGTCGCCAAGCGGGTCGAGCGCGGCGACTTCGCCGAGGCGCTCGAGCAGGTGAAGGCGCTCAGCGACGACCAACCGAACGACCTGGCCGCGATCCTCACCTTGGGGAACATCTACTCGCTGATGGGCGACGACGCCCACGCGCAGGAGGCGTTCAGCCTCGCGCTCCTGCGCGAGCCGCTCTGCGTCGAGGCGCGCATCTTCGGCGGCGTGGCGGCGATGCAGGCCAACCGTCACCAGGAGGCGAAGGAGGAGCTCACCAAGGCGCTGTTCCTGGAGCCCTCCTTGGCCTTGGGCCACTACCTGCTCGCGCAGGCGTACGAGCGGCTGGGCGCGCACGACTCCGCCCGCAAGTCGTATCGAAACGCGATCGAGCAGCTGCGCTTCCCCCAACGAACGCTCGCCGGCTTCTACCCGGACATGCCGGACACGGTGGAGGCGATGGCGCGCGCGGCGCGGTACGCGCTGGCGGCGCTGGAAGAGAACCTCTAAGCCTGCCGCTTGAGGTCGTCGATGCTCTTCGACGGATCCAGGAACTCGGAGAACTTCTGCGTCAGGTATTTCTTCGCCTGGCCGCGGAGCAGCATGCCGGGGTCGGTCGCCTCGCCGCCGATCTTCGCGTCGGTCACGTTCAGCACCGCGTCGATGGTGACGCCCATGGCCTTGCCGACGATCTTCGCCACGTCCCCGCTCCACTCGGCCTTCATCCCGTACTTCTGGGTCCAGTAGGCGATGAGCGACTCGACGCGCTTCTTCGCCTCTTCTTTCGAGAGAGTGTGCGGCACTTCGAACGAGAGCATTCCCATGGTGTCTCCTCCCGAGCCGCTTCTTACCCATCGTTTCAGGCAGGGCCACCGAAATCGGCGGCGCTTCGACCCGGAGAAACCCGTAGCTGTGTGTTGATTGGTCGTTACCCGGCGATGCAATGGGACCCGTCGCCTCGACGCGCGCGCCCCGCGGCGGTTTGATGTCTCCCGTGAGCGTGCCCAATCGCCGACGTCACCACCGAGCGAAAGCGCGAGGAATCGCGGCGCACCTCCATACGCCCGACGGTCGCACCGCGTGCGTCGTGGAGGACATCTCCGCCGGTGGGCTGTTCCTCCGCACCGAGCACCTCTTCCCCAAGGGGCTCGCCGTCTCGCTGGTGCTGATCCGGCCGGGGCAGCGGAGCCCGGTGAAGATCACCGGCAAGGTGGCGACGGTGCGCGCGCGTTCACGGCGCAACACCGCGCCCGGGGTGGGCATCGCGTTCGACGCGATGGGATCCGAAGAGTCGGCGCGGCTGGAGCAGCTGCTGCGCGAGCTGCGCGCCAGCCACACCACCGAGCTCGAGCTCCCGCGCGCGGCCGCGGAGTCCTCTTCCAGTCCTCGGCTGATGATTCAAGTGCAGGCGCTGCTGCTCGAGCTGTCGAGCCTGCAGAGCCGGCTCTCCGACCGCGAGCGCGCCCTGGAGGATGCGCTGCACGAGATTCAGCGCCTGAAGTTCGAGCTGCGGCGCGGGGCTACTTCCGATGACGACGCGCCAGGTCCTGATACGCGCGCGCGGAGTACTCGATCCACTGCGCTTCCATCGAAGTGATCTCGCGCTCGCGGCGCGCCGGCGAGCCGATGAGGAAGGAGCGGGGTGGGTACTGCCGCCGAGGCGGGATCAGCGTGCCGGCGGCGACGAAGCACCAGTCGCCCAGCTCGGCGTTGTCCAGCAGAATCGACCCCATTCCGACCAAACAGAAGTTGCCGACCTTGCAGCCGTGCAGCACCGCGCGGTGACCGACGGTGCAGTCGGTGCCGATGACCGTGCGCGACATGTTCTCGGTGGCGTGGGCGACCGACCCGTCTTGAATGCTGGTGCGGGCGCCGATCACGATGCCACCGTGATCTCCGCGCAAGACCGTCGCCGGCCAAATCGACGCTTCCTCGCCGATCTCCACCTCTCCGATGACGTGCGCGCCCGGGTGGACGAACGCCTGGGGGTGGACGCGGGGGGTGAAGGTCTCGAACGATTCGATTGGCATGGCGCACCGGCGGTGTAGGTTCGAGCGCGGCATACTACGAAGGAGGCGTGGGCGAATGCGCCTGTTGATCGCCGACGAGTTTTCCAAAGCGCATCTGGACCGGCTTCACGGCCTGGGGCTCACCGTCGAGTACCGCCCCGAGCTGAAGGCCGACGCGCTGCCCGCCGCCGCGGCGCACGCGTCGATCCTGATCGTCCGCAGCACCGAAGTGACGCGCAAGGTCTTCGAGGCCGCGCATGGCCTCTCGCTGGTCATCCGCGCCGGCGCGGGTGTCAACACCATCGACGTGCAGGCGGCGTCCGAGCGCGGCGTCTACGTCGCCAACTGCCCGGGCCAGAACGCCATCGCCGTCGCCGAGCTGACGCTGGGGTTGATTCTGGCCGTCGATCGGAAGATCCCCGACGGGGTGCAGGCGCTGCGCGAGGGGAAGTGGGACAAGAAGCGCTTCTCCGTGGCGAAGGGCCTTCACGGGCGCACCTTGGGCGTCGTCGGCGTGGGCGCGATCGGCGCCGCGGTGGGGCAGCGCGCGCTGGCGTTCGGCATGCGGGTGGTTGGGTACTCGCGCACCTTCAGCGAGGCGCGGGCGCAGGCGTTGGGGTTCGAGCGGGCCGAGAGCCTTCAGGCGCTGGCGAGCCGTGTCGACGTGCTGAGCGTGCACGTGCCGGCGAGCCCGCAGACCAAGAACCTCATCTCCCAGCAGGTGCTGGCCGCCCTGCCGAACGGCGCGGTCTTCGTGAACACCTCGCGCGCCGACGTGGTGGACGAGCAGGCGCTCCTCGAGGAGGCGACCCGCGGCCGCATCTGGGTGGCGACCGACGTGTTCTCGGGTGAGCCCAAGGGAGGCGAGGCCGCCTTCACGCACCCGCTCGCGCGGCTGCCGAACGTGTATGGCTCGCACCACATCGGTGCGTCGACCGAGCAGGCGCAGACGGCGATCGGCGACGAGGCGGTGCGGATCGTCGAGGCCTACCTGACCCAGGGCGCGGTCCCGAACTGCGTGAACGTGGCCGAGAAGACGCCCGCGCGCTTTCAGCTCATCGTGCGGCACTTCGATAAGGTGGGGGTGCTCGCCAACGTCCTGCAGGACATTCGCGACGCCGGCATCAACGCCCAGGAGATCGAGAACACCGTGTTCGAGGGAGCCGCGGCGGCGTGCTGCAAGATCCAGCTCGACTCGCGTCCGCCAGACGCGACGCTGGCGAAGATCCGCGATCGAGCCCAAGAGATCATCTTCGCGGACCTGGTCTCGTTGGAGGGTAGGTGACCGGAGCGCTGCTCGCGCTGGGCCTGACCGTCCTGGCGTCGACACCGGACGCGCCGGTGAGGGGTGTTTATTTGGGGGGCAGTCCCCTTCGGGGACAGTCCCCGCGGCTCGCCGAGGCGGCGCCGATCCCCACCGTCGACGGCCACCCGCGCCACGGCGAGTTTCTTTCGGGGCCGGGGAGCCTGACCTTCATCGTGCACCACACCGCGCTGTTGGGGCTGGGGGGCTTGGGCACGCAGCTCACCGGGAGCAACGCCTTCACCGACTTCAACATCGCCTCGCGCGAGGCAGCGCTCGCGGGAATGCTGATCGGCGCCGGCGTCGGCTTCGGCGTCTCGTCGTGGTGGCAGTACGACCACTGGGTGGGCGTGCCGGCCGCAGGCTACGGGGTCGTCCATTCGGTCTTCGGCGGGATGATGTTCGCGGGGCTCTTGGATTTGGTGACGCGCGACCCGACCGCGCTCACCTGGACGGCGCTGGCGGGCGCGGAGCTGGGCGCCTGGCTCACCGTGCTCCTCGGCGGCGGTGACATGGCCGGGCAGACCGGTCACCTCACGACCTCGGGCGGCCTGTGGTCGGCGGTCTACGCGGCGCTCGCCGTGTCGATCGTCAGCACGATGCGCGACGGACGGCTCTCGTTCCGCGGCGCGCAGGACGCGCTCCTCATCGCGCCGGGCGTCGGCGCGGGGCTGGCGGCGCTCCTGTCGGTTCATTTCGAGCCGAGCCACGGCGAGCTGATGCGCGCGAACCTCGTTGGCGCCGGGGCGGGAGCGCTCGCCTTCGCCGCGACGGCGCTCGCCCTGGGGACGACCCACAAGCCCGCGCCCTATTGGGCGGCGGGCGCCAGCGCCGCGGCGGGCATGGGGAGCGTCGCGCTCTTCTGGAGAGATCCCCCCGCCGGCGGCGGCAAGAAGGAGCAGCCCGTCGCCGCGTGGTGGTGAGCGCTCGAGCGGCCTCACGCCGGACGGGCGAGAGGCCGCGCCCTGACGGCACGCCCGGGGGTGCGCAGCTTGGGGCGCATGGCCCAGGCTCAGCCCTTTCGCGCCCTTCGCTATGCGCCGTCTCTTCGCGGTGACCTGACCCGCAAGCTCTCGCTGAGCGCGGAGCCTGCGGCGACGGTCACCGGGGAGCTCGATCCGCTGCACGTGCACCACCTGCTCGGCGCCGCCGATCCACGCGGCCTGGCGCGCCAGTGGCAACGCGAAGGTCGGCTGGTGGAGGACCCGGCCCCCGGGCTCTACTTGGTCGAGCTGTCCTCTCGGGGCGCGACCTCCCGGCTCCTCTTGACCGCCGTCCAGCCCGACCCGGCCATGGCCCCGCTCGAGACCGACGCGCAGGCCCCGTCGCTGCCGCCGCTCGAGCCGGTGCTCACCCTCGCGGTCGATGATCACCAGGTGTTGCGCTCGCGGCTCGCGGCGCTCGCGCGCCAGGCGCCGGCGGAGTGGGAAGGACGGATGGTGGGGCACGAGATCCGCCTGTGGCGCCTGGCGTCCGGCGGTCCGACGCGGCAGCTCTTGTCGCTGCTCGAAGAGACCACCCTGCGCCCGCTGTCGGCGGTCCCGCCGGTTCCCTATCTGGCGGCCATCGTTCCGCTGTCGGATCCAGGCCTGACCTTCGAGCCGATCCACCGCGGCATTCGCGGGCTCGAGGCGTTCCACCCCGACCGGTTCTTGAGGCTCGCCTCCGACTACGCGCGGATCCTCGACCTCGAGCGGTCGCTCTTCGAGGAGCAGGGGCTCGCCCAAGCGCGCGAGCGGCTCGCGTCGGTGCCAGCCGGCTTTCACGCGGTGTTGCTCGTGCTGCCGAGCGGGCAAGGGAAGATCCTCCGCTTTCGGCAGGCGCTCGACTTGACCCACCTGAAGGCCGCTCCCCGCAGCCCGACGCTGCGGAGCCTGGATCTCGCGCTGCTCCACGCGCTGGTGCTGCAGACGGTGCTCGGCATCCCGGAGCCCGACCGCGCCGGTCACCCGCAGGTGTTTCCGGTCAGCGACGTGGTGGATCTCGTCGATCAGGTGCGGGCTGGCGTCTTCCAGGTCGGCTTCGCGCTGAACCCGCCGCCGCTGTGGGAGGTGCGCGCGGTGATCGAAGCGGGCCAGCAGCTGCCGCCCCATACCGTGCGCGTCGAGCCCAAGGCGCCGGTCGGCTTGCTGTTCTTCAACGGATGAAGCCCTTACCTTGAATGGCATGTCGCGCTTGGCGGGCGGGGAAGCCCACGAGACGGTCGATTCGATCTGCGGGCTGACGCTGGTGCAGACCCGCGAGGGCTACCGCTTCAACATGGATCCGATCTTTCTGGCGCACTTCGCCGCCGCGGCGGCGGCGAGGGGCAAGGCGATCGATCTGGGCACCGGCTCGGGGATCATCCCGCTCATCCTCGTCCGCAAGCTCGGACAGAGCGACGCGACGGGGCTCGAGCTGCAGCGGTCGCTCTTCGAGCTCGCCGAGCGCAACGTTCGCCTCAACCACGCCGAGCACCAGGTCGCGGTGGTGCAGGGCGACCTGCGGCGCGTCCAGGGGCTCTTGCCCGCGCAAAGCTACGCGCAGGTCATCTGCAATCCTCCCTACCGGATCGCCGGCTCCGGCCGGGTGAACCCGAACCCGGAGAAGGCGATCGCGCGGCACGAGCTCGCCTGCGACATCGACGACGTCGTTCGCGCGGCCCAGCACCTGCTCGCCGACGGCGCCGGGCTCTGCGTCATCTTTCCCGCCGCGCGACTCGAGCAGCTGTTCGCTTCGCTGCGCAGCGAAGGCTTTCAGCCGAAGCGGCTGCGCTTCATTCACGCGCGCGTCGACCAGGCGGCCAGCCGCGTCATGGTCGAGGCGCGGCGCGGCAAGGTGCCCGAGGCGCTCGTCGAGCCGCCGCTCGTGGTGCACCGGTCGGACGCCTCGGGGTTCTCCGAGGAGGTCGAACACATGTTGGCTGGCCCGCCGCCGCACTGAGTCGAGCGCGCGCGCCTTGGGCTTCCGCGCTATCGTTTGGGAATGCCTTACCCGGTTCATCGGCCCCGCCGCCTCCGTCGCTCGGACGCCCTGCGCCAGATGGTGCGCGAGACCGAGCTCTCGCCGTCCGACTTCATCTACCCGCTGTTCGTGGTCGAAGGGCGCAACGTCCGCAAGCCCGTCGGCGCGATGCCAGGCGTGTACAACCTGTCGATCGACCAGGCCGTCGAAGAGGCGAAGCAAGCCAAGAGCCTCGGCGTCCCGTCGGTCATCCTCTTTGGCATCCCGGACAAGAAGGACGCGGTGGGCTCGGGCGCGTACGCCAAGGACGGCGTCGTTCCCAAGGCCATCTCCGAGCTCAAGTCGGCCCTCCCGGAGCTTCAGGTCGTCGCCGACGTCTGCCTGTGCGAGTACACCGATCACGGCCACTGCGGCGTCATCGAGAAGGGCGATGTCGCCAACGATGCGACCTTGCCGCTGCTCTCGCGCATGGCGGTGGCCTGCGCCGCGGCGGGCGCCGACATCATCGCGCCCTCCGACATGATGGACGGCCGGGTGGGGGCGATTCGCCACGCGCTCGACGAGGAGCGCTTCGAGGCGGTCCCCATCATGAGCTACGCGGCGAAGTACGCCTCGGGCTTCTACGGCCCTTTCCGCGAAGCGGCGCAGAGCACGCCGCAGTTCGGCGACCGCCGCGGCTACCAAATGGATCCCGCCAACGTCCGGGAAGCGTTGAAGGAAGTCGCGCTCGATCTGGAAGAGGGCGCGGACATCGTGATGGTCAAGCCAGCGCTGTCCTACCTGGACGTGATCGCCAAGGTGAGGGAGCGCTTCGACGTCCCGGTCGCGGCCTACAACGTGTCGGGCGAGTTCGCGATGGTGAAGGCCGCCGCGCAGAACGGCTGGATCGACTACTCCCGCGTGATGCTCGAGGTCCTCACGTCCATCAAGCGGGCGGGGGCCGACCTCATCCTCACCTACCACGCGCTCGACGCCGCGAAGTTGCTCTGACGCAAACAGCGGCCGCGCTCGACCGCTTGAACAGCGAGCGAAAATTGGGCGAAATGGAGATCGAGCGATGAAGAAACGGCCGCGCCGAACGAAGCGTCCTCCCCCTGGCAAACGCCGGCGCGCCGCGCCACCCGCAGAGCAGCGTGCGCTTCAGTACAAGGTCGTCGAGCTGTCGACCGTGGATGAAGGCGCGCTGGAGCGGACCCTCAACGAGTGGGTGCCGAAGGGTTGGCGGCTCGAGAACGTTCAATTCGCGATGCGTGAATCTTCCAAGCGGCCGTCGATGGCCTTCGTGTTCTTCACGCGCGAAGGGTTCGCGTCGGCGCACGACCCGGCGCACCACGAGGACGAGGCGCGGCGTCGCCTCGAGCGCCTGGCCTACGACGCCGGCGACGTGACGCCCGCGGCGGTCGCGGTCGATCCGCATCAGCGTTTGAGGCAGCTCGCCGGCATCGACGGGCTTTCGGAGGAGCCGCTCTAAGGTGGACGAGAAGTTCAACGACAGGATCGCGCGCGCGGGCGGCGTCGTGTCGCGCCCGGCCCTCCGCGTGGTGCGCGAGGAGGAAGGCTCGCCTTACCCGAAGGCGTCGCTCTGGCTCCGCGCCGGCGCGCGCGTGGTCGACCTGTGCATCGCGCTCGGCTTGTACCGGGTGACCGGCCCCGCGGGCGTCGTCATCGCGCTGCTCTACCTGTTGTTCGCCGACGGCATGCTGCAAGGGCAGAGCGTGGGAAAGCGCATCTTCGGCATCAAGGTCGTCTACCTGCCGACGCGCGCGCCGGCGCGTCACCGCGACAGCGTGCTGCGCAACTCGCCGTTCGGGCTCATCTTGCTGCTGGGCATGATGCCCGACCTGGGCGATGTGGCGTTCGTCGCGGGCGCGCTGGTGATCGGCGGCGTCGAAGCGTGGAAGGCCTGGCGCGAGCCGCTGGGCTTGCGGCTGGGTGACGCCTGGGCGCAGACACAGGTCGTCGATGGAAAAGTGGTCTCCGGAGCGGGTGAGCTGTCGCCCGCCGGCGGCGTCCGCGCACCGGGACGCGTGATGATGGACGGCGAGAGCGGTTCCAGCGGGAGGTAGCTCGACTTGCGCATTGCACTGACGCACAACCTTCGGCTCTCGGACGCCGAGGAAGAGGCGGAGTTCGATACAGCGGAGACGGTCAACGCGTTGGCCGGCGCGATCGAGCGGCTGGGGCACCGGCTGGAGCGCTTCGAGGTCTCCGGCCCCGCCTCGCGCACCGTCGCGCGGCTCGAGGCGTACATGCCCGACCTCATCTTCAACACCGCCGAAGGGCGCCGCGGCCGCTTCCGCGAGGCGTTCTACCCGGCGCTGTTCGATGAGCTGGGCTTCCCGTACACCGGGTCCGACTCGTACGCGCTGGCGATCACGCTCGACAAGCACCTGTCGAAGCTCACCTTGCAGCAGCACGGCGTGCGCACGCCGGGCTGGCAGTTCGTCGACGACCTGAAGGAGTTCAACCCCGAGAACCTGCGCTTCCCGGTGATCGTCAAGCCGAACTTCGAGGGCTCTTCGAAGGGCATCACCCAAGAGTCGATCGCCGAGAACGTGGACGAGGCGCGGCGGAAGGTCGCCGCGGCGCTCCAGCGCTACCCCGCCGGCGTGTTGGTCGAGGAGTACATCGTCGGCCGCGACGTGACGGTGCCGTTCCTCGAGAACCAGAGCAACGACTTCGGCGGCGTGCTCTCGCCGGTCGAGTACGTGATCGACCCGCTGCTCACCCAGCAGCGCCGCTACCAGATCTACGACTTCGAGCTGAAGACCCGCGAGGACAAGGCGGTGACGGTGCGCGCGCCCGCACAGCTCTCGCCGGAGATGGCCGAGCGCCTCCGGCACACCGCGCAGAAGATCTTCAAGGTGCTCGACTGCCGCGACCTGGGCCGAATCGACTTCCGGCTGTCGGACGCGGGCGTGCCGTACTTCCTGGAGGTCAACGCGCTGCCTTCGCTCGAGCCGGGCGCGGGCATCTACGCCGCCGCCGCGCTCGAAGGCCTGCACT
>CAZEDU010000091.1:5721-19804 GCA_964511185.1 uncultured Myxococcaceae bacterium | reverse complement strand
AGGGCGTGGAGGCGCGGCGCACCAAGAGCCGGGCCCGCATCGAGCGCGCCCGGAAGCTCCTGGAAGAGCGCGGCTTCCAGCGCCCGAAGGTCGCGTCGCTGCAGATGTCGGCGCCGCCGCGCTCGGGCCACACGGTGATCGAAGCGAAGGCCATCTCGAAGCGCTTCGACGCGCGCGAGGTGTTGAAGCCGACCAGCCTCATCATTCAAGGCGGCGAGCGCCTCGGCATCGTCGGGCCGAACGGCGTGGGCAAGACGACGCTCCTGCGCGTGCTGCTCGGCGAGCTCCCGCCCGACACCGGCGAGGTGCGCTTGGGTCCGAGCACGCGGATCGCCTACTACGACCAGCACCGCGGCACGCTCGACCCCGAGCAGACCGTCTACGAGGCCGCGTGGCACGACGACTGGGTGACGCTCGGCGACAAGAAGATCGCCCTGCGCGACTACCTCGACGACCTGCTGTTCCCGGTGCCGATGCAGCGCATGAAGGTGAAGGCGCTCTCGGGCGGCGAGCGCAACCGGCTGCTCTTGGCGCGCGTCTTCCTGGAAGGCGCCAACGTCGTCGTGCTCGACGAGCCGACCAACGATCTCGACATCGTGACGCTGAACGTCCTCGAGTCGCTGCTGCAGGGGTTCGCGGGCACGGTGCTGCTCGTGACGCACGACCGCTACTTCCTCGACAAGGTGGCCACCACGATCCTCGCGCTCGAAGGCGACGGCCAGGTGGTCCGCTACGAAGGCAACTACTCGATGTACCGGACGCTGCGCGCGCGCGCCGAGGCCGCCAAGCCCGCGAGCGCGCCGCCCGCCCCCGCGCAGGAGAAGCCCGCCCCGGCACCCGCGCCGAAGAAGCCAGGGAAGCTGAGCTACAAAGATCAGCGCGAGCTCGACGGCATGGAGCAGGCGATCGAGCAGGCCGAGGAGCGCAAGCGCGCGCTGGAGGCGCTCCTCAACGATCCAAAGACCTACTCGGAGCGCGCGGGCGAGGTGGCCGATCTGAACGCGCAGCTCCAAAGCGCGACGGCCGAGGTCGACCGCCTCTACGCGCGGTGGCAGGCGCTCTTGGCCTTGCAGCCGCCGGCTTAGACGACCTTCTTGATCCGCTCCTCGAGCTTCGCGCGCGGCACCGCGCCGACGATCTGATCGACCACCGCGCCCTTGCGGAACAACAGCAGCGTCGGTAGCGAGCGCACGCCGTACGCCTGCGCGGTGCCCTGGTTCTCGTCCACGTTGAGCTTGGTGATCTTCACCTTGCCCTTGTACTGGGTCGCCAGATCGTCGAGCACCGGGGCGATCGCGCGGCACGGGGCGCACCAGGCCGCGGTGAAGTCGACCAGCACGGGCTCCTGTGCGTCGAGAACCTCGGCCTTGAACGAGCCGTCGTTGATCTCCCTGACCTCGCCAGCCATTGCGACCTCCTCGCGTGGGACGAACCCCTGACGAACGATACAGCAGATGCCGCGGTCACCGAACGCCGAGCAGCTCGACCTCGAAGATGAGGGTCGAGTCGCCAGGGATGACCGGCGGGTAGCCCATCGCGCCGTAGCCGAGCTCCGGCGGGATGGTGAGCCTGCGCAGGCCGCCGACCTTCATGCCGGCCACGCCCTGATCCCACCCCTGAATGACCTGGCCGCGCCCCAGGTGAAACTCGAACCCTTCGCCGCGGTCGCGCGAGCTGTCGAACTTCTTCCCGTCGGTCAGCGTGCCGACGTAGTGCACCGTCACGTGGGAGCCCGCCTTCGCTTCGGCGCCGTTACCCACCTTCAAGTCCTCGATCTGGAGCGACATGGATCTCCTCCTCCTCTGAAACGAATCGAGCCCGGCCTTCACGACGAAGACCGGGCTCGATCGAATGCTTCAACGTTCGATTAGGCGATCGGCCGAACGTTCTCGGCCTGCAGGCCCTTGGGGCCCTGCTTCACATCGAACTGCACCTTCTGGCCTTCGCCCAAGGTGCGGAAACCGTCCGCCTGGATCGCGGAGAAGTGGCAAAACACGTCAGGGCCACCGTCGTCCTGAGTAATAAAGCCAAAGCCCTTCGCGTCGTTGAACCACTTCACAGTACCACTGGCCATCTTGTTGCTCTCTCTTTGCGTTTCAGGTCGGCGTTCATCACCCACCTGCTCGCCCGAAGGCGATGTGCGCTCATACACCGAAAGCCTTTCGGCCTGCCAACCCCGGCCGGTCGATTGTGTCTCCGGTACAGCCCGAGCGCCGTCTGGAGAACACCGCCGGCCTGCCGCCGATTCCTCCGCGCGGCACGTCTCGTGGGGGTGACGGCCTCGAAAGTCAGTGACTTGCAGCGCCGATCGGGCCTATGTAGGCCACCATCGCACACGACGGTTCTGAGGCCCTTTCCAGGCCCGGGGAAACGACGCAATGGACACGAAGCCTTATTGGGCGGCAGCGAGCAGGCGAGCCAGGCCCGCGCCATGAGCCATGGCCCTCAGCTCATCGTCCACGTCGCGCTCGAGAGCGGTGAGCTGAAAACCGGCGGAGAGGCGCTGCTCGATCTGCCGGGCAACAAGTGGATCGACGTCGTCGCGCCCTCGCACGACCTGATGTCGCGCCTTCAGGAGCGGTTCGGGCTGCACCGGCTCGCGGTCGAGGACTGCTTTCACCTCGATCAACGCGCCAAGCTGGAGGACTACCCCAAGCACCTGTTCGTCGTGCTGCACGCGCTGACCCACGCGGACGGCGACGTCTGCGAGGTGCAGCTCAACGAGGTGCACAGCTTTCTCGGATCCGACTGGTACATCTCGGTGCACGACCGGCCGCTCGAGGTGATCGAGATCGCGCGCAAGCGAATGCTGGAGGCCCCCGCCGAGACGCTGGGCCGCGGCGCCGACTTCGCGCTCTACCTGGTCGCCGACGCGATCGTCGACAGCGGATTCCCGCTCCTCGATCAGCTGACGGACGAGGTGGAGAACCTGGAGGAGCTGATCTTCGAGGGGCCGGACCCGAACCAGCTGCGGCGGATCTTTCAGCTCAAGCGAACGCTCGTCACCTTGAGGCGGGTGCTCTCACCGCAGCGGGATCTGGTCGGCCAGCTCGCGCGCGCCGGCATCCCCCACGTCAGGGAACGCACGGCGCTGTACTTCCGGGACGTCTTCGACCACCTGATTCGGGTCTACGAACAGATCGAAGCCGCGCGCGACCTGGTGAGCAGCGCGGCCGAAGGCTACCTCTCGATGGTCGCCAACCGGACCAACGAAGTGACCAAGAAGCTCACCATCTTCGCGGCGCTGTTCTTGCCGCTGTCCTTCATCGTCGGCTTCTTCGGCCAGAACTTCCAGTCGCTCTCCGACCCGCGGTTCTTTGGCCCGATGATCGTGCTGCTCCTCTTGGTGCCGGTCGTCCAGTACGCCTGGTTTCGGGCGAAGCGTTGGTGGTGACGGTTCGGCTCGGGCGCAAGAAGCCGCTGCGCAGCGCTTCGATCTCCGCGCGCCGGAAGCAGCCCTCGAGGTGGTCGTTCACCAGCCCCATCGCCTGCATGAACGCGTAGATCGTCGTGGGCCCGACGAACCTCCACTCCATCGACCGGAGCGCCTTCGACAGCTGCACCGCTTGCGGCGGGACCGGCTTCCCGACGAGCGCTTCATAAGTGATCCGCTTCGGCCGTGAGGCCGGCGGCGGCTCCCACTGCCAGAAGTACGCCGCCAACGATCCCGTCAGGCGCGAGAGCTCCACGGCGCGCCCGGCGTTGTGGAGGGTCGACTCGATCTTCCCGCGGTGGCGCACGATGCCCGGGTCCCCGAGCAGCCGCTTCACGTCGGCGGGTCCGAAGCGCGTCACCCGGTGGAAGTCGAAGCCGTCGAACGCGCGGCGGAACGCGTCGCGCTTGCGCAGGATGGTGAGCCAGCTCAGGCCGGCCTGGAAGCCCTCCAGACACAGCTTCTCGAACAGCCGGACGTCGTCCGCGACCGGCACGCCCCACTCTTCGTCGTGGTAGCGCAGGTACAGCGGGTCGTCCTTCGGCCACCAGCAACGCACACGACCATCCGCGCCGCGCGCCAGTCCTCGCTTCATCGTCGCTCGTCCCAAGGGGCTCCTCTTTCGCGAAGGGGGCGCAGTATGCCGTGCCGCCTCGCAAAGCCAACGCCGCGGGTTCGCGCAGGTGTGCAGGCCGTTACACAGATCGGCGCGCGCGCTTCGCCCCCCTGCGCACCCGGCCAGCAGGATTATCGGCAGCTTGAGGCGCCGCGGGCTGTGCACGCCGCTTGCTCTGGAAGGCCCACCACCTGACAGCACTTCGAGGAGAACAGAATGCACGCGATCTGCGCTGCGCTGATGCTGAACGTGTTTGCCAACGTCGATGAGGCCAAGTCGCTTCCGGCCGAAGCGCTCCCCTCGGCGGCGCGGCGATTGGGAACGGTGACGGCCTTCGGGAGCGCGCAGCTCGCGGTGCAGTACGCCGTGCTCTACGTGTCCGAGCCGCCCAACTGGAGAGACTTCGGCAACAGCACCGAGCCGACGTGGTCGAAGTTCTCGTCGAACTTCCGAGCGAAGCCGGTGTGGCAGCCAGACGCGTTCGGCGGCGGTGGATGGCGCGGCTACCTGCAGGCGGACGGCGATGGCTGGGGCACGAACATCGTGGGCCACGGGCTGCAGGGCTCGGAGATCTACCTGCGCATGCGGCGAAACGGGTTCTCGTGGTGGGCCGCCAGCTTGATGGGGGTCGCGCACTCGACGGTGTGGGAGTACGGCGTCGAAGGCTGGAACGAGACGCCGTCGGCGTGGGATCTCACGTACACGCCGATCGGCGGCGCTGTGCTCGGGGAGCTGCGCTACCGCGTGCTCCGCCAGGGCGAAGATCGCTGGTACGTGCGCGCGCTGGCGGACCCGATTGGTGAGCTGGTGGCGGCGGTGCGCTGAGGCTAGGCGCGGCGGTCTCCGATCACGCGCGCCGGAACGCCCGCGACGATGGCCCAGTCCGGCACGTCGCGGGTCACGACCGCGCCCATCGCGACGACCGCGTGATCGCCGATGCGCACGCCGTCGGTGATCCCCGCGCGAGATGAGATCCAAACGTCGGCGCCGATGACGATGCCCTTCGACACCACCGGCGGCTCGCGGATCCATCGGTCCGGCTGCATCCCGTGATCGAAGGCGTAGATCGCGGCCCCGGAAGCGATGCGCGTCCCGTCCCCCACGACGATCCCCTTCGCGCCGCCGTCGAGGTTCGCGCGCGCGTTGATGCTGACGCCGCGCCCGAGCGTGATCGGACCGTGCAAGAACGCTTCGGCGGCGATGGCGCAGCCGGGGCCGATGCGCACCGGCCTCCCGGGCTCGCCGAAGATCGCGGCCTCCGGCGCGACGAAGCAGCCGTCGGCGATCTCGACTGTCTCCAACTCGGTCAGCGCGGCTTGCACTTCCTTCTGCCACGCGTCGGCCCACGCGCGGTGCTCCGGCTTGAGGGAGAAGTAGAGCCACGGCATCCAGGAGAGCCGCTTCTTGTGTTGCTCGCGGTAGCGCTCGATCGACATGGCGACTCTCTAGTCGAAATCGCCTTGTCCGGAACGAAGACGGCGCGCTTCGAATCGAGTCATCGCGGTTGGCACGCGATCTCAAACGGCCGAAAAGAATGACGCCGCGAGTGCCCCGAATTTTGTCACTACCGGAGCGCGCCGCCGATCGGTAAACGGATCGGAATGGACTCGCGGATCAAATCGGGCAGCCTGAGGCTCCGCAGCGCCACCGGACGAACGCGCCGGCTCGTCGAAGATGGAGCGCGGGTCGAGCGCCCACCGCAGCCTGCGCAGCTGGATCTCTTCGCCGACGCGCCCGAGCTCCGGGTCTATACCGAGCCGCGCGTGGCGGCGGAGGCTCTGTCCGCCGCGCTCGAACGGGGCCTCGCCGTGGCCGCGATGCGCGCCTTCGACGGGCTGCAGATCGTCCGCGCGATGAACCGCGATCCGATTCAGCGCATCGATTTTGGTGTTCCGTTCGTCGCGGGCGGGATCTGTGGCTTCACCCGGCGCGGCGCGGAGGTGCTGCTGAGCGCGGTGCAGCGGGAGGCGCGTTGCCTCTGGGCGCGTCCGGCGGGGCCCTTCTGGAAGGGCTGGGTGGAATGGGGACCCCTGCTGGCGAAGGAAGCTCGGTGAGTTTTCGGGCCTGGCGCCCCCCGGGGACAGTCCCCTTTGGGGACGGTCCCCAATCGGGGTATGAGAGCGCCCGACCTTGATTCGTCTCGACAACATCGGCGCGCAGCACGGACAACAGATCCTCTTCGTGGGCGCCTCCTTCGCCCTTCACAAGGGCGAGAAGGTGGGCCTGGTCGGCCCGAACGGCGCGGGGAAGTCCACCCTCTTCCGCTACATCGTGAAGGAGGACACGCCCGACGAAGGGAACGTCTCCGTCGATCGCGGCGTCACGCTCGGCTACTTCAAGCAAGACGTCGGCGAGATGAACGAAGGCACTGTGCTGGCGCAGGCGATGGAGGGCGCCGGCCCTATCGCGGCGGTGGCCAAGGAGCTCAAGGCGCTCGAGCACCAGATGGCCGACCCGGCGATGGGCGACCAGCTGGAGAAGCTGGTCGAGCGGTTCGGCGAGGTGCAGGCCCGCTTCGACGAGCTCGGCGGGTACACGCTGGAGACGCGCGCCCGCGAGATCCTCGCCGGTCTGGGCTTTCGCGACGCCGTGGTCGACGGTCCGGTCTCGGCGCTGTCGGGCGGCTGGAAGATGCGCGTGGCGCTCGCCCGGATTCTGTTGATGCGCCCCGACGCGATGCTGCTCGACGAGCCGTCCAACCACCTCGATCTCGAGTCGCTGATTTGGCTCGAGGGCTTCCTCAAGAACTACGAAGGCGCGCTGCTGATGACCTCGCACGATCGCGCGTTCATGAACCGGATCTGCACGCGCATCCTCGAGATCGACGGCGGGGAGATCGCCTCCTACTCCGGCGACTACGACTTCTACGAGAAGCAGCGGAAGATCGCCGAGGCGCAGCAGCAGGCGACCTACGAACGCCAGCAGGCGATGCTCAAGAAGGAGCTCGCCTTCATCGAGCGCTTCAAGGCGCGGGCCTCCCACGCGGCGCAGGTGCAATCGCGCGTCAAGAAGCTGGAGAAGATCGAAAAGGTCGAGCCGCCCCGCCGCCGGGTTCGCGTCCAATTCGAGTTCAAGCCCGCGCCGCGCTCGGGGGAAGACGTCGCGAAGCTCGCCCACGTCAGCAAGCGGTACGGCGATCTCGCCGTGTACCAAGACTTCGACTTCCTCGTTCGCAGGCGCGAGCGCTGGTGCGTGCTCGGGATCAACGGCGCAGGCAAGTCGACGCTGCTCAAGCTCATCGCCGGCGCGACCACACCGGATGAAGGCGAGGTGTCGGTCGGTCAGAGCGTGAAGCTCGGCTACTTCGCGCAGCACGCGATGGACGTGCTCGATGGCAGCAAGACCGTCTGGCAGACGCTCGTCGACGCCTTCCCGCGCACCTCGGAGGGCTCGCTGCGAACGTTGGCGGGCTGCTTCGGCTTCTCGGGCGACGAGGCCGAGAAGGTGGTGCGCGTGTTGTCCGGAGGCGAGAAGGCGCGGCTCGTGCTCGCGTTGATGCTCTACGACCCGCCGAACTTCCTGGTGCTCGACGAGCCGACCAACCACCTGGACCTGACGACCAAGGAGATGCTGATCGACGCCCTCCGCGGCTTCGAGGGCACGATGCTCTTCGTCAGCCACGATCGTCACTTCCTGGCCGAGCTGTCGACGCGTGTTCTCGAGCTCACACCCGAAGGTCCCCATGTGTACGGGGGCGGCTACTCGGAGTACGTGGCGCGCACGGGCCATGAAGCGCCCGGCCTCCGCGCCTAACTTGGGGACTGTCCCCAAAGGGGACTGCCCCTGAAAACCAAGGAGCCGCTCATGCCCAACACCACGCTCGTCACCGGCGCCGCCGGCGCGCTGGGTGGCGTCGTCGTCCAAGCCCTGCGAAGCCAAGGCCACCGCGTCATCGCGGTCGATCTCCCCGGCTCGATGGATCGACTCCGGCAGCTCGGCGACGGCGTCACCCCCGCCGCCATCGACACGCGCGATCCGAGCGCTTGGTCTGGCGTCATTCGAGACGCGGGCGCGCTCACCGGGGCGGTGATGATCGCAGGAGGCTGGCGAGGCGGCGGCCCGCTCCACGAGCGCTCGGACGACGCGATCTGGAACGCGATGTTCTCGGCGAACCTGGAGTCCGCCTATCACGCCTTGCGCGTCGTGCTCCCCGGCATGGTCGAGCGTCGCGCCGGCAGCGTGGTGTTGATCGGCTCGCGCGTCGCGCTGCGGCCAGAGACGAGCCAAGGCGCGGCCGAGTACGCGGCGATGAAGAGCGGCGTGGTCGCGCTCGCGCAGACCGTCGCCGCGGAGGTGCTCGAGCACGGCGTCCGCGTGAACGCCGTGTTGCCTTCGGCCATCGACACCCCCGCCAACCGCCGCGCGATGCCGAAGGCCGACCCTTCGCGCTGGGTGAGCCCCGACTCCTTGGCCGGGGTCATCTCCTTCCTGCTCTCCGACGCCGCGCGCGACATCTCGGGCGCCGCCTTGCCGGTCTACGGGCGGGCCTAGTGGTAGACTTCCAGGCCATGCGAACGTGGACTCTGGTCGTCGTGGTCTCGCTGTTCTCCTCCTGCGAGCTGCTCGAAGTGCTGCAGCAGCAGGGCCTGCCGCAGATCCCCGGCGTGACGTTCAAGTCGGCGGCGTTGCATCAATCACCGTCGCAGCAACAGTTCGAGGCGTACTACTGCCCCCAGGTCGTGCCGGATCCGCTCGGCCCGGGTTCGGCTTCCCTGCTCTGCAGCGCCGCGTTCGGCGCCAAGCCGAAGACCGACGCGATGCAGGTCGCTTTCAACCTGCTCTACAACGCCGACAACCCGAACCGCTTTCCGGTCCCGCTCGCCGAGATGTTGACCGCGGTGACGGTCTTTCCGGGCAAGACGAAGACCAAGCTCGGCGCCGCCTGCGTGAAGTTCTGCGCGGAGGGCGACGCGACCTGCAACGGCTCTCCGGATCCCGACTCGTGCAAGAGCAGCGACGCGGACATCAAGTCGCTGGAGGACTTTCAGAACGCGGCGACGGACCTGGTCATCGCGAAAGGGATCGAGGCGCTCGCGGGAGGAGAGCCCAGCTTCAAGGCCCCGCAGCTCGCGGCGCTGGCCGACAGCGACATCGGCGCCTTGTTCGCGTTCGGGCCGGATCCGTTGCTCACCGTGCTCGAGCAGGTCGCGACGCAATCGGTGCAGCAGCTCAGCCAGGGCCAGGCGGTCACCTTCGACGTGCCGTATCAGCTGGAAGGGACGGTCTGGTTCGACGTGGGGGATCTGGGCAAGGTCCCGGTGGGGTTTGGGCCGGTCGAGGGGAGCTGGCGAATTCCGGTCGAGGCGCTGCTCCCGAAGTAACGGGGACAGTCCCCTCAATGGAGCAGGCTGAGGAGGTCGTCGCGCGTGAGCGCGGTCGCGGCGCCGGCCTCACCGAGCGCGGCTTCGAACAGCGCGCGCTTCTTCTCCTGAAGCCCCAAGATCTTCTCCTCGACCGTGGCCTGAGCCACCAGCCGGTAGACCATCACTGGCCGCTCCTGCCCGATGCGGTGCGCGCGATCCGCCGCCTGCGCCTCGACGGCCGGGTTCCACCACGGGTCGACGAGAAACACGTGGTCCGCGGCGGTGAGGTTGAGTCCCGTGCCGCCGGCCTTGAGCGAGATCAACATCACCGGCGGCCCGCCCTCGCGCTGGAACGCCGCGGTCACCTCTCCGCGGTTCAGCGTCGAGCCATCGAGCCGTGAGAACGCGATGCCGGCGCGCGCGAGCTCGGGCTCGATCAGATCGAGCAGCTTCGTCCATTGAGAGAACACCAGCGCCTTGTGGCCATCGGCCGCCGCGGTGCCGAGCGCCTCGACCAGCGCCTGCACCTTCGAAGACGTCACCGCCTGTTGTCCTGGCACGAGCGCGGCGTGGCAAGCCGCCTGGCGCAGGCGGAGCAGCGCCTCCAGCGCCTTCATGACGCCACCGCCCTCGTTCAACATCGCCACGACCTCGGCGCGCGTGGCCGCGTAGACGGCGTCGTACACGCTGCGCTCCTTCTCATCGAGCGCGACGTACAGCACCGACTCGGTCCGCGGCGGCAGCTCGCTCGCCACGTCCCGCTTCAGCCGCCTCAGCACGAACGGGCGTATCTTCCTGCGCAGCCGCGGCGCGATCTCGGGGCGCCCCTCGGCGATGGGACGCGCCCAGAGCTCGTCGAACTCCCGCCTGCCCCCGAGCAGCCCTCGGTTGGTGAAGTGCGCGAGGCTCCAGAGCTCCTCGAGCCGGTTCTCGATGGGCGTGCCGCTCAGCGCCAGCTTGAAGCCGGCCTGGAGCCCGTACGCCGCCCGCGCCACCTGGCTGTCGGGGTTCTTGATCGCCTGCGCCTCGTCGAGCACCACGGTGCTCCACGGCCTCGCCGTCAGCTCCGCCGCATCGAGCCGCAGCAGGGCGTAGGTCGTGAGCGTCACGTCGGCCGCGTCGTCGAGCGCGCGTCCGGCGCCGTGGTAGACGCTGACGCGCAGCGACGGCCGGAACCGCGCGAGCTCCGCCTGCCAATTCGCGAGCACGCTGGTCGGGCAGACCACGAGCGTCCGCGCGCCGAGCACGCAGATCGTCTGGAGCGTCTTGCCCAGGCCCATGTCGTCGGCGAGCACCCCGCCCAGGCCGGCCTGCTGCAGGAAGCGCAACCACGACACGCCCTGCAGCTGGTAGGGCCGCAGCGTCGCCTGAAGATCCTCCGGCAGCGCCGGATCGGGCAGCTTCTCGAACCCCTCGAGCAGCGGCGCGAGCTTCTCGAGCCCGGGCGGCGGCGGGTGCTCGAGGACCTGGCACAGCTCCGCGAGCTGCGGCAGCGCGTGGTTCGCGACGCGGCCGTCTTCCTGCTTGGCCGCGAGCAGCGCCGCGATCCTGGCCCCGTGTTGGTCGAGCCACGGCTGCGGCAGCGGCGCCCAGCCGCCCCCTTCGATCGGCACCAACCCCAGGCCTTCCCGCCACGCCCGCAGCACCTCCTCCGCCTCGACAGGCTTCGCCTCGGCGCCCTCGACGTCGAACCGCAGGGAGAAGCCCACGCTGGGGACGACCGCGGTGGCGGCGCCCTGAACGTCGAGCCGGGGAACGAGCTTCACGTTCGGGCTCACCACGCCGGCGGCGTCGCCGGTCAGGCCGCCGCGCCAACGCCGAAGCTTGTCGGCGAAGCGCACCTTCTCGGGCCCGTCGACCGTCATCCGCCGGCCTGGGACCAGGCCCAGCTCGTCGCGCAGCTGATGGATGAGCTTCTGCTCGGCCGCCTCGTCCCGCACCGGCACGGCGCCGCGCAGGTACACCATCTTTCCGGCGTCGATGCGCACCGTCGGGGGAGCGCCGTAGACGAGCGTTGGGAGCACCGAAAGCCCGGCCTCGACGCGGTTCAGCTCGAGGACGACGCGCGGCTGGAGCGCGCGATCGATGGCGGGCAGCCGGCGGCTCTTCACGTCCACCGGCATGCGGCGCGCCAGCTCGGGCAACACCTGCGCGGACAGCTCGGCGGTCTGGCCCGCGGAGAAAGTCCGCACCACCGGCAGCTTCTCGAGCCATGCGCCGGCGACGTCGGTCGCGCCCAGCCGGGCGATGGCGTCGCCCGCCAACGCCACACCCGCGCTCAGCACCTCGCCCACGCGGCCGTCGCGCCCGATCTGGACGACCACCTCGCCGTCGCGATCCTCGACCACCGCGCGCGGAAAGACCGCCTCTCCGGAGATGGCCACGGGACGGCCATCGAGAAGCACGTTGCGCGCCGGCTCCAAGACGCCGAGCAGCAGCTCCAGCCGCTCGGGCGGCAATGGCCCGCGGATCGGCTTCTCGAGCAGCCGATCCGCCAGCAGATCATGCTGCTCGAGCTGCAGCCGGCCCGCCTCGGCCGGCGCGGCCAGCATCGCGGCCAAGGGCTTCTCGAGCGGCGTCTCCTTCCCGTCGGCGTCGATCAGGGCGCGTCGCAGCTGCAAGCCCGTGCCGGTCCTCGAGAATCGATAGACGACGCGCGCCCCGCGTTGAGCCGTCGTCGCGAGCGGCGTCTGCTGGGCCTGCGCCTGCTGCAGCGAGATGGCGGCCGCGACCACGTGCTCGCAGGGATCGACCTTACTCGGGCAGTTGCACTCCCACGCCTCGTCGTCGGGATACAGAACGACGGTGAGCGCCACCGGCCGCCCCGCCGCCTTCACGCGCAAGACGACCTCGCCACCCGATTGCGACTCGAGAGAAACCGCGCCCGCCCGCGACAGATTGACGCCGTTCGACCAGATACCGGGCTTGGCTTCCTTCCGGACGGCTTCGAGCAAGCGCTCTTATCTCTGCTTTCGCGCGGCGCGCGCTTCGGCCCGCGTCTTCAGACCGTCGGCCGCGAAGATGGGCGCGTCGCTGGCGGTGATCATCCCGGCCAGGCCCGCGGTCGCCGAGCTTTTGACCGTCGCCGCTGCGCCCGCCTGCGCCGCAGGAGCGATCGAATGGCCCACGCCCACAGTCAGCCCGAAGAAGACCGGCTTCCAGATCAACTCACCCAAGAGCACGCGTCGCTTCTTGCCCGGGTCCGCGCGGAACAGCTGGCGCACCGTCTGCGAGGCGTCGAACAGCATCGCGCCGAAGCTGCCGATGCCCAGCGGCAACACCGGGTCCACGCCGGCGACGTGCATTCCAACGGAGCTCGCCAACACGACGCCGAAACCGGCGGCGGTCGCCTTTTTATTCTCCTTGACGGCCAGCGCGGTGTGCTTGGGGCCGTGCCAGACCGCCCCCGCGACGACGTCTCGCACGGCGCGTGTCGGCGAAACACCGCTCGAGGACGCCCGCTTCGCCAGCGGAGGAACCCGCGGTCCCGCTGGACGCGCATGGGCGGCGCGCATCGGGGCCAGCGGCTGGGTGGACAACGCTCGAGGACGAAAAATCGTAAGGGGCCGCATACGAAGGTTATCGGCCGAACCTTTTTTGCTGTTGCGTAACCCAGCGCGCCGCCTCGCATTTCAGACGCTACTCGTCCTCGTGCTGCTCGTGGAGCCGCTGCAGCTTCTTCATCCGGTCCCGGATGAGCGAGCGCTTGAGGCCGGACAGATGGTCCACGTAGACGCGGCCATCCAGGTGGTCGATCTCGTGCTGGAGCACGTGCGCGACGCGGCCCTCTGCCTCGAGCTCGTACCACGCGCCGGCGCGGTCCTGGTACTTCACCCGCACCTTCTCGTGGCGCGGGCAGACCTCGTTCTCTCCCGGGACGGACAGGCAGCCCTCCGACAGGCCCACCGGCCGCTCGCGGCTGAGGATGGTCGGGTTGACGATCTCGAAGAAGGTGCCATCCCCCCGGCCGACCCACGCGACGCGCAAGCCCACGCCGATCTGGTTGGCCGCGATGCCAATGCCCTCCGCCTCGTGCATCGCCTCCTCCATCTCGGCGAGCAGCGCGTCCAGCGCCGGACCGAACTCGGTCACCGGCTTGGTCGGTTGGCTGAGGATCTTGTTGGGCCAGACGACGATCGGGCGAGCCATGCCTCAACGATCCAGCGCGCTGTCGAAGAAGTCCACCTGTCCGGTGCGCAAGTCGTACTCCGCCCCGACGACGAACAGCTGCTTGTCGAGCACGCGCCGCTCGAGGAGCTCCGACCCGCGGCGAACCTGGTTGACCGACGCCCGCACGTTCGCGCGCACCGCCTTCTGCAGCAGCGCCTCGCGGCCGTTCTCGACCTCCCGCGGCACCCAGCCCTCCAGCGCCGGGCGGATGCGGTTGACGATCGAGCGCAGGCGAACGACCTCGGCGTCCTGGTTGCCGAGCAACGCCGCGAGCGTCGCGTCGACGGCGCCGCAGAACGTGTGGCCGAGCACCACCACCAGCCGAGTGCCGAAGCGCTCGACCGCGAACTCGACGCTGTCGACCTGCGACGGCGCGACGACGTTGCCGGCCACGCGGATGACGAACAGATCGCCCAACCCCTGATCGAACACCAGCTCCGCCGGCACGCGCGAGTCCGAGCAGCCCAGGATGATCGCGAAGGGGCTCTGGCCGGCGACGAGCTCGGCGCGCGCCAACTGCCGCACGAGCGACTCCGCGCTGCGCACGTGCGCGACGAACCG
>CAZEDU010000091.1:0-5711 GCA_964511185.1 uncultured Myxococcaceae bacterium | reverse complement strand
CGCGTTTCCTTCACGTAGGCGCTGCAGCGATTCGGCGGCCTGCATGGCCCCGTTCAGCTCGATCATTCGGGTCCCTTCGACGCTCTCTGCCGGCCGTTTACCCCCGGCCCGCCTCCGCTGAAAAGCGCGATTGCACTTTTCGACAGAGCGGGCGACGCGGCCTTGGACGTCGGCCTGGCTCGGCTCCGACTCACGGCGAACCGTCGCCTGGTGAACAAGGAGGCGTCCACCCGTCGTAGGACTCAACACGGGAACCGCGGTTGTTGGTGTTAGGCAGTGAGGGAGGAAGGGCTTCGTGTCTCCAGCGGCTTCGTTTATCCAGACCCCTCCGCACCGGGCGGAGACACTCGCGGTCGCCCTCTCTTCCGCGACCACGACGGCAGAAGCCTTGGGCGCCCTGCTCGACTTCGGCCTCCCGCTGCTCGGCGCCGAGACGGCGCTGGCGTATCTGTTGTCGGACGACGGCCAGTGGCTCGAGCTCGGCGCCAGCCGGGGCGTCTCGGCGGAGAACGTGCGCGAGCACCAGCGCATCTCCACCCAGGCGCCGCTCCCGCTCCCGGAGGTGCTGCGGACCGCCACGCCCCTGTGGATCGAATCCCTGAAGGATCTCGAGGCGGGTTGGCCGGCCCACGCCCCCGCCGCGCGCGTGGAGGGCCGACACGCGTTCGCCTGCATTCCCCTGTTCGCCGAGGACCTGGCGCTCGGCGCGGTGGTGTTCGGATTTCAGGGGGACCACCCTTTCTCCGAGCTGCACCGCAGCGCGATCTCGAGCCTGGGCGCGCAGTGCGCGCAGGCGCTCCGCCGGGTGCAGCTGCACGAAGAGGCGATCCGCTCGCGGGAGCGGACGCAGCGGCTGCAGGAGCTGACCGCGGCGCTGGCGGCGGCGCTGACCCCCACCGAGGTCGCCCGCGTCGCCGTCATGAACGGCCGACGGGCCACCGGCGCCGCGGCGAGCTTCGCCTGGCTCCTCGCCGAGGACGGGTCGACCCTGGAGCTGGCCGCGGGCGACGGCTACACCGGTCCCCGCCTCGACGCGCTCCGCCGCTTCCCACGGACGGCGAAGCTGCCGCTCTGCGACGCCCTGTCGACCGGTCGCCCTGTCCTCATCACCGGCCGCGCCAAGCTGCGGTCGGAGTTCCCGCTCAGCCTGGCGGGCGGCGACAGCCCCTACTCGGCGTGGGCGGCGCTCCCCTTCGTGGTGGGAGGCCAGAGTATGGGGGGACTGTCGCTCTCTTTCTCGGACGAGCGCACGTTCACCGCCGAGGACCGGGCCATGCTCGAGACGATCGTCGGCCAGGTGTCGGTGGCCCTCGAGCGCGCGCGGCTGCTCCAGGCGGAGCGCGAGGCCCGGGCGCACGCCGAAGCCGCCGACCGCCGCAAAGACGAGTTCCTGGCGATGCTCAGCCACGAGCTCCGCAACCCGCTCTCGCCGATCATCACCGCCCTGCACCTGATGCGCATGCGGGCGCCGGGCGTCTGCGAGAAGGAGCGCTTCATCCTCGAGCGGCAGGTGAACCACCTGGTGCGGCTGGTCGACGACCTGCTCGACGTGAGCCGAATCACGCGCGGCAAGCTCGAGCTGAAGCGGGAGCCGCTCGAGCTGCACCAGGTCGTCGCCAAGGCGCTGGAGACCGCCGGCCCGCTCATCGAAGAGCGCCGTCACCGGCTGTCGGTGGCGGTTCCGAGCACGGGCCTGCCCATCTTCGGCGACGAGCACCGGCTCGCGCAGGTGTTCGCCAACCTGCTGACCAACGCCGCGCGCTACACGGAGCCCGCCGGCGACATCGAGGTGACGGCCGAGCGCGACCAGACGGACGCCATCCTTCAAGTTCGAGACAACGGCATCGGCATCCCGCCGGAGATGCACCAGACGCTCTTCGAGCCGTTCGTCCAAGGTCCCCGCGGGAGCGACCGCTCTCAGGGCGGATTGGGGCTCGGGCTCGCCATCGTCCACAACCTCGTCACCCTCCACGGGGGCAGGGTCCGCGTCGAGAGCGCGGGGCAAGGCCGTGGCAGCACCTTCGTCGTTCGCTTGCCTTTGCGCGACAGCGTCGAAGCGGGCGCGATGAAGAACGGCCAACCGCTGCTCGCGCCGAGCGCCGATGCGGGGCGGACGCGCGTGCTGCTCGTCGACGACAACCGCGACGCGGTGGAAGGGCTCGCCGAGCTGCTCGCGACCGTCGGCTACGAGACACGCGTGACGTTCGACCCGGCGGCCGCGCTGCGCCTGGCCAGCGACTTCGCGCCCGACGTCGCGCTGATCGACATTGGCCTGCCGGTGATGGACGGCTACGAGCTGGCGCAGCGGCTCCGAGAGCTGCCCGGGCTCAGCCAGCTGCGGTTGATCGCCGTCACCGGCTACAGCCAGCCTTCGGATCGGCAGCGCTCCGCGGCGGCGGGGTTCTCTCGACACCTGGTCAAGCCGGTGGGGCTCGAAGAGGTCGCTCCGGCCATTGAACAAGTCCTCCGGGAAGCCGATCGGGCCGCTGGCCTCACCTACGAGGGTGCGCTTTCCTCCTGAGCCTCAAGCTCTCTCGGGAGGAAAGCGATGAAACGAACCGTGGTGGGGACCTGCGTCGTCGCGAGCGCGATCGGCTTGTCGTGTGCATCGAGAGTCGATTCCGCCTCGTGCACGGCGTCGCCTCCGGTGACCTACTCGAGGTCGCAGTGCGACGCGTGGGGCGCGCTGGCCGAGTGCGAGACGACCGAGCACAGCAGCACGTCCATCCCCGATGGCGGGGCGAGCACCAGCTGCCACTTCAGCAACTGTGAGCGGACCCCGGCCTGCGTGCCGGCGACCTAGCTCCGAAACGCCTCGACCAGGAAACGCATGAACGCGCGCACGTTCGTCGCGCTCGCGCGGCCTGGCGTGGTGAGCCCGTAGATCGTCGGCCCGGCCGCCGAGTGGGCGCCGAGCACCTCGACCAGCCGCCCCAGGCGCAGCGGCTCCTCGACCATGAAGTCGAGCACCTGGCACACCCCCATGCCGGCCTCGGCGGCGGCGAGCAGGTACGCGCCGTGGTCGATGAGCAAGTTGCCTTTGATGCGAACCGTCGGCGATCGGCTCCCCTCGCGAAACACCCAATCGCGCGGCTTGCCGTCGGGCCCGACGAAGCGCAGGCAGTTGTGCTCGGCCAGATCGGCGGGGGCCTTGGGCGCCGCGTGGCGCGCGAGGTAGCTCGGCGCGCTCACCGTCACCCAGCGCGTCTTCCTCAACACGCGGGCCACCAGGCTGGAGCTCTCGAGCTTGCCCATTCGGATGGCGACGTCGAAGCGCTCGTCGGCCAGGCGCGCGAGCCGGTCGCTCATGCTCAGGCGAAAGGACAGCCGCGGGTACTGCGTGCTCAAGCGGCCCAGGTGCGGCACCACGAACGGCGCGAGGATGAACGGCAGCGTGACCGCCAGCTCTCCCTGCGGCTCGCGCGTGGCGTCCTGGACCGCCTCGCGCGCCCCTTGGACGCTCAGGACCGCCTGCCGGCACCGCTCGAGGAAGACCTCCCCTGGCTTCGTCAACGTGACCACGCGCGAGCTGCGCTCGAGCAGCTTCACGCCGAGCTCGTCCTCGAGCCGCTTCACCGCCTTGCTGATCGCCGCGGTCGACACCCCGAGCGCCGCGGCCGCGCCGCTGAAGCTGCGCTTCTCGGCCGTCCGCACGAACGGCAGCACGCCGGCGAACAGATCTGCTCGATTGGCCATGTTGAATTGAAGTTAACGATAGATTTCCCATAGCAGCATGGTCAACCCTGGGCCCGGGGCGTACCTTGGACACAGAAAAGGAGACGTCATGAACGTTGGAATCCTCGGTACGGAGATGGTGGCGAAGACCCTGGCTGGGAAGATCAGCGCGCTCGGCCACTCGGTGAAGCTCGGCACGCGCGACGTGAAGGCCACGCTCGCGCGGAGCCAGAGCGACAAGGCAGGCGGCCCGCCGATCCGCGCCTGGCTCGAGTCGACCCCTCACGTCACGCTCGGCACGATGGCCGAGGCCGCGGCGCACGGAGAGATCGTCTTCAACGCGCTGTCGGGCCAAGGCGCCCTGCCCGGCTTGAAGCTGGCGGGCGAGGCGCTCGCGGGGAAGATCTTGATCGACCTGTCGAACCCGCTCGACACCTCGAAGGGCATGCCGCCGTCGCTGTTCGTGTCGAACACCGACTCGCTCGGCGAGCAGATCCAGCGCGCGCATCCGGGCGCCAAGGTCGTGAAGACGTTGAACACGGTGAACGCGTCGCTGATGGTCAACCCGGGCCAGCTGAAGGACGGCGACCACTCGCTCTTCGTCGCGGGCAACGACGCGGAGGCGAAGGCGCGGGTGACGCGCCTGCTGAAAGAGTGGTTCGGCTGGAAGGACGTGATCGACCTCGGCGACATCAGCATGGCGCGCGGAGCCGAGATGTGGCTGCCGCTGTGGCTCCGGCTCTGGGGCGCGCTGCAGACCCCGATGTTCAACCTGAAGGTCGTCCGCTGATCGGCCGGCGGGCTACTTCCGCGCGCTGGAGGCCTGAAGCACGGCGATCTCGCCTTGGCGCGCGTAGTCGAGCGCCTCGCCGAGCAACCGCGCGGCCTCCTGCGGCGCGTGGAAGCCCATGCTGTTCTCCGCGGCGATGAAGTCGAGCCGCCACTGCGCCTTGCGCTGGAGCTGGAGGGCGGGCGCGAGCTTCTCGTCCGCCACGCCGGCGGCGCGCGCCCGGGTGATCGCCTCGATGAGGTCCACGATCGCGTCGCCGCCGCGCTGCATGAGCTCATGGTTGCGCGACTGGATGATGTCGACGCGGGCCTTGATCTCCTCCTCCGATGCCTTGTGACACGGCTGACACGCGCGGTTCACGTTGAGCAGCGGGCTGCGCACCCAGTGGTCGGAGACCTTCGACGCGCCCTCGCGCATGTAGGGCATGTGGCAGTCCGCGCAGGCGACACCGCTGCGCGCGTGAATGCCCTGGCTCCACAGCTCGAACTCCGGGTGCTGCGCCTTGAGCACGGGGGCCTTCGTCTCCGCGTGCACGTAGTCCACGAAGGGGCTCCCGTCCGAGAGCTTCTTCTCGTCCCAGTGGCGCTCGATGTCCTCGGCCCGCAGGCCTCTGCTCCATGGGAACTCGAGCGGCATCTTGGTCCCGCAGTAGTACTCCACGTGGCATTGACCGCACACGAAGCTGCGCATCTCCGCGCGCGACGCGTCGGCGTTCGGGTCATACGGCTGCTTTCGCCCGCCCTCGCGCCAGAGGCGAATGGACTCCATCGCAGGCACCGGCGCGTCCGAGGCGGCGAGCGCCTGGATGCCCTGGATGAACCCGGGCCGAGTGACGCGCAGCCGCATCGTCGAGGGGTCGTGGCAATCGACGCAGCTCACCGGGTGCGCGTGCCCTGAATCGTGCAGCTTCTGGTTCAGCTCCTTGTACGTGAAGGTGAAGCTCTTCTCGAAGCCCGCCTTCGCGTCGCCGTCCCCGAGCGCGCGGTAGAGCGGCATCACCGAGGCGTGGCAGTGCAGGCACGAGCCCGACTGCGGCGCCGACAGCCGCTGCGTCGCCTCTTGATCCGAGAGCATGTACGCGTGGCCGCGGCGGTCGCGGTACTCGATGGAGAAGGCGTAGCCCAGGAACATGCGCTTGAGCCACGGGTCGCGCGCGAGCTTCTGCTCAGGGAGCGCCTCGCTTCCGCCGTGCCCGCCGAAGCGCGTCACGGTCTTGAGCGCGGTGCGCTTGTAGCTGTCGTACTGG
>CAZEDU010000090.1:0-19879 GCA_964511185.1 uncultured Myxococcaceae bacterium | reverse complement strand
CGACAAAACCCCCGGCCCGAGACGCGGCACCGCTCGGCGGCGTTCGCTTGAGCGTCTGACAATCCAGTCCCCACTCCCTCAGGGCCCTGAGCGCTCGTTTGGGGCAATCGACGCGAATTCCCGCCAAGGTTCCACCGCAACTTTGCGACTCAACGGGTGGATAACCCAGTGGACTCTCTCCAGGCGACGCCATGCCACCGATTGGACGTATTGCGCCAGCGACCGCAGCTCCCCGCCGAGCGACTGCGCTCAACTTTCAAGACAAGCTGACGGTGGGGTTGCTGGCGATGTCGCCTGGGCAGCGGGCAGGGGTCGCCGCGCTTCGTCCACAGACCGCAGCGCTGGTCCAGAAGGTCGAAGCCCATGTCGACGCCCGACGAACGCAAATTTTGGCGCGGCTTCGCGCTGGAGTGCCTCCCGAAGCCCGGCCGCCCAAGTTCCAAGGACCGGTGATCAAGACCAACCTGACGAGCCACGCGGGCTCTGTCTTGTACCGGGCCTGGGAGGTTTCCGGGTCGGTGGCTGGGCGCCCGGGCGCGCACAGCTTCCTGGCGCGCCCGTTCCGGTCGGACCTCGAGTGGGTCTATTTGGGGCCCGTGCGCGGCAAATAGCTACTGCGCGTCGATGGCGCGCCAGAGGTACCAGCTGGCGACGGTGCGAAACGGGCGCCAACGTTCTCCGTGTCGCGCGAGCACGTCGGGTGAGACCACGTCACGCCGACGGAACAGCTGGCTGAACCCTTTTCGCACGCCGTAGTCGCCCAAGGGCAACACGTCCGGTCGGCCCAAGTGGAAGATGAGCACCATCTCTGCCGTCCAGCGGCCGACGCCTCGAACGGTGGAGAGCCGCTCGATGATCTCCTCGTCGTCCATCGCCTGGAGCGTCTTGAGTGAAGGGATGGTTCGGTCGAGCATCCGCGCCGCCAGGTCCCGCATCGCGGCGGCCTTCGAGGCGGAGAGCCCCGCCGCCCGCAGATGCGCGACGTCGATGGCGAGCAGCGCTTCCGGGCGTGGAAAGCGTCGGCGTGGAAAGAGCGCACACACGCGGCCGAAGATGGTGGCGGCGGCTTTGCCGCTGAGCTGTTGGTAGGTAATCGACCGCGCGAGGGCGGTGAAGAGGTCTACCCGCGCTGGCACTTCGAGCGTGAACGGGCCGAAGCGATCAATCCACGCGCCGAGCACGGCGTCGGCATTCTTGAGGTGGCGCACGGCGCGCGATGTGTCGAACGATGAGGCCATCGCTGGGCTATGTCCATACGCTGAACCGTCCAGCGCGCAAAGAGCGGAAGCGAGCCGATGACTTGGTGGGCCTATGCACTTCTGTCGGCGTTGTTCGCAGCGGCATCGCATTCGCGCGCGGTGAGCACCACGCGGTCAATGGGATAGACCGGAGGTCTCTGCTCTCGATCGTGGTGCTGGGAGAGCCGCTGACGTGGAGACTCGGCTTGGGGGTTGTGTTGATCGTGGGAGGCGTTTTGTTGGTCGCGAGCTGAGCTGCCGCGAAAGGCTCCGCTGCGTGTGCGTTCAGCCTCTAGGGTCTGCCGCCGAGCCGTTCTAAGCTTTCGCTCCAGTGCGAAAGCTCCTTCGACGGCTCGACGGCGCGCTCTACCGATTCGAGAAAGCGGCCTGTCTCTTCCTGCTCGCGGCGATGTCGCTCGCGGTGTTCTTCGACGTCGTCCTGCGGCTCGCCGCTTCGCAAGGCCCGCTCGATCGATTCTGGGGGCGCCTCCTGCCGGCGGCCCACGCCGCCGACGCCGCCAGCCTGGTCACCGCGCTCGGGCTCTCGCTCTTCCTCGCCTTCATGGCGTTTCGCACCGCGAAGGTGAAGTCGCCGCCTTCGGTCCCTCGAGCGCTCGCGTACGCGGCTGGCACCGTCGCGGGGACCTACGCCGCGGTGAAGCTGCTCCAGTGGCTCTTTCCGAACGGGCTCATCTGGTCTCAGGTCTTCGCGCTGTGCGGGATGCTCTGGGTCGGCTTTCTGGGGGCCTCGCTCGCGACGCACGAGCGCGCGCACCTGACGCTGGAGATCATGGAGTTCCTCTGGCGCGGCCGGGTGAAGGCGCACATCGGCCGCTTTGGCGCGTTCTTCGCCGCCGCGTTCTGCGCCGTGCTCGGCTACTTGAGCTGGCTGAACGTGCGCTACCACCTCGACACCTGGCTCGAGTCGGACGGCGCGGCCGGCGTGTTCGATGCGTTCCCGGCGCCGAAGTTCATCGTCTTCGGCATCATGCCGGTCTCGTTCACGGTGATGGCGCTGCGCTTCCTGGCGCGCGCGGTCGGCCCGACCGAGGAGGAGAAGGCGCCTGAGCTGCAGCCGGTGATGGCGCCGCCGCCCGAGGAGCCCGCGCCATGACCTTGCTCGTCATCGGGCTGCTCCTCCTGCTGCTCGCGCTGCGCACGCCGCTCTTCGTCGTCATTGGCACCGCGGCGCTC
Source organism: uncultured Myxococcaceae bacterium (assembly GCA_964511185.1). Classification (GTDB taxonomy): domain Bacteria; phylum Myxococcota; class Myxococcia; order Myxococcales; family Myxococcaceae; genus CAZEDU01. The sequence goes on along the minus strand of CAZEDU010000090.1, from coordinate 17,447 downwards.
TTGTGCTTCGCGTTCTTCGTCCCCGAGTACGACACGTTCGCGTCGCTGCAGGTGATGGCGGTCAAGATTGGCGGCCTCACCTCGAAGAACGTGCTGCTCGCGATCCCCTTCTTCGTCATCTCGGGCGCGCTGATGGGCGCGGGCGGCATCGCGCAGCGGCTGGTGCGCGTGGCGGAGGTCTTCGTCGGCCACTTCCGCGGGGGCCTGGCCATCGCCTCGGTGTTGGCGTGCATGATCTTCGCGGCGATCAGCGGCAGCTCGCCGGTCACGCTCATCGCGGTGGGCGGCATCATGTTCCCGGCGATGCTGAAGGCCGGCTACAAAGAGAACTTCGCGCTCGGGCTGATCACCACCGCTGGCTCGCTGGGCTGCCTCATCCCGCCGTCCATCCCCATGCTCGTGTACGCGATCAGCGTCTCGGGCAAGGCCGCGGTGAACGTGAGCGACCTGTTCCTGGCGGGCCTGCTCCCGGCGCTGCTCATCGCCGGAATGCTGTCGGTGTACTCGTGGCTGAAGGGCTCGGGGAGCGCCGAGAAGCGACGCCGCCACAGCTGGTCCGAGCGCTGGCAGGTGCTGCGCCAGGGGCTCTGGGCGCTGCTCTTGCCGGTCATCATTCTGGGCGGAATCTACTCCGGCATCTTCACCGCCACCGAGGCCTCCGCGGTCGCGGTCATCTACGCGCTCGTGGTCGAGGTGTTCATCCACCGCGAGATCCGGTGGAAGGAGGTGCCGGGCGCGATCATGAAGAGCGTGACGATGATGGGCGCGCTGGTGCTGATCATCGTGCTCGCGTTCGGCCTCAACGACTTCATGGTCGAGAAGCAGGCCGCGGAGCTCGCCCTGGAGTGGATTCAGGCGCAGGGCCTGTCGCCGGTGATGTTCATGCTCGCCATCAACGTGTTCCTGGTGGTGACCGGCTGCTTGATGGACTCCATCTCGGCCATCGTGCTCTTCACGCCCATCATCGCGCCCACCGCGGTCGCGCTCGGCATCGACCCGCTGCACCTAGGGGTCGTCTTCATCGTCAACATGGAGATCGGCTACGTGGCGCCGCCCATCGCCACCAACCTCTTCGTCAGCGCGCAGCTCTTTCAAAGACCCTTCGGCCAGGTCGTCCGCTCGGTCATGCCGACGCTCGGGATTCTGGTCATCGGGCTGATGCTGGTGACGTACGTGCCGCCCATTTCCGTCGGGCCGGTGTACGCGATGAAGGGCAAGCCCTTCCTGCAACCGTTCGGCGGCTACGGCAAGGCGTCTGCCGAAGGGCCCGCGGCCGGTCAGCCGGTGCGTCCAGCGGAAGACGCGCCCGAGGAAGGCAAGGTGCTGACGCTCGAGGAGATGATGAAGAAGGCGCGCGAGCGTCGCGCCGCGGAGGCCGATGCGGGGAGCGCGCCGGCGGCGCCTTGAGGAGCCAGGCATGAGCGACAAGGTTGCGCTGATCACCGGTGGCACGCGCGGGGTGGGGCGAGCCGTCGCGATCGAGCTCGCGAAGGCGGGCTACGACGTCGTGGCGACGTACCGGCGCGACGCGAAGGCCGCGGACGCGTTGAAGCGCGACCTCGCGGCGCTCGGGCGGCGGTGCGAGACGGTGGTGGCCGACCAGCTCGACCCCGAGAGCCTCCGCGGGCCGGTCGACTTCATCGCCCAGACCTACGGCCACTTGGACGCGTTCATCGTCAACGCCGCGTCGACGGCGTTCACGCCGCTGCTCGACGTGAAGCTCCACCAGATGGACAAGACCTTCAACGTGACGGTGAAGAGCTTCGTCTACGCCACCCAGCGCTGCGCGCCGCTGATGAAGGGCCGCGCGGCGAGCATCGTGGTGGTCTCCGGCATGGACAGCCGCGACACGCTGCCGTTCCACGGCCTGCTCGGGGCGATGAAGGGCGCGATGGAGGTGCTGGTCCGCTACTTCGCGTGCGAGCTCGCGCCGTTCGGCGTGCGGGTGAACGCGGTGAACCCCGGCTACATCGACACCGACTCGTCGCGCTTCTACGTGGGCGAGGCGTGGGACGCGATGGTGAAGACCGTCTCCGAGAGTTTGCCGGCCTCTCGCGTCGCATCGGCCGAGGAGATCGCCCAGCCCATCGCCTGGCTGTGCTCGAGCGCCGCGCGCTACGTGAATGGCCAGACGCTGGTGGTCGACGGCGGGCTCGACGCGAGCTACGGCATGCGGCTCGCCGCGGAAGTGTCCAGGCAGCGGGCGCGGTGAGCTTCCTCGTCACAGCGCTCTACTGGCTGGTCTTCTTCACGCTCGCGCCGCTCGAGTTCCTGGTGCTGCTCCTCTTGTGGTTGGCGGGCACGCCGTTCGACCCCGACCGCCGCTGGGTGCACGCGGTGCTCGCGCGCTGGACGTTCTTCTACATGTGGTGGATCCCGAGCTGGGACATCCGGGTGCTTCACCGCGAGCGGCTCCCGAAGGGGCCGGCGGTGCTGGTCTGCAACCACCAGTCGATGGCCGACATCGTCGCGGTGCTCGGCCTCTTTCGGCCCTTCAAGTTCGTCTCGAAGGCCTCGTTGTTCCGGCTGCCGGTGGTCGGTTGGGCGATGTCGTTCGCGCGCTACGTGCCGGTCGAGCGGGGCCACCCGCGCTCGATGGCGATGATGCTCGAGACCTGCCGCGCGTGGCTTCGGCGCGGCATGCCGGTGCTCGTCTTCCCCGAAGGCACTTACAGCACGGCCCCGCAGATGCTGCCGTTCAAGCGCGGCGCCTTCGTGCTCGCCGTCGAGGAGGGCGTTCCGGTCGTGCCGGTCGCCATCCAAGGAACGCGCGAGCTGACGCCGGGAGACCGGCCGCTCTTCGCGGCGCGGGCCCGCGTGCGCGTCGAGGTGCTCGCGCCCATTCCGCCTTCCCGTTTCGTCGGCGACCCCGAGGCGCTGTCGCGAGAGGTACGGCACGCGCTCGAGCGCGCGTTGGCGCGCTGAGGCTGGAAGCGGGCGAAACCCTTCGCGCGCCGTCGCGCCCACGTGCAGTCCCGGTGTGATCAGCTGCAGGGCTGTGTGCGGCGGCCGTGACCTTTAGACGCCCGTGACACGGTTGTTACCGTCTTCACGTGAGGTCGCGCGTGAGATGGAGGGCTCTCGCACTCGGGTCGTTGCTCGTCAGCAGCTCCGCCGCGGCTTTCACCTTCGAGACCACCGCCACCCGCGGGTGCCATGAGGAGCTGACGCTCTTCGCCGCCGACCATGCGCCTTGGCCCTCCGGGCGCGCGCCGCCGCAGGTGACCCGCGAAGACCGCTCGCTCGCGCGCAACGTGCCGTTCAGCGTTCGCGCCGAGGTCGACCGTTGGACGCTGTCGATGCTCATCGGCGTGCGCGACAACGACACCGGCGGGTTCGCGCTCACCGACCTGCCCGAGCTTGCGGGCGTGCACAACGGCAGCGACCTGCAGGACGCCCACTGCCTGCGCTCCCCGTCGCAGGACTACGAAGGTGGAGACACCTCGGCGCTCGAGGCGTGCCGCGCTTTCATTCAAGGAGAGATAGACAAAGCGGTCGGGCCCGGGCTCCACCCCGACTTCGAGGCCACCATCGACGTCCCCGTCGAGCTGCGCTTCCAGCGCGCCAACGTGAAGGTGTCGCGCTACGCGTTCCACCTGGGCCGGGCGCTGCACGCGCTGCAGGACAGCTACTCGCACAGCTACCGAAAGGAGGCGGGCGGGGTGGTGGTCGCGGTGCTCAACTACGTCGAGCCGACGCTCGCCGCGGGCTTCGATGTGCTGCGCGACGGCCCGCCGCACCTGGGCGTGCTCGACCGGTGCGACGGCAAGACGTCCTTCGACCGGCGGCGGCTCGACAGCACGCGCGCCAGCTCGGTCGCGCTGCTCGAGGCGGTCGCGGCGCCGGCGGCGTCGCGCGAAGAGCGGCGCGCGCGAATCGATGCCGTGCTCCAGGCCGCGCTTCAGTATGGTCCCGGCTGCGACAGCGAGAACCAATGGTGCGGCACCCTCGACGAGATTCAGCGCTTCGAAATGGAAGAGGGCTCCGGCTGCGCCGCGGTCTCCGGCGTGTCCTCGGCCGCGTTCGCCGCCATCGCCTGGCTCCTCTCGCGCCGGCGCTCGCGGCGCTGAGCCTTTGGCTCGTCCCCGGCGCGGCGCGCGCCCAGACCGATGAGCCGCTCGAGGCGCCCAGGTCCATCGGCGTGCGTCTGTTCGCGGGCGGCGCGCTCGAGCGCGGCGGCCTGAACGTCGGCGTCGGCCTCGCGCGCCGGTTGGCGCGGCGGGTGGAAGGCGAGCTCGACGTCGAGTGGAGCCCCTGGTTCGAGATGCTCTCGCGCAGTACCGCGCCTGGAACCACCAACGTCTACGCGAGCGTCGGCGTGGCGTGGGTGCTGACGCCGGAAGTGGAGGTGCGCACCGTGGGGCGGTTGGGCACCAGCGTGTTGCTCTTCTCTCCGCTCGGCGCCGAGGCGGGCGCGGTGGGGCTGTACGGCGCGCTCGGCCCGGTCAGCTTGTCGATGAAGCTCGCGCCGCGTTGGTGGCTGGACGTGAGCCCCGAGGTGGCGCTCTCGATGCCGTCGCTCGGCGGCATACCGTTCGTCTACCGCCAGTACCTGCTGCGCGTGGGCTTCCTGCGCTGGCTCTGACGTCAGCGGTCAGGCACGAAGCCCACGCGCACCACCGGGTACTCGTTCAGCCGCGCGTCGAAGGATGGATGGCGCCGGTAGAAGTACTGAAGCCGCTCCTTCGCTGGCACGCCGCCGTCGCGCTGCAGCGTCTTCTCGAAGTCCTTCTTCACCTCGGGGTCCTTCAGCAGCTCGCGCGCGTAGGCCTCGGTCAAATAGTCCTCGAGGTACTCCTTCTGCTCGAACACCGCGTTGAAGAAGCCCCAGCCCATCAGGGAGTCGGGCGCGGTGGGCTCGAGCAGGTGCACCACCAGCGCGCGAGACGGCTGCGCGGTGGGCACGAAGAGCGCGCCGGCTTCCAAGGTCCTCGCCTGTTCGCTCCAGGCGCCGAGCACCTTCACCGGCTGGCGCCCTTCGTAGGGCTCGGGGCGGAACTGCGCCTCGCTCGCCCGGAACGCCTCTACGACCGCGTCGGCGATGGGCGCGCGCAGCGCGCGGAAGTGGAGGCCATGCCGCTGGAGCCGCTCGGCGACCAGCGGCGCCCACGCGCGCGGCACCACGTAGCCCGCCGGCGCGAACGCGGTCAGCTTCGGCGTGAGCGTCTCGAAGTACGGCACCCGCCACACTTGAGGCTTCGCGTCGTCGTAGCGCACCCAAGGTTGTCCGCTCACGTCCGACGGCGCGCGCTCGTAGGCGTAGCCCAAGAAGTCGATGGTCTGGCTCTCCTTCGTCTGCGTCCACGAAAGGATCAGCTCTCCGGGCGCGCTCGCTTTGTCCTTCGCGTCGGCCTCCCGCGCCGCCTTCAGCCACCGCGCGCCGTCGCTCGCGGCGCCGCGGAGGAGCAGCCGCGCGGTGTGGTAGGTGGCGCGCACGCGGGTGGCGTAGTCCTTCCACGAGTGCGTCTCGACCAGCACCGCGAAGCGGTTGCGCAGCGGCCAGTAGCCGTGTGACAGGCGCGGCGGCGGCACGCCGTAGACGAAGCCCGACGACGGGTCATCCTCTCGAACGAAGGACGGGTAAAAGCCGATGGGCTTGTGGCCTTCCGCCTGAAGCCCTTGGAGCACGCTGGTCTTCAGCGCGCGCCCGAACGGGCGAAGCGCTTCGCTGTGCGCGGCCCACGGCTCGATGGCGACCGAGACGTCGTGCTGGAACTTCGCGCCGTCGGTGACGTGCAGGTCCGCGTACAGAATCGGGTCGTAGCGGCGCAGGAAGGCGAGCATCGCCACCATCTCAGGCGCGTCGGCCTTCGCGTAGTCCCGGTTCAAGTTGAGGTTGTGCGCGGTCACCCGCCAGCCCATCTCCGCCGGACCGTTTTGATTCGGCCGGTGGTTGGGGCCGAAGCGCTCGTGGCCGTCGACGTTGAAGACCGGCACGAAGACGACGGTGACCTTCTCGAGCGCTTTCGGCTCGGCCTTGCCTTCGAACAGGTCGCGCAAGAGCCAGAAGCCCGCGTCCTTGCCGTCAATCTCTCCCGCGTGGATACCGCCCTGCAGCAGCACCACGGGCCGGTCGCGGCGGCGAATCAGCGCGGGCGTGGTGGTGCCATCGGCGGAGGCGATGAGCGCGAGCATCGGCCGACCCTGCGGCGTGGTGCCGAAGGTCTCGCAGCGCACGCGCGGGGCGTACGTCTTTTGAAAGGCCGCGCAGAGCTGCATGACTTCGTCGTAGCGGCCGGTCGTCTTCCAGCCGCTGCGCTCGGCGGCGGTGGTGAGCGGCGCGGCGGCGAGCACGGCGAGCAGGACGGGGAGCATCATGCGGGTCCCTCGAGAGGCCGAGTCGTTGGCCCAGATGCCGGCGGTCGGAGGTTGGCGGGCACGGTCAAGTGCGCCCGTAAGTGCGAAAGCGAGTTATCACAGTGTTCACCCACAGAAGCAGCTCGGGGAGGCCGCTCCGAAAGCCAAGGGTGCCGATTCACGATGGGTGAAGGCTTCTTTTGCGATGGCAGGCCCCTTGCTGCGCCAGTGGGCATGCTTTCAACGACAGTGAAACCCGAAGCGCTCGCGGCCCACCCGGTTCTCGGCGCCCTTTCGCCGGACGAGCGGCAGACGCTGATGGCTTCGAGCGTGGTCTGCGAATACCACGGCGGGCGGACCATTTCGGCAAATCGAGAGTCGATGGTCGTGTTCCTGCTCGAAGGCTGCGCCCGCGCGCTGCAGCCGGCGCAGCCGCACCAGCTGGTGAGAGTCGTCCGCGCGCCGGCGGTGTTCGGTGACGCCGAGGCGTTGACGGGTGAGCCCGCGGCCGAAGTGGCCGAGAGCCTGGGTCCGGTCGTGGTGCTCCGGGTGCCGCGCGCGTTGTTCCTGGCGTGGGTGGCCCAGTCCGGAAGCTTCGCGCGCGCGGCGATGACGAGCATCTCGGCGCGCGCCTGCGAGACTTTGCGGCAGCGTCAAGCCATCGCGTCGAGCGAGCTGAACGTGTCCGTCGATGGGCTGCTCCGCTTGTACGCGGCGGTGCTGCCTCTGGACGCGAAGGGCGTGCGCGTCACCCACGAAGACTTAGCGCGGGACCTGGGCGTCAGCCGCCGCTCCATCGTGCGCACCATGACCGCGCTGCGCGAGCGTTGGCGCGTGTCGTTCCTCAGCCCTCCGTCGCGGAAGGACTGGCAGGCTGAGCTCGACAACCCGGTCCCCGCCGAGCGCGACCGCGCGCCGACCGAGACCCGCCGCTGGTGAGCGGCGTCACCGGGAGGGGACGTGCTCCAGGCGACAAACTTGTGTGAATCCAGGCAGGTCCGGTAAGAGGCGCGCGTTTTCATCTCTTCGAGGTGAGCCGTGCGCTGCGTTCTCCTGTCGTCCCTCCTCGTCGTTCTCTGCGCCTGCGGCGTCACGTCGGGCGAGGAGCGGTCCCCGGTCGGCGACTTCGTCGAGACGGGCTCGGTGGCGGCGGCGCTCGATGAGGCGCCCGCGGTGATCACCTTCCACGCCGACGGGAACATCTCGCTCTCGGCGCCGCTGGTGAAGGGCCGCCCGGTGAAGGTGCGGTACGCAGCGGACCGGCTGCCGGGGTGCCGTGGAGAGCAGAACGGCCAGCCGGCCTGGTCCATCACCGGCTACTGGCAGCTCAACGGCGGGGAGGTCGGCAGCTTCGAGGCGGGCGGTTATTCGCCTTCGCAGGGCACTCAGGAGCCGCTCTTCGCGCTCGACGCGCCGGGCGAGCTGCAGCTGTGGTTCCAGGTGACGAACCGCTGGGGCTGCAGCGCGTGGGACTCGCGCTACGGGCACAACTACCGCTTCGCCGTTCAAGGCACGCCGACCCTTCACTTCTACCGGGATTGGACCTCGAGCGTCGACGGCATGCCGGGCGTCAGCTCCGAGCTGATCATCGACTACGACATCGCGCGGCTGCCGCGCTGCCGCCAGGGCTACAACGGGCTGCCCACCTGGGAGGTCCTGGTGTACTACCGCTTCGACAACGGGCCGGCCGCGTACGCGACGCTGACCCGCGTCGAAGGCACGCAGCGGCTCGCCGCGCCCGCCACGCTGCGCATTCCGAGCGGCGCGTCCGAAATCGAGATGTGGTTTCACAACTCGGACCGCGGCGGTTGCGTGGCGTACGACTCGCGCTTCGGCGAGAACTACCGCTACCGGCTGCGCTGATTCACGGCCAGGGTGTCGACCGCGGGTGACAGCTCGTGCTGTCGCGTTTCGTCGTGCGCGCGCAACCCACGTTGGCGCGGCCTCGATAAGCCCAACACCCACCCGATTTGCAGGAGACAGCCCATGCCGATTCCTCGACTGCTCGGCGCGCCCGTTCGCATTCGCTACGCGCCGCCCGTCGACCGAGGCGTCGCCGCCCCGCCGCGCCCGGCGATTGATCAGAGCCCTGCCACCCACGCGCGTTTGATGGAAGGGGTCGCTCGGGGCGACGCCGAGAAGCGAACGGGCCTCGTTCACCCCCAAGTCAGCGCCGCGTTGCGAGAAGGGGCGCCCATGGTGGTGGTCCACACGCACAGCACCGACGTGGTCACTGGCCCCGCCCAGCCGGGAATCCAAGCGTTGGTCCAGGCGCACCCGGAAGCGCGCATCGTGGCGCTCTCTTCGGACGCCGCGGCGATGGGAAATCGGCAGCCGTGGCTTTCGGCGCGCGGTTTCTTCTCACCCGAGATTCGCCAAGCGCTGGCGGGCATCGGGTCTCAGGTCTACACCGGTGGAAACCTCGCGGCGTGCCTGGGCCGCGCCATCGCGCAGGGGGCCGCAGGGCATCAGCCCGGCCAGCCGCCCAAGCGGCTCACCGTCGCGCTCGACGCGACCTACAACGCGGTGGCCGAGCCTTGGAACCAGATGCTGATGTCTCTGCAGAACGAGCTCATCCGAGAGAACGTTCGCTCGTACTCGCTTTCGGTCAATGGCGTCGACGTCTTGCGCGTCGGCGCGGGACCGCTCCAAGCGCAAATCGCGATGTGGGGCCAGCACCCGTCGCCGTTCAACGCGCCCGGCCGCGTTGGGTGAGCACTGCAGCAACCCAAAATCGCTGCCCGCAGACAGCATGTCTTCACCGCAACTTGCCTCAAAAGGGCACCGATAAGTGAGCTGAGTGCGTCGCCGCCCCACCGACGCTTCTCTGAGCATCCATTTCTTTCGTTGGAGGGACCTCCGTGGCGCTGATTCCCTTCTCCATTCGAAGCGGGCCGGTCGCGGCCGCGAGCGTTCGTTCACGCGTGCCTGCCCGCGCTTCGGTCCCTCGCGCGACCCTCGGCCCCGCTGAGCGCGCAGGTCACCGCGCGAAGCTCTCGGAGCTCCGAGAGACGGCGGGACGTTCGCTCGCCGAGGCGGTGCCGCTCTCGTCTTCGCCTTCGCTCGCGCCGATGCTCCGAAGGCTGGTCGGCAAGGTCGAGCAAGTCGTCTCGCAAGACACGACCGGCGCGCTCCGCAACGACCCCGGGTTGATCGCGCAGGCCACGCAGGTGCCCAGCGCGCTCGCCCTCTTCGGCGACCGCGCGATGAAGGCGGCGCCCGACGCTCAGGTCGAAGGATTCTCCGTTCAAGCGCTGGCCAAGCTCGGGTTCAAGCGCCTGGACCGGTTCGTCGGCTATCCCGAAGAGACGCGTCAGCTCGTCGCCAACCGAGTGCACGGCCGGGCCCCAGGGGACACCCGCCCGCTCGCCGTCGTCGTCTACCCGCGCCACGACACGACGACGCTGATCGGTCTCGACGGCTTCAAGGACCTGCTGAAGGGCTACCACGTGCAGTTCTTCGAGGCATCGACGCGCGACCAAGCGCTGGGGCAGATCCGCGCCGCGACCGAACGCGAGCAGGCGGAGGTGCTCCTCGTGGCCGGCCACGGTGAGCGCGGCACCTTGAACCTCGGGAGCCCGCATCACCAGTGGAGCAAAGCGACGCGGGCTCGGTACATCGACGTCACTGATCGCGCGGTGCTCGAGAGCGCGCTCCGCGGTCGGATCAAGTCGGGCGGGCACTGGATTTTGCTCTCGTGCTCGACGGGGCTTGGCAACAGCGGCCGCAGCAACCTGGCGAACACCTTCGCGCGTGTCTTTCCGGAGCAGCGGGGCTGGGCGCCCAGCAACAACGCGACCGGCGCGCCGGAGTACGTGTTCGGGCCCGAGGGAAAGCTGATCGCCGCGCTGCACAAGACCGGGCCGACCGACATCACCTACCACGTCGACCCGAGCCGTTCTCGGCCCGCTGCGCAAGGCAACACCCGAGTCGAGGAGTGACCCAATGGCTGTCTATGTTCGATTGACTCCGCTTCCCAAAGCCGTCGAGGTCAAGCTCCCCACCGGGAAGAACCCGCTGAGCCCTCGCGTCCTGTCGCCGCGCGCCGGTTCGACGAGCGCCGCGCCGGCTTCGCGTCCGCCGCCGCAGCGCACCGGCCATTCCGACGAGTCGTCGTACTCGGTGCCCGTGCCCGCCGCGCGCGCAGCCAGCGCCAAGCCCGCCGCCGCCGCGAAGGCCGAAACCCAAGCGGTGTGGAAGGCGCCCGAGCCGGATGACGACCCGTACGCCCTGGGCGTGCCGCTGCTCGAGCACCCGTTCCGTTTCGGCGACCGCGAGCAGACCGTCGCGTTTCCCGAGCAGGTGGTCGAGGGCCTCTTGGCGATCGAGAGCGCTTCGCCCGAGAGGCAAACCGCGCTCTTGACCGAGTTCGTGGCGAAGCACGCGACCAGCCTCGACGGCCGGCGCCTGCCGCGCATCGTGTCGGAAGGCAACCCGGTGCGCATCCAGGTCTGGAAGGAGAAGGGAAAGACCGCTTGGAGCGATGGGACGACGCTCGATGTGGGCCGGGCTGACTTCGACCGTTACCTCGAGCACCTCGGGAGCGGCCAGTTCGAAGGGGGCATCGAGTTCCTCTTGAAGCAAGGCAAGCCTTCGACGGCCCGGTCGACCGACAGCGTTTCGTCCACCGCCGAGTCGATTCTTCTTCGCCCCGAGCTGTCGGGCGACACCGACGCGGTGCTCGCGCTCAACGGCGAAGAGGTTATGCCGATCGACTACGGCCGCGCCCATCAGCTGATCGACGAGATCATGAAGCGCGGCGGGCAAGACGACGCCAAGCACTTCGCCCAGCGGATGGCTTCCTTCGCGCTCGATCGCCGGCTGCGCGCCGCCAAGGCGATTGAAGCGGGCAGCGACGAGAAGCTGCCGGTCGCCAACTTCAACGGATGGATGGACGGGGACAAAGGCACCGGCAAGACGACCACCATGCGCATGATCGGCGAGCTCGGCGTGGCGCTCGGCCTGTTCAACGACGTGCAGGTGCTCCGCCAGGGCAAGCTGCCCTCCAGCCGCAACGAGATTTCGGACCTGGTCGACCAATGGGCCGAGTCCAAGTCGTTCATCATCATCGACGAGTCGCACAACTTCGCGATCGACGGTGGCGACCGGACCTTCGTCAACGAGTGGGTGGCGGCCGGTGACGATGACCGGGTGCGCGGCCAGCTCGCGATGTGGTTCATCGGGTACAGCTCGGGCGCGAAGAACATGTACAAGTTCATGGCGCTCGACGAAGGGCTCCTGCGGCGCCAGCCCAACCACCTGAGCGCGCCCCGGCCGACCCTCCACTTCCTGCTGTCGGCCTACGAGGAGAACGTTCAGAAGCTCGGCTACACCCTCTCGCCCGAGGCGCGGCGCGCGCTCGAGAAGATGCTCGCGCGCAAGCGCAGCCACCCCAGCTTCGCGAACTTCGCCGAGGTGCGCGACGGCCCCGAGACCGCGCACCAGCGCTTCGTCGCCCGCATGCAAGGGCTGGTCGGTCAAGAGCTGCCGCGCCGCAGCCGCAACGTCTCTGCCGAAGAGTTCTTCGACCCCATCGAGTTCGTGCAGCGGCGGTCGAGCCGCGAGCTGTCGCCTTCGGACGTGGGCGGGGTCTGGTTCGACGAGATGGCGGCCGCGCGCCGCTTCGACCTGCTCGCCTCGATGCGGCAGTCCGACGTCGCCGACTGGGCGGCCGCCGTCGCCAAGCACTCGGAGAGCCCCGGGTCGGCGCCGCCCACCGCCATCACCGTGCTCACCGAAGAGCCGCCCGGCCAGACGGCCGCGGGCCGGACGGCGGTGAGCCGCGCGCGCGAAGTGGTCACCCGCGAGGTGATTCCCAGCGTCTTCCGGCGCACCGGCCTGCTCTACCGTGAGAACGCGCTCAGCGGCGGCCAAGACTCGACGGTGACGACCATCGACGCCAAGTCGCTGCTCTCGCAGTACGTGAACGAGTCGGGCATCAACGCGCGCAAGGCGGTCGAGCGGGCCGCCGGCGGCATTCTGGTCGTCAACGGCGCGCCCGAGGTGCTCGGCGCCCAGGACGTGTACGGCACCGGCCGAGACGCGGTCGAGGCGTTGTTCGCCGAAGCGCGCGAGCAGAGCACGGTCCTCGTCTTCCCGATGGCGGAGCAGCAGCTCAACCAGCTGCTCGCGCGCGGCGACGAGCTCGCGCACCGCTTCACGCCCACCTCCGACATCGAGATTATGCAGGTCGACCGCTTCACGCCGGCGGACTCGGCGGCGGTGCTCAGCGACATGCTCACCAGCCGCGGAGCGCAGCTCAAGCCTCAACACACCGAGCGCATCGAGTCGCTGCTCGCGGCGGCGGGCAAACAGGAAGGCGACGAGTACGTGTCGCCTTCGCTCTCGGCGCTCAAGCGCACCGCCGACGCCGTGATGGGCAAGCTCGAAGGCGGTACGACGCTCTCGGCGAGCCTGGAGGCCGCGCTGGGGCAGCGCAACGCCGGGGCGGGCCTGAGGTCGCGCATCAACCAGCTGATCGACAAGCCAGCCCAAGCCACCGAACCACAAGCCGCACGAGGAGACGCGCCATGACCATTCCTCTGATAAGGCCCGTCGCGCCGAGGGCGGCGACGCCCGCTGTTCGTGTCGCGGGTCAACCCAGCCGCAACCCGCTGATGCGGGCGCCGATCGAGCAGGTCGCGGTGGGGACCGACTTCGCTTCGCTGCGGTCGCTCGTCGACAGAAAGGCCGCTCCCCCTGTGGCCGCCCCGCCGGCCCAGGTCGTGCCGGCCGCCGTCCGGCGCGTCCAGCCGCCGCCGCAGCGGCAGCAAGTGCAGCAGCGACAACCCGTACAACAGCGTCAACAAGCGCAGCAGCGGCAACAGCAACAACAGCAAGTCGCCCAGAATCAGGCCCAAGCGCAGGCGGTCAAGGTGCCTGCCCCGAAGCTCGCGGTCTCGAAGATGGGCGGCGTCGACCCCAGGTTCCGTGAAGCCATCACGGGCCACTTCCCGCTGTGGACGCGCGATGGCGCGTGGAGCATGGAGCTCTACGGCGACGGCGACCGCCACATCGTCATTCTACGGCGCAACAAGCCCAAGCCGCCCGACGAAGCCCCCGAAGACTTCGAGAAGCTGTACAACCTCATGGTGGGCAGCTCGCTCGGCTTCGACGGCAAGCGGAAGTTCGCGCAGATGTACGTCGTCGAAGACCCGACGCAGCCCAACATGGCGCGCATCTACTCGATGGGCTCGAGCCGACTCGATTCGCGAATCCAATTCGAGCTCGCCTAGCGCGGCCGTCATCGCCGTTGGGCTCACCGATTGAGCCAGGCGCGAAAGGCCGCGCCGTTCTCCTGGCTCACCACCACTTCGCTCGTCGTCGCTGGCGCCAGTGTGACGAGGAGCCGGCCCTTGCCGAGTGAGCGGAAGCGCACCACCGCGCTCGGGGACACGAGGTACTGGCGGTTGACCCGGAAGAAGCGGCGCGTGCCGAGCTCCGACTCCAGCGCGCTCAGGCTGTCGTCGAGCGCGTACTGGCGGCCGGCGCGGTCGACGAGCACGGCCAGCTTGTGCTCGGAGACGAAGTACGCGACCTGCTCGACCGGGATGGCGACGAACTCTGCCCCGCGGCGTACGACGAAGCGCGCGCGCGGCGCCACCTGGGCCTGCATCGCCGCGGACAGCTCGTGCGCTCTGCCCGTGAAGTGCGCGCGCAGGCGCAGGTACTTATCGAGCGACGCGTGCAGGCGCGGGAAGTCCAGCGGCTTGAGCAGGTAGTCGATGCCGCAGCGGGCAAGCGCGTCCTGAAGGTACGCGTCGTACGCGGTGCAGAAGACGACCGGCGCGGTGGTCGGCACGCGCTCGAAGATGCGGAAGCTCAGGCCGTCGGTGAGCTGCACGTCGCACAGGATGAGATCCGGCGCGGGGTGGGTCGACAGCCAGTCCACCGACTCCCGCACGCTGGAGAGCCCGCCCACCACTACCACGGCCGCGTCCCACGCGCGCACGGCCCGCTCGAGCTGCGCCATCGCCGGCTTCTCGTCCTCGATGAGCAGCACCACGAGGCTCACGCGGCCTCCACCGTGGGCAGCGTGACGCGGAACTCGGCGGCGCTCGCGTCGATGCGGAGCTCGTGACCGAGCAGGCGGTAGCGCTCGCTCAGGTTCGACAGGCCCACCCGCGCGCCGGGCCGCGCGAGCTCTTTCTCACGCCGCGCGTTGGCGACCACCACCGCGGCGCGGTCGAGCGTCACCACCACCTCGAGCGGCTCGTCGTGGTCGAACCGGTTGTGCTTGACGGCGTTCTCGATGAGGAGCTGCACCGACATGGGGGGCACGCGCTGCGCGCCGAGCGCCGTCTCCTCTCCGCGCACCGTGAGCGTCACCGCGTCGCCGAAGCGCAGGCTCAGCAAGGAAAAGTAGCGGCGCGCGAACTCCAGCTCTTCGCGCAAGGTGACCAGGCGCCGGTCGCGGCTGCCCAGGATGTAGCGGTAGGTGTTCGCGAGCCCTTCGTTGAACGCGCGCGCCTTCGCCGGGTCGGTGTCGATGAGCGCGGCGAGCGTGTTGAGCGAGTTGAAGAGGAAGTGCGGGTCCATCTGCGATTCCAGCGCGGCCAGCTCGGCCTGCGCGCGGGAACGCTCGAGCCGCTCGAACCGCAGGAGGTCGCTCTCGCGCGCCTTGATGAGGAACACCGTCTCGTAGACATGCGAGACGAAGACCACGCAGATGACGTTGATCAGCACGACCGTGAGCACAACGTCGCGCGGCGCGGGCCCGAGCGCGGCGAAGCGATACCAGAGCCCGAGCCAGACGACCGTGAGCGGCGCGGTGTAGCAGACGACGCCGACCAGCAGCGTCACCACCTTCCACACCGGGCGGTCGAGCCAGTCGAGGCGCTCGCGCTGCTTGAAGAGAAGCCAGCGGTTCCCCTGCCAAATCGCGCCGCTCAGGCCGACGAACCAAGCGAGCCCCGCCCAGAACGCCGCCTGCCGCGGCGAAGTGCCGTTCATCAGCCCGGTGAGAAAGGGAATGGTGAGCCCAAACCCCGGGATGCCGACGAGGCGGACCCAGCCGTCTCGAATCTCGTTCACGCGCGCCGTCAAAGTAGCCTGTCCCTCTTCCGGGTTCGAGCCCCGGCAGTCCGGCTTCGGCGTGAGAATCTCCGGCCTCGGTCTCAATCTCGAAGGTTGGCGGCGGGGAGGCGGTACGAGCCGGGCCATGAACCCAGCCGACATCAACTACCTCGCGGTGCTCGCGGCAGCGCTCTCGACGTTCCTCATCGGGGCCATCTGGTACTCGCCGCTCCTCTTCGCCAAGCCGTGGATGGCGGTGAACGGGTTGACCGAGGAGGCGCTCAAGAAGGGCAACCCCGCGGTCGTCTTCGGCGGCGCGTTCGCCTTCGCGCTCGTCATCTCGCTCAACCTCGCCTTCTTCCTCGGCAAGGACGCGACCGTTGGCTTCGGCGCGTTCGCCGGCTTCGCCGCGGGCTTTGGCTGGGTGGCGATGTCGCTCGGCACCGTCTACTTGTTCGAGCGGCGGCCGATGAAGCAGCTGCTCATCAACGCGGGATACAACGTCGTGGCGTACACGGTGATGGGCGTCATCCTCGCCGCGTGGAAGTGAAGGCCGATCCAGCTGGCGGTGCTGGCGGCCCTCGTCTATAGCCATTCGCCGTTCACCGTCACACTTTCAGGAGAGAACAACATGAAGAACCTCGCTCTCGCCGCGGTGCTGGTCGTCTCCAGCATCTCCTTTGCCCAAGGCCTGCAGCTGCCGCAGCCCAGCCCCGCCGCCAGCGTCAAGCAGCAGGTCGGCCTCACCGACATCACGGTGGAGTACTCGAGCCCGGCGGTGAAGGGCCGGAAGATTTGGGGCGACCTGGTTCCCTTCGACAAGCCGTGGCGCACCGGCGCGAACGCCGCCACGAAGATCACCTTCAGCCGCGACGTCACCTTCGCCGGCAAGGCGGTTCCCGCCGGGAGCTACGCCCTCGTCACCGTGCCCACCGCGAAGGGCTGGACGGTGGCGCTGAACAAGGACCTCTCCATTTGGGGCGGCGGCAAGGCGTACGACCAGAAGCAGGACCTGCTCCGCGTGCCGGCCACCCCCGCGGCGGCTCCGCACCGCGAGCGGCTGACGTTCCTCTTCAACAACACCACCGACGACAGCACCTCGCTCGACCTGGAGTGGGAGAAGCTCCGCGTCTCGGTGCCGATCAAGGTGGACACCACGGGCCACGCGCTGGCGAGCATCAAGAGCACCACCGAGAGCGCCTGGCGCCCGCACGCGCAGATCGCCCGCTACCTGGGCGACACCAGCAAGGACTACGACGCCGCGCTCAAGCACGCCGACACGTCCATCGCCATTCAGTCGACCTGGTTCAACAACTGGATCAAGGCCGACCTGCTGGCGAAGAAGGGCAACTACACCGAGGCGAAGAAGTACGCGCAGACGGCGTGGGACTTGGGGGAGAAGGATCCGAACTTCTTCTTCAAGGACCAGGTCGCCAAGGCGCTCAACGACTGGAAGAACAAGAGCTGAAGTCTTGGGGACAGTCCCCAACGGGGACTGTCCCCGGATTTTCCAAGCGCCATCTCGAAGAAGACTTTCGAGTCGATCTCGAGCCTCGTCACCCCCGGGGACAGTCCCTTTCAGGGACAGTCCCCTATTGGCGCGCCACGCGCTGGTACACCGCCTCGTAGCGCTCGATGGCGGGGGCGCGCTGGAAGCGCTCCAGCGCCCGGGCGCGCGCGCGCTGTGAGAAGGCCGACCACTTCGCTGAGTCGTTGAGCAGCGCCATCACGTGCTCCGCCATCCGAGTCACGTCGCCGAGCGGCGCGAGGAAGCCGGTGTGCGCGTGCTCGATGACCTCGGGAAGGCCGCCGACGTCGCTCGCGACCACTGGCACGCCGCAGCTCTGGGCCTCGAGCGCCGCGAGGCCGAAGCTCTCCTGCGCGCTGGGCAACAGGAAAACGTCGCAGGCCGCGAGGAGCGGCGCGAGCGCGTCGCGCTCGCCCAGGAAGGCGACCTTCTCGTCGAGCCCGCGCTCGCGCACCCAGCGCTCGGCGGCTGGCCGCTCCGGGCCGTCGCCGACGACGATGAGCCGCGCGGGCGCCTCGCGGCACACGTCGGCGAACACCGCCAGCACGTCCCCCACGCGCTTGACCGGGCGGAGGTTCGAGACGTGGATCAGCACACGTTCGTCGTC
>CAZEDU010000089.1:11056-20332 GCA_964511185.1 uncultured Myxococcaceae bacterium | reverse complement strand
GGACACCAGGCCGCCGCCCATGCGAGGGAGCAGCTCGGACTCGAGCGTGATGGCCTTCTGGTAGCGAATGACGGTCTCGGCGAGCTCGCCTTGGGTCACGGTGATGAAGTCGTCGGTCTGGCGCAGGCGCGCCAGCTCGGGAGGCACCTTGACCGAGCCGCCGTAGTCCACCTTCTCCTTGCAGACGCCGACGATGTCCGTGGTCACCGGGTCGCTGATCAAGGTCGTGCGATCGAACAGGTGCTTCGACGCGTAGTTCTGAAAGATGCGCCGCAGCGCTTCCTTGATGCGGTCCTTCATCATGTAGCCGACCACGGCGATGAGGAAGAAGTTCAAGGACACTTGCGGGAAGCGCCGCTGCGCCATGACGGTGGTGAGGATGAAGAAGGTCATCGCCAGGCCCGCCGCGATGGCGAAGAGCACCTCTTCGAAGTTCCGCCGCCCCGGCTGCTTGCGCGCCTGGAGGAACAGGATGTTCATGCAGAACTTCTTCAAGAAGCCGATGCGGTGCGTGTACTCCTCGTTGTCGCCGGTCGGCGAGAGCACGCTGCGCAGCTTGTTCTCCTTGCGGTAGGCCTCTTCGCCAATGACGTAGGTCATCAGCTCGCGGCGCAGCTCGATGTACACGCCCGTCCGCGGCACGCGGTCCATCTCGGCCACCGTGCGGCGGAAGAACTGCTCGACCGAGAGGCTCAAGTATTCGTCCACCAGGCGGAGCGACGCGCGGGTGCGCTCCTCGGTCGCCCGGCGAACGTTGAGGCTCTTCGAGAGCTCGCGGAAGCGGTGGAGCATCTCGCTCACCTGCTTCATCGAGGTGCGCGCCGATTCGGCCAGCGGCTGCTCCTGCGCGCCCTCGGCGCCGGTGGCGATCTGCGTGCAGCGGTCGATCACCCCGCGGGTGAAGCGCCGGAGCGCGCCGCGGAAGATGCACGAGAGCATCTTGGCCTGGTAGACGATCTCCGATTCCGGGTGCAGCTGCCCCACCCCGACCCGCTTCTCGAGCTTGACCAGCGGCGAGTGCTCGGCGGTCAGGATCTCCTCGAAGGACAACACCGGCGTCTTGAGCCGAACGTAGTTGTGAATGTCCGCGTAGAAGTCGGCGCGCGGGTACGTCTCGGCGTCGACGTTCAAGCTCGCGGGCAGGAAGAGATACGCGTCGATCAGATACTTCGAGCTGGGGTCCGCGCCGGACGGCTGGTACTCGAGCTTGATCTCGAACTGCTTGCGGTCGTGGATCTCGAGTCGATTCTGAAGGAGTGGCTCGGAGGATGGCACGCGCACAAGAGTAAAAGTTTAGTCACGAAGCGGCCTCAAGCGCACCATTGCGCAACGCGTCAGCCGGCTTTGCCGCGGTGTGGTGTATGGTGCGCGACCCTTTTGGGGAGGTCCGATGCCCGGCTGGCTGCGAGAGCTGACACCGATTCTTTTGTTGCTGGTCGCCATCGTGCTGGTGCTGCGGCGCCTGCCCAGGGTCGATCTCGGCCACTCCGACGCGTTCAGGACCCGGCGCTTCCTCAACTGGTTTCCGCTCGGCCTGACCTACGCGTTTCTCTACTTCGGCCGCTACAACATCAATGAAGCGACGAGCGCGCTCGGGCACCTGACCGACAACAGCGCCTTCGGGACCATCTTCGCGGTCGGCGCGTGGGTCTACGGCTGCTCGTTCTTGATCAATGGCCCGCTCACCGACTCGCTGGGCGGCCGCAAGACGATCCTCATCTCGTCGGCCGGCGTCGCGGTGGCCAATGGGCTGATGGGGCTGCTCGTGTGGGCGGTGCTGAAGGCCGGCTTCCAACCCGCGGGCGGCATCGTGCTGTGGCTGTGTGCGCTGTACGGCCTGAACATGTACTTCCAGAGCTTCGGGGCCGTGTCGATCGTCAAGGTGAACGCCGCGTGGTTCCACGTGCGAGAGCGCGGCGTGCAAGGCGGCGTGTTCGGCATCCTCATCTCGCTCGGCATCTACTTCGGGTACGACTGGAGCCGGATGATCGTGCGGGCGATGCCGCAGGAGCCGTACTGGGCTTTCCTGATCCCCGCGCTCATTTTGCTCGCGATGTTCGTGATCGGCGCGCTGCTCATCCGCGACACGCCGAGCCAAGCCGGCCACAAAGACTTC
This sequence comes from uncultured Myxococcaceae bacterium, assembly GCA_964511185.1. Classification (GTDB taxonomy): domain Bacteria; phylum Myxococcota; class Myxococcia; order Myxococcales; family Myxococcaceae; genus CAZEDU01. The sequence goes on along the minus strand of CAZEDU010000089.1, from coordinate 18,216 downwards.
GAGCTGGGCGACGCGTCCTCGCACGACACCGGCGAGCGGTTGAACGTGAAGCAGGTGTTCAAGCGAATGCTCCAGAACCGCGTGATCATGATCATCGTCGCGATCGAGTTCTGCACCGGGTTCCTGCGCAACGGCGTGATGTCGTGGTACCCGAAGTTCGCGAAGGCGGTCGGGCTGGGCAACGAATTCGTCGCCGCGAACTGGGGCATGCTCCTGTGCGTGTTCGGCATCGTGGGCGGCATGTTCGCCGGCGTGATCTCCGACAAGATCTTCCATTCGCGCCGCGGGCCCGTCGCCACCGTGCTCTACGCCGGCATCACCTTGGGCGCGATCGTGATGACCTTCGCGCTCTCCCAGCCGTGGGTCGGCTGGGCGCTGGTCTTCATGGCGCTCAACTACGTCGGCGTGCACGGCATGTTGTCGGGCACCGCGAGCGCCGACTTCGGCGGCAAGAAGAACGTCGGCGTGGCGGTCGGCATCATCGACGGCTTCGTCTACCTGGGCACCGGGCTCCAGTCGCTGATCGTCGGGATGATCCTGCCCAAGGGCGACCTCGCGAAGGATCCGGCCAACTGGTTCTACTGGCCGGTCGCGATGCTGCCGATGGCGGTGATCGGCTTGTATCTGTGCACGCGCGTGTGGAACGCGACGCCGCAGCAGAAGGCCGCGCCGGCGCCGGTCGCGCTGCCAGCCGAGGAAGCCAAGCCCGAGCCCGCGCGCAAGACCGCGAGCTAACGCGCGAGGAGCCGGCCGAGCGCCATCTCGGTCTTGGCGTCTGGGACGCGCCCGTCACGGCACGCGGTCAAGAGCTCGTCGAGCGGCCACCAGCGGACCGTGGCGCTCTCTTCCATCGGGCTGCCGTCGCCTTCGGGCGCGCGCCCCTGTTTGCCCGTGCAGTCGACGCAGGTGAGGAAGATCTTCTCCGAAAGGATCCCCGGCGCGACGAAGAAGGCGCTGCCCAAGAGCTCGATCTCCTCGGGCGCGACCTCGTAGCCGGCTTCTTCCTTCACCTCCTCCGCCGCGCGCCGCTTGAGCCCCTCTTCACCCTTGTCGGTGGGCTCGAGCAGGCCCGCGACGATCTCCTCGACGAGCAGGTGGCTCCTCCCGTCGGGGATCGCCTGGTCCTTGTCTTTGCGAAAGTACGCCGCCGGGCGCAGGTTCATGCGCGTGAGCACCTCGAGGCCCTGCGGCCCGCGCCGGAAGACGAGCACCGCCACCGCGTCGAGCCGCGGCCGGTCGATCACGTCGACCCGGTAGATCGAAGACACGCTCCCGTCGGCTCGACGGTTGCGACACCTGAGCCGCCGAAGCTGCAGGAAGCCCTCGTCGCACCGCGCCGTCGACGAGAAGTCCTCCACCACTTCGATGTCCGTCAATTCAGAACCCATGAAGGGAAACATAGCGCTGCCCAACAGCGGGGTGACGACGCACTGATTGGGGAGCCCGCATCGACGCACGACGATTTCTGTTGCCTTTGCTGCCGGTCTGGACGCGCTGTGGCGCGGGCTACGACGGCAGGTCCTCCAGACGGTGCTGGACCGGCTCTTGCCCGATTTCGAACGTTGAGATTAGGGTGCGCCGCCCTCCAACGGTCGCGCCACTTTGCTCTCTTTTCGTCCATGCCCGCTCTTCGTGGCCGCGCTCCTCTGGCTCCTCGCCGGCGGGTGCATGCCCCTGCTCGAAGGTGACGACACCGACCTGTCCGGTCAGCAGGTCCGGCTCACCTTCCTGCACACCTCGGACATCCACTCGCGCCTGGTGCCGTTCGACTTCGCGCCGCTGAAGACCGACATCGACCTGGGGCTGGTCCCCGAGGCGGGCCCGTTCGGCGGCGCGACCCGGCTGGCGGCGCTGATCAAGCGCGAGCGGCAGCGCGGCGACCGGGTGCTGCACCTCGACTCCGGGGACGCGTTCCTGGGCGAGGTGGAGTTCCGGCTGCTCTCGCGCCTGCGGCTCGACGCCGCGGCGGTCGGCAACCACGAGTTCGACGCCGGCGCGCTGAACTTCGCTAACCAGGCGCGCGACAACGCGACCTTCCCGCTCCTCGCCGCGAACTACTTCTGGGACGACTACCGCGACCTCAACAGCCACCAGTCGGCGAAGTACACCGCGCCCTACTCCATCAAGACGGTGCGGGGCCTTCGGGTCGGCATCATCGGCATGGCGAACCTGTCGTCGCTCAACTCGATCGTCGAGGGTGGCAACTCGCTGCAGGTCACCCCGCTCGAGCAGAACGAGGCGGCGCGCGCCTACGTCGAGCTGCTCAAGCCGGTGACGGATCTCATCGTCATCGTCAGCCACTTGGGGCTCACCGAAGATCAGGAGCTGATCCACGGCTACGAGGCCTACTTCGAGTACGGGCGGATCAAGGGCTTCCTCACCCGCGAGGCGAGCCCCTGGCGCATCCTGCAGTGGTACGGGCCGGTCGGCGAGGACGGCTCGGTGGTGCGCGTGGCGATCCCCGGCGTATCGGGGATCGACGTGATCATGGGCGGCCACCTGCACGTGGTGCTCAACCCGCCGCAGCAGCTCACCGACCCGAGCGGCCGCCAGGTGCTGCTCGTGCACTCCGGCGCGTTCGCCAAGTACCTGGGCCGGCTCGACATGGTGGTGCAGATGCCGCCGCGCGACGGCGCCCCGGAGATGGCCGAGGTCGTCAGCCACACCTTCAAGGTGTTCCCCGTCGACGGCCTGTGGTGCGACGACGCGACGCGCGCGTACTACCGCTCGCAGTTCTGGACCACCGGGCAGTTCTCGCAGCTGCCGCAGGTGCGGCAGGCCATCGCCAACTGCACGCTGCAAGAAGATCAAGACACCACGCAGCTCTTGCAGCCCTACCTGTTGTCGATGGACTTCAACCTGGGGCTGACCAACCTGTTCGCCTACGCGCCGCGCGACATCGCCCGCCGCAACAACTCGACCGGCGGCGACTCGCCGCTCGGCAACATCGCCGCCGACTCGATGCGCAAGCGCCGGCGCGTGGAGGCCGAGGTCGCGCTCACCAACTCGCTCGGCATCCGCGACAACCTCTACGCCGGGCCGCTGACGCAAGAGGCGATGTACAACGTGTTCCCGTTCGAGAACACGATCAACGTGATGTACCTCTCGGGCGTCGAGATGCAGGAGCTGTTCGACTTCGTCGCCGAGCGCAGCTCAGGACGCGGGTGCATCAGCCAAGCGCAGGTGTCGGGCGCGCGCTTCACGATGGACTGCGCGCAGGTGCAGCTCAACGACCTGCGCTTCGCGTGCGACCCGAGCAAGACCGGCCCGGCGCACGCCGAGGAGTGCACGCAGATCGACCCCAACCGCGGCCCCGAGCGGGCGCCGTGGCAGTGCCTCGCCGACGTGAACGGCGGCGGCCGGTGCTGGGCGCACGCCGGCATCGACATCCAGATCAACGGCAAGCCGCTCGACCTGAACGGCACCTACAAGATCGCGGTCAACGACTACATCGCCAAGGGCGGCAGCGGCTTCGCGGTGCTCAAGCGCAACACCTCGCGCATCGAGACCGGCATCAGCCTGCGCGACTCGCTCGTCGGCTACATGGAGAGCTTCTGCACCTGCGACGACCTGCTCGCGGACCGGCGCGACGAGCACGGGAACGTGATCGGAGCGAAGGGGCAGCAGTGCGGCAGCCTCTTGAACGGCCAGTGGGCGGTCGACCCGCAGGTGATGGCGTTCTGCCAACAGACCGCGGCGTTCAAGGCCACGCTCGACGAGCCGGTCGGCGCCTGCACCTGCCGCGACGCGCTGCGCGGCTCGAACGCTTGCGGAGACCTGGCGGGCGCGCAGCAGGCCTGCCTGGGCAAGCTCGCGCCGGGGCCGTTCCTCGGGCGGTGCAACTGCAAGGACGCGCTGTCCGGCAACGTCGCGCGCTGCGGCAACGTGACCGCGCAGGTGAAGACCTTCTGCGAGAACCCGACCTCCATCGCGATCGCGGTGGGCGTGGAAGACGGCCGAATCCAGCGGAGGGTGAAGTGAGCCGCCCCCTTCTTCTCGCGGCGAGCGCGCTCCTCGCGTTGGGCTGCTACAAGGTCGAGACGCGCGTGGAGTCGAAGCTGTCGTCGTTCGCGGTGACGGTGACCGGCGTCTTCCAGCAGTCCACGGGCGCGGTGACGCCGGTGCGCGTCATCACGCCGTGCGCGAAGAAGTACGGGACCGACGCGCAGGTACCCGCGGAGGTGCGCGGCACCCAGGAGTGCCCGTACATCATGCCGCGCGGGCCCATCGGCATGGTCGCCACCGTGGCGCCGCTCGACGACCGCGGTCGCCAGATGCGCGTGCTGCCCTACCCCGTTTCGTTCCGCGTGGTGCCGGGCGATCTCGCCACCGACTACAGCTTCCGCACCGCGCCGACGCAGCCGGTCTGCGTGGCGGTGGCGTGCGCGTCGCAGGGCGACTGCTTCGAAGACGAGACCTGCGCGTCCGGCGCGTGCGCGCCCAGCGCCGGCAGCGGCTGCGCGCTCCCCAACGGCGGCCAAGGGGTCTACCGCGGCGCGGCGACGGCGGCGCTCATCGCCCAACACGTCTACGGCCGCACGCAGGTCTGGGCCGAAGACGCGCCCCCGGAGCCCATCTACGACGGCGGCGTGGTGGAGCTCGGCGGTCTGCCGGCGGAGCAGTTCGACCCGAAGAACCGGACCTTCGCGGCCGGGCTGTCGCAGGTCATCTACTTCGAGGAGCCGACCATCGCGAACGTGCAGCTGCCCGACGGCTTCGACAACACCACCTCGCCGCTCATCGGGCAGTTCCTCACCATCGGCCGGCCGCCCGAGAATGGCCAGCAGCTGGTGCAGAGCTGCAGCGACGATCCGGAGCGGGACGGCAAGCCGGCGCTGATGGTGGTGACCGGCACCGACCCCGGCGGCTTCTTCGTCACCGACCTGAACGCGTGCCAGCAGAAGGAAGTGCTGAGCAGCACCGGGTTCACCGTCAACACGCCCGAGCCGAGCGGGTTCCTGCCTGGCACGTACGGGTCGATGTACATCTACAACTACTCGTACCCGGAGGGGCTGAACGAGGGCGATCTGCTCTTCTCGGTGGCCGGCGCGGCGCAGGAGTTCGCGTCGACCACGCAGCTGGTCTTCCCGTCCTGGACGATCGCCGAGCGCGTGCGGCAGCTCCCGCCGGATCAATGGAACAAGTGGCTGCAGCACGCGAAGGTGACCGACCTGAACCTGCGCATCTGCGGGCTCGACGCGGCACCGCCGAACCCGCCGGGCGTCGGGGTGACGCCGTTCGTGACCGACGTGCTGTGCGGCCACAGCCGGCGAAACCTCAAGATCGAGAGCCTCGAGTCGTCCCTGGTGCGCATCCGCAAGGTGCGCTTCCCCGAGGTATGGGTCGACTGCGACGACGACGCCAACTTCGAGGTGCCGTTCTTCTGCGAGTCGCGCCTCTCCGCGACCGGGTGCAACCAGGCCTGCGCGGACCCGACGCCCTACTGCGCGCCGTTCGCGCAGCAGTGCGTGAACTACGAGTGGGGCTTCCAGGACTGCGGCCCCGAGGAAGGGCTGCAGGGCTCGGCCAACGACGTCGCCGAGATGACGTGCAACGTGAAGTGCGTGGTCGGCGAGAAGGGCGTGCCGCCGCAGCGCTGCGCCGAGCGCACCACGTTCGCCGGCTTCGGCCAGTTCCCCGTCGAGCTGCCGCCGCCCGGCCCCGCCGAGCTGGGCTACGACGCCTCGCTCCCCGGACGCACCGAGGCCATCGCGCTGTCGGGCACGCCGGCCGCGGGCGCCACGCTCTACCGCGCCGGCGTCGGCGTGGCGGTGGTATGCAACACGAACGCGAAGGTGGCGTTCGCGCCGGCCGGCGCGACGAACGTGGCGCCGACGACCCCGCTCCTGGCGAACGCCGAGCTGCGCCACGTGCTGGGCGACGCCGAGCAGCAAGCGTGGGTGGTCGCCGACGGGGCGGCCGGCCCGAACGCGAAGTGCTGGGTCTCGCTCGACGCGCGCACGCGCATTCAGGTGATGACGCGCGACGCGGTGCCCGAGCTCAACCCGGACTGCCGCGAGGACGACCCCGACGCGCAGAAGGCGGCCCAGTGCCGCGCGATGCGCGCGGCTTCCTACGACATCGTCGGTCACCTGCGTCACGTGCAGCCCGCGCGCCCGCGCTGGGTGGTGCTGCCGCGGAACCCCGACGACCTCTGTTGCTATCCGGGACCAGGGCTCGAGTGCCCCAGGCCCATCCAGCCCTGCAAGTAGAAGGAGCCCACCGTGTTCTCACCTCGCATTGGCCTGCTGCTCGCGACCGCGCTCTTGACCGCGAGCCCCGCCTGGGCCAGCGACTTCGTCGACACCCGGCTCTCGTTCGTGTTCGCCGACGACAACGTCTTCGCCAAGTCGGGCGAGACGACGCCGAACAGCCCGAACGCCGGCTTCGGCGCCGGAAATCAGAACACCCAGTTCTACGACAACTTCAACACGCGCTACTCCGGCTTCGAGACGCTCTCGAACCTGGTGCTCTACAAGAAGATGCCGTCGTTCTTCTCGGGGCTGACCACCGAGGCGGCGCTGACCATCCTCTTCTTGGAGCGGCCGTCGGGCGGCATCGACCTGCGCGACAACTCGAGCTACGTGCGGCTGGCGTTTCGTCCGGCGAGCTGGGGCGAGAAGGAGAGCCTCTCGCTCACCGGGTTCCCCGTGTCGGCCGATCGCTTCCGCTTGGGCTACGCGTACCGAATCTCGTGGGGCGGCAGCAGCGTGTTCACCTCGCGCGCGTTCGCCGACGGCGTGCCCGGCGTGAAGCTGCAGCTCACCAAGGACCGCTGGTACGCCTACGCCGGCGCGAAGACGTCGCTGGTGCTGAACGATCTGATCCTCGAGAAGGAGCGGCTCTACGGCTTCATGGGCGGCGCCGGGGTCGACATCACGCCGTGGCTGCGGCTCGAGGGCGGCGCCGGCTACTTCGAGAAGGGGCTGGTGCCGGGCCTGGCGAACCAGGGCATCCGCGCGCCGGTCAACGCGGCCGGCGCCTCGGCGCAGCTGGTCGTGCACCAGGGCGTGCCGGTCGGGACGAGCGTGGACTTCAAGCTGTACCGGAACGACCCCGAGGTCTACGAGAAGCTGTTCAAGCCCGAAGAGTACCCGGGCGGGGTCGCGTACAGCGTGGCGCTCGAGGGCAGCCGCTTGGTGCAGACGCTGGAAGACCCC
>CAZEDU010000089.1:0-11046 GCA_964511185.1 uncultured Myxococcaceae bacterium | reverse complement strand
GACGTGTTCGGCAGGACCGTGCCGCAGAACGCCGACGCCGTCGCGCTCCAGGCGCGCGTGAAGGTGAACTACGCGCGCATCCACGTGCTCGGGCTGTACCGAACGCTGTCGTTCATCGCGTTCGACGTGCCGGGCATCCCGCCGTTCCGCGACTTCCCCGAGGGCACCGCGCTGACCCCCGAGATGTTCATCGCCGCCGGCTTCGACTACCACTTCCCCAGCATTCACCTCACGCCGGGGTTCGTGGCCGGCGTCCAGCAGCCTGCGTCGTTCACCACGCCCGCCAGCGTGCTCGGCGGAAACAACCCGCCGCCCGGGCTCACGGGGCAGCGCACCGTCGTCGTGCGCGAGGCCAACCTGCTCAGCATCCTGCCCACCGGCTACAAGGCGGTGCCGATCTACTCGGCCAAGGCCACCTTCCGCTGGGACATCTCTGAGGTGATGGCCGCGATCGGCGAGACCTACTACACCAAGGACGCGAACCGCGTGACGTTCCGGGACAGCGTCGCCGGCGTCGCGGAGCCGACGTTCGAGAAGGAAGACGCGCTCGGCTTCAACCTGATTTTGCAGGCGCGGTTCTGATCTAGGGTCCGCCCATGCGGATCGTCTTCTTCGACAGCCACCGGTTCGAGCGCGAGGCGTTCGACCGGGCCAACGCCGCGCGGACCCACGAGCTGCACTTCCTGGAGCCGCGGCTGACGCCCGAGACGGCCAGGCTGGCCGCGGACGCGCCGGCGGTCTGCGCCTTCGTGAACGACGACCTGGGCGCCGCGACGCTCGAGAGCCTGCACGCCGCGGGCGTTCAGCTGGTGCTCTTGCGCTCGGCCGGGTTCAACCACGTCGACCTGGAGGCGGCCGCGCGGCTCCAGATGCCGGTCTGCCGCGTCCCGGCGTACTCGCCGCACGCCGTGGCGGAGCACGCGTTCGCGCTCTTGCTGTCGCTGGTCCGGAAGATCCCGCGCGCGTCGATGCGCGTGCGGGACGGCAACTTCACGCTCGACGGGCTGGTCGGCTTCGACCTGTACCAGAAGACCTTCGGCGTGGTGGGCACCGGGCAGATCGGGACCGCCGCGGCGCACATCGCGCGCGGGTTCGGCTGCCGCGTCGTGGCCTATGACCTCTACCCGCAGGCGGAGCTCGAGCAGGCGCTCGGGGTGCGCTACCTGCCGCTGCCCGAGCTCCTCGCCGCATCGGACATCGTCTCGCTGCACATTCCGCTCTCGCCGAGCACGCGCCACCTCATCGGCCGCCAGGCGATCGCGCAGATGAAGCCCGGCGCGGTGCTGGTGAACACCGGGCGCGGCGGGCTGGTCGACACGGCGGCGATGATCGACGCCCTCAAGTCGGGCCAGCTCGGCGGCGCGGCGCTCGACGTCTACGAGGAAGAAGAGAAGTTCTTCTTCCGCGACTTCTCCGGCGACGTCGTCAAGGACGACGTGCTGGCGCGGCTGCTCACCTTGCCCAACGTGGTGCTCACCGCCCACCAGGGCTTCCTGACGCGCGAAGCGCTGGAGCAGATCGCCCAGACCACGCTGATGAACGCCACCGAGTTCGAGCAGCGGCGCGCGCTGACCAACGAGGTCCGCCCGCCGCTCGCGGCGCCGGCCCGGGCCTGAGCGGGCCGTTTCAAAAAAAGAGACAGGTGCCTCCACCCACGCGGGGTGAATCGAAACCCTCAGTGGGTTCGAACCTTTGGAGGCCACACATGTCGTTCGTTCGTCTTTCGCTTCTCGGTTCCCTCATCGCCGCGCTCGCCGGCTGCGCCACCGCATCGAGCCAAGCCGCGGCCAAGCACCCCTACCCGCGCGAGGCCGGCAAGCCGGTGACCATTCCGATTCTCGGCGCGCAGTACACGTTCCCGCCGCACTTCGAAATCATCCACTACGTCGACAACCCCGGCATCTTCGGCGTCGAGGTGGTGGATCGCATCACCGGCTGCGAAGCGACGATGAACTTCGAGACGATCGGCGAAGAGCCGATCCTCACGCGCTACACCAACCAAACCATCGACGTGCTCAAGGACCGCAGCGCGCAGCGGAACGTCGACCTCCAGCTCCGCACCGAGAAGATCTCGGCGCTGAACAAGGACGGCCGGCTCATCGTGGCGGCGCTCATCAACAAGGTCGATCCGAACGACAAGTTCTACTACTCGCGCTACGAGCTCTACGTGCCGGAGCAGACGCTCGGGTTCCACGGCTTCGCTGAGTGCAACCAGGACCCGCTCCGCGAGAAGACCATGGCGTCGGTCCGCGAGGTCATCCTCTCGCAGAGCCGGTGATGCCGTCAGGGGCGCGTCGAGACGCCGGCGTGCTCGGCGAGCCAGCGCATCACGTCGAGCGGCGACAGGATGCCGACCACGCGCTGGTCGCCGTCGACCACCGGGAGCCGGTGAATGCCGGCGCGCGACATCACCGCCGACGCCTCGGCGATCGACGCGCACTCCCGAATCGCGATGGGCGAGCGCGTCATCACCTCGCTCACCCGCGTCGGCGTCTCGGAGTCCATGCTCGGCGCGGCGCTCTCGCCGTACAGCCGCTCGTTGCGGCGCGCTTCGTCGAGCGCCTCGGCGCGGTCGTACCCGGCGAAGACCAGGTCCGTCTGAGACACGATGCCCTGCAGACGGCCGTCCGCGTCGACGACGGGCACGCCGCTGATCCGCTCGTCGACCAGCACCAGGTGGAGCGCCTCCAGGCTGAGCTCCGGCTCGACGCAGGCCACCTCACGCGTCATCACCGAGGCCACCGGCGTCCGCACCAGCGCGGTCTGGAGCTCGGTCTGACTCCGCCCGCTGGCGGGCTCGGCGCAGCTCGGCGGCGCCTCGGGCTCCCAGCGCTGCAGCCGCTCGGTTCCGTTCGCCAGGTAGATGCGGCGGACGCTGACGAGGCTGACTTCGACCGGCTGGCGCATACGCCTCATTCGTCGCACCGTTCGCGCGCGAGGGCAAGCCTGGGCCGGCCGGACGAAGGGCCGCTCAAGCGCCAGTCATGCGCATCACCTCGTCGAACGAGGTGAGCCCCTGCGCGAGCTTTCGAGCGCCCGCTTCTCTCAGGGTGCGCATGCCGGCCTTCTTGGCGCGCTCGACGATGTTCGCCAGCGGCGCGCTCGCGGAGATCAGGTCACGCACCTCGGGGGTGACCGGCAGCATCTCGAAGACGCCGGTGCGGCCGAAGTAGCCCGTGCCGCGGCAGCGCACGCAGCCGGTACCGCGCAGGGGCCGCGTCCCGGTGGCCACCAGCGGAATCGGGGTGGCGAGCGCGACCAGCTCGTCGGCGCTGAGCGGGCTGTCGACCGCGCACTGGCTGCAGACGCGCCGCAAGAGCCGCTGCGCCATCACGCCGAGGAGCGACGAGGCGAGCAGGAACGGCGGCACGCCCAGGTCCTTCATGCGGCTCACCGCGCCCGCGGCGTCGTTGGTGTGCAAGGTGGACAGCACCAGGTGGCCGGTGAGCGCCGCCTGAATCGCGTTCTCGGCGGTCTCGGGGTCGCGGATCTCGCCGACCATGATGATGTCCGGGTCCTGGCGAAGGATGTGGCGGAGCGCTCCGGCGAAGTCGAGGCCGATCTTCGGCTGCACCTGGACCTGGTTGAACTGCTCCCACACCATTTCGATCGGATCTTCGATGGTGGTGACGTTGACGTCCGGGCCGGCGAGCGCCTTGAGCGCGGAGTAGAGCGTGGTCGTCTTGCCGCTGCCGGTGGGGCCGGTGACCAGGATCAAGCCGTGCGGCTGATCGATCCACGACTCGAAGAGCGCCTTCTCGTCGGACTCGAACCCCAGCTGGGCGATGTCTTGCACCAGCGTCTCGGGGTCGAAGATACGAATGACGATCTTCTCGCCGAACGCGGTGGGCAGCGACGAGACGCGGAGCTCGACCTCGCGCCCTTCCCGCTCGGTCTTGATGCGGCCGTCTTGCGGCTTGCGCTTCTCCGAGATGTCCATGCGCGAGAGCATCTTCACGCGCGAGGCGATGGGCGCGTGCACGCCGCCTGGCAGCGTGTACACCGGGTGCAGCACGCCGTCGATGCGCAGCCGCACGATCGACGCCTCGCGCCGCGGCTCGATGTGAATGTCCGACGCGCGGTTGTCGAACGCGTAGCGCAGCAAATAGTCGACGGCCTGGACGACGGGCTTGTCGGACGCCTCCAGCTCCTGCGTGCCGGAGAGCGACACGAGCTGCTCGAAGTTCTGGATCTGCGAGCCCGCGCCGTAGTCGTCGGCGGCCTTCGCGATCGTCTTCTTGAAGCCGTAGATGTCGGCGATCGCCTTGAGGATGTCGCCCTTGGCCGACAGCACCGGCTCGACCGGCATGCCCGCGAGCCGCGACACCGCCTCGAAGAGCTCGCGGTCGAACGGGTTGGCGACGGCGACCAGGAGCCGCCCCGCGCCGCGCTCGAGCGGCAGCACCACGTGCCGCTGCGCATACGGGCGCGAGAGGGTGCGCGTCGCGAGCGCCATGTCGAGCTTGAGCGGGTCGATCTTCCGGTACTGCATGCCCACCGCGCGCGCGAGGATCTCGGTGACGCGATCCTGATCGAGCACCTCGCCGCGCGTGCCGGGCAGGGCTATCTGGAACGCGGCGACGATCTCGACCGGCGACACGTCGTAGCGCGCCGCCGCCTTGCCGCCGACCGTCTTCAGCACCCGCGCGCGCGCCGCCCCTTCCTTCGCGAGCAGCTCGTGCCCCTGGTCGGCCGACAGCGCCCCCGCGCGGACGAGAACGTCCACGACCAACGCGGTGGTGAAGTCACCGCGCGACTGGGTCACTCCGCCGGCCATCGTCGCCGGCACGGGCGCCACCGGCGCGGTCGCTTTCGGGAGAGCCATCGCTCCCGAGAATAGCGCTCTTGAGCCGGCGGCTCGCCTTCATGGCGTGTGGCACACCCACCTACCCGCTATCGCGCGCGGTCGAGCAGGTTCTTGAAGCGACCTTGGACCTCTCGGCGCGCCTTGTCCTTCAGCGCTTCGACCTCGTCGGACCCGGGGGCCCCGAGCAGCGCGCGCCCGAGCTCTGCCGCGCTGAGCGCGATCTCGACCTGGGGCTCGGTCACCGCGCCGCGGACGACCAGCGGCACCGGCACGGGGCGGCGCGGCACGAGCTGCCCCCCTGTCGCCGACGAGACGACGGCGGGTGACAAGGCCAGCTCGCCCCGAAGATCGAGCTCGCGCGCGAGCGAGATTCTGCCGCCCAGCGATGCCTCGCCGGCGGGCAGCGAGACGCGCAAGGGCCGCGACAGCTGGAGCCAGCCCTGCTCGATCCGGAACTGGCCGCCGACGTCGCGAAGCTCGGTCGTGGCGAGCGCTTCGGTGCGCTCCGCCGCGCCCGGCTTCTCGAGCACGGCCGCCGCCTGACGAATCGCGCCCAGCACCTGCTCGTTCACACCCATCCGCAGCGCGCCTTGCTCGATGAGGAACGAGCCCGAGCCGGTGACCTTGTCGCGGATGGCGCTCCAGTCGGTCCCAGCGCCAGACAGGTCCAAGCCCACCGTCGCCCTGCCGTCGATCGGCCGATGCGCGGTGAAGGCCTGCATCGCCTGCCCCAGGTCGATGCTCTGCGCGCGCGCCCGCATGCGCCACGCGGGGAGCGGCGCGGTGAGGTCCACCGTCGTGCCGCTCAGCTCGACCTGCCCCCCGAACAAGCGCGCGGTGGCCTGATCCAACCGCAGCACGCCTTCCGAGAGCGTGGTGCGCGCATCCAGCTGCGTGAAGACCAGCTTCCCGCGCCGAACCTCGTCGAGTGACAGCGTGCCGGACACGCTCGCGGCCCCGAGCTTCTTTCTCGCGCGGGCAGCGCCGGCCCTCCCGCGGGGCGCATGCGCCTCATCCGACCTCCGGCCCAGGAGTTGGTCGAGATCGAGCCGCTCTCCCGTCAGGGCGAACGTCACGTTCAACGGCTCGGTTCGGACGCGCGCGCTCCCGCCCAGCCGAACGCCAGGCCCTTCGATCGCCAGCTGGCGGATGTCGAGGTGAATGGGGCTGTCTGGCGTCTGCGACCGCTTCGAGACGTACGACGTGAGGGAGAGGGTCCCCTGCTTCACCAGCGCTTCGTGCTTGGCGGGCAAGAGCCCCTGAAGCGTGCCCAGGTCGGCCCGGTCGAGCGACACGTCCCCTTCGAACGCCAGCGCGCCCGTCGGGTTGTCCGCCGGATCGACCCGAAGCGTGGCGGCGAGGTTCTGGCGCTCGGAAGCGAACGCCGCGCGCAGGCGAACGTCGAACGGCTTTCGATCTTCGATGTTCGACGCGGTGCCGTCGATGTGGGTCAGCGTCACGCGGCGCGCGCGATCGACGATCGTCAGCCGGGCGTCCTCGATCTCGACCCGCGCGATCTCGATCGAGCGCGCCGCTCCCCTCTCCCCAGCCGGCGCGCGCTTCATCAAGTCCTGGTAGGACCACTGCCCCTCGCCGCGCCGCACCAGCGTCAACTCGGTGCCCTGCAGCTCGACCGCGCGGATCTGAACCTCCCTTCCGAACGAGCTCAGCAGCGGCCACAGGCGAAGGGAGAGCTCCGCGCGTGGCGACTGGAGCAGCACCGGCTCACCGGGCGCGCCGGCGACCTGGAGCTGGATGAGCTCGGCGCGCGGCCAGGGGAAGACGTGGATGTCCACGCGCTCGAGCGTCACCTCGCGGCCGAGGCGCTCGGACCACTCCGGCAGCTTCCTCTCCGTGACCGCCGCGGCGATTCGATCCGCGTTCAGTGCGATGACGCCGCCGGCCGACACGAGCAGAGCCGCGAGCACCGCCGCGACGCCGAGTGCGATGCGCCATCCTCTTCGTCCCATCCGCGTTGTCCTCGCGCTCGAAGGCGAGGAAATATGGGTCGCCGCGGCCGCGCTGGGCAGCCCGAGAACGCCTAGCGCCCCCCTGCCCGCCCGCCCTTCGCGCGTCGGGGCCGAGCCAAGAACAGAGCGAAGAGCGCGAGCAGGACGGACGGAGCGGGCGCCGCGCCGCACCCACAGCCGGTCGGGGTCCTGGGCGCGGGGGCCGGCGCCTCGCCTCCATCCGCGCGCGACGTCGGGTCGACGCACTCCCCGCCGGCGCAGGCGGTCCCCACCGGACAGTCCAGATCGCCCTGACACCCCGGGACGCACCCGCTCCCGCCCGCGAGGGAGGCACAGCGCAGACCGGGCGCGCACGTGCCCGCCGTGCAGCGCTGCAAGCAGAGGAGCGCCCCCCGCGGCCCGGCCGGCAGGCACGCGGCGCCATCCGGACACGGCAAGCACGCCAGCGCGCACGAGCGCGCGCAGACCCCCGGGCCTCCATCGAGCGAGAGCGCGCAGACCTGCCCTTCCCCGCAGGTCGCGGGGGTCGCGCAGGGGGCTCCCAGCTCGCCGGCGGCGCTCTGCACGCGCACGCACGCCTCGCCGCACGCGCGGCACGTCTGCCCCGCCTCACAATCCATCGAGCCGCCGCACTCTGGCGCGCAGACGGCGTCACGCCCCGTGGGGCCGGTCGAGCACGCATAGCCAGGGCGACAGTCGCCGGTGCCCTCGCGGCAGCGCTTGAGGCAGCGCGTCTGCCCGTCGATCTCGCCGCAGGACGCGTCGGCGGGGCAGTCACCGTCCGCCCCGCACGACATCGTGCAGTAGCCGGCCTGCCACCGTGTTCGGCCGGACGGGGCCGCGCTGGGCAGCACGCACGTCCCGGCCGCGCCACAGTCGCCCGGCTGCGAGCAGGGCTTTCCGACCGCCACCACGGTGGCGTCCGGCGCCAGACACACCGAGCCGCCGTCCGCCGTGAACAGATCCGAGCGCGCGCAGACGAAGGGCGCCTCGCAAGGCGCCTGCGCGGAGCAAGGCCGCGTGCAGTAGCGCTGCGCCGCGCAGCGATGGCCCGACGCAACGCAGCCGCCGTCCGACGAGCAGGGCGAGCCGACCGCGCCTTCGACCGGGTAGCGGGCGCACAGCGCGGCGATGTCGTTCGCGCTCAAGGCGCGCCGGGCCGCGCCGAGCGGCGCGATCGGGTACATCACCTCCGCCGGATCCTCGAACGAGTGGTCGAGCCCCTGACAATGCCCGGCCTCGTGCAGCACGAGCGACTCGACGTCCAACGCGCCCGGCGGCGTCACGGCGGCGGTGCTCCACTGAAAGTCGACCGCGTTCACGAACACGTCGCACTGCTCGAGCACGCCGGCGTACGCGACCGGCACCGCCGCGGCGGCCGCCGCACCGCCCGCCAGGATGTCGTCGTACGCCGGGTCGCTCGCGCTCGTCACCCAGAGGGTGCTGACGTTCACGCCGTCGTACGCGTCGGGCGCGGTCGAGGTCGGTCCCAACGACACCATCGCCGTCGCCGCGCACGGGACCTCGTCCCACCGCCGCCATGCGGCCTCGCTCGCGGAGAGCACCTCCGCGAGCGGCAAGCCCGCGGGGCTCTGCGCGCGCGCGTCGACGTAGAACGCGAACGGGTCGGCGTCGCTGTGCAGCATCTTGAAAGGCAGGTAGTTGGGAGCCGCGGCGGTGACGAGCAACACCGTCACCCCGAGGGCGTTCACCGCGAAGCCCCCACCGCCCGGACGACCGCCTCCACCAGGCCGCTGGGGGTCGGCTCTTCGGCCACCGCCGCGGCCGTCAACCCCAGCGCGTCCAGCCCGCGCGCCGTCGTGGGGCCAATGGCGACCAGCTTGGCGCGGCGGACCCACTCCGCGCCTTCCGCCTGCGTGCTCTCGAGGAACGCCTCCGCCGTGCGCGGGGAGGCGAAGACGATGACGTCCGCCGGCCGGTCGCGCAGCGCGAAGAGGATGGCCGGCTCGAGCGGCCGGCTCTCGCTCCTGTACGCGGCCACCCACGTCACCTGCACGCCATGCTCCTCGAGCGTTTCCTTGAGCTCCCGCCGGCCTTCCTGCGCGGCGGGCAACAGGACCTCGTCGCTCGCGTCGAGCTCTTGGCGAATCGCCTCGTACAGCCCTTCGCCGGTGCGCTGCGCCGCTTCGACCGCGACCGGCAGCTGCAGCGACTGACACGCCAGCGCGGTCTGCGGACCCACCACCCCGATGCGGACCTTCCTCAGCCGGTCGATGCTGCCCGCCTGGCGCGCCGCCTCGACCAGGGCGTGCACGGCCGCGGGGCTGGTGAACAGCACCCAGCGGTACCGGTGGACGTGCTCCACGGCGGACTCGAGCGGCCGCGTGTCGTCCGGAGGCACCAGCTCCAGCATCGGCAGCGCCAGCACCTCGGCCCCTTCGTCCTCGAGCAGGAACTGCAGCTCTTGCACGCGGTCTTTCGGCCGCGTCAGCAAGACACGCACGCCGTTCAACCGCGCGTCGCCGCTCACGACTCAGGCACCTGGTTGGAATGTCCGAACGACGCGAGGATGCGAGCTCCCCCGCGCGCCAGCAGCTCTGAGGCCAGCGCCTCGCCCATCTGCGCGCCCGAGGAGGCCGGCCCCACCCGCTCGCCTCGAATCACCAGGGACCCGTCCGGGCGGCCCACCAGCCCGCGGAGCCTCAGCGCGCCGTTCGCCTCGAGGGTGGCGTAGCCCGCGAGCGGCACCGTGCAGCCGCCCTCGAGCCCTTTGAGCAGCGCGCGCTCGGCCGTCGCGGCCGCGCGCGTGGGCGCGTGGTCGAGCCGGGAGAGCACGGCGAGGAGCGCCTCGTCCGACGCGCGGCACTGCACCGCGAGGATGCCTTGGCCGATCGCGGGCAGGCTGACCTCCGGCGCGAGCACCTCGGTGACCACCGACTGCAGCGCGAGCCGCTTGAGCCCCGCATGCGCCAAGACGGTGCCCGCCAAGGCCTTCGCCTTCTCGAGCCGGGTCTGCACGTTGCCGCGAATCGAGACCGTCTGGAGATCGGGCCTGCGCGCCAGGAGCTGACACGCCCGGCGCAGCGAGGACGTGCCGACCTGCGCGCCCGACGGCAGCGCGTCCAGCGGCGTGCCCGCGTGGCTCACCCACGCGTCCCGCGGATCCTCGCGCTCGGGCAACGCGCCCAAGGTCAGCCCCTCCGGCATCGTCGAGGTCATGTCCTTGAGCGAGTGCACCGCCAGGTCGGCCGCGCCGGACAAGACCGCCTGCTCCACCTCTTTGACGAACAGCCCTTTCCCGCCGACCTGCGACAGCGGGCCCGAGAGGAACCGGTCCCCTTCGGTGGTCAGCTCGACGAGCTGCACCGTCACGTCCGGCGCGGCGTGTTGGATGCGGTCGGCGATGTGCCGGGCCTGCCAGAGGGCCAGCGGGCTCTTTCGCGTCGCGATGCGCAGCGGCCCGCGAGACGACAGCGAGGCGCTCACCGCTTCCCGCCCTTCACCACCAGCATCGGGTCGATAGGCTCGTTCCTCTCGCTCGACGACGGCTCGAGCCCGAACAGCTCCGCCGCCGCCTCCGCGAGCCGCGCGTCCTCGTGGCCGACCGAGCGCAGGCGCGCCGTCGGCTGGTGCAGCAGCTTGTTGACGATCGCGTTCGCCATCGCCTCGACGCTCTTGCGCGCCTTCTCCGAGACCCCTTCGGCGCCCAAGCTCTGGAGCGTGCGCTCCACCTCGGCCCGCGCGATCTGCTCGGCCCGGGCGCGGAGCTGCGCGAGCACCGGCACGCCGTCGCGCACCGCCCGCGCCCGCATGAACCGCGCCAGCTCCTCGGCGATGATCTGCTCGGCCTTGGCCGCCTCCGCCGCGCGCGCCGCCGAGTTCTCCGCCACGTTGCGCTGGATGTCGTCCACGTCGAACGCGAAGACGCCCTCGAGCGCGTGGACGTCGGGGGCGATGTCGCGCGGCACCGCCAGGTCGACCATCACCAGCGGCCGGAACTTGCGGGCCTTGAGGTGGGCGCCCACGTTCCCGCGCGTGAAGAGCGGCGTGGGCGAGGCGGTGGAGCAGATGACGACGTCGGCGGGCAGCAGCAGCCCGTGCAGCTCCTCGAACGGCCGCGCTTCGCCCGTCACCCGCGCGGCGAGCTCCTGCGCGCGCGCGAAGGTCCGGTTCACCACGTAGAGCTTGCTCGCGCCCGCCGACAGCAGGTGGCGCGCCGCCAGCTCGGACATCTCGCCGGCGCCGACCACGAGCACGGTCTTGTCCGCCAGCCCGTCGAACACCTTGCGCACCAGCTCCACCGCCGCC
>CAZEDU010000088.1:3328-20712 GCA_964511185.1 uncultured Myxococcaceae bacterium | reverse complement strand
GCCCGAAGATCTCGTTGGGCTCGGTGAAGCGCGTGAGCAGGTAGTCGAAGTAGCGGGCCTCGATGACCTGCGCGAACTGACGGATGAGCGCGCTCTTGGCGGTGCCGGGCGGACCGACCATCACGAGGTGCTCGCCCGCCAGCGCGCTGACGAACAGCAAGCGGATGATCTCCTCTTTGCCGAGGAACTGCGCCTCGAGCTGACGAGCGCCGTCCTGTAGCCGCCGCGCGAGCTCCGGGATCGACACGGACGGGCGCGCGATGGGGGGGTCCTGCATGCTCACGACGGTTTTACGATGCGGGGAACCAGGGTGGATAGTAGATTCTCGACCACGCTGCGGGGCACCAGCTCCTCGAGGTGATCGACGTACTCGGTCCAGCGCCGCGCGATGGCAGCGGTCGGGCCGGTGTCGGTCGACATCGACATCGGCAGCCCGGTCACCTCGGCCACCGCCGGCAGCAGCAACGGCAGCGCCAGGAAGGCCAGGATGCCAGGGTCGCGACTGCCCAGCGCGAGCCCGACCCGCGTGTCGAGCTCGAGCACCTTGAGCAGGTGCAGGTGGATGAGCGCGCCGACCAGCGCGGCGAGATCGGCGGGCTCGCAGGCCACCACCGCGCCGGGCAGCGCCAGCTGGGCGCCCGAGATCACATGCGGCGGGGCCACGGCGCCCGGCAACGACGGCAACAACGCCGACATCACGGCGCCACCGTGGCGGGTCCAGTCCTTCTGTTGCGCCCACGCGTGGCACACCGCCCGCGCGAGCCCGCGGTCCTGCAGCAGCGCGCCGCAGTGCAGCGGCGTCCAGCCCGGCGGCGCCATCGTCGGTCGCAGCAGACACGTCAGCGGTGACACCCGCAGTGCGTCGTGCACGAGGCGCTCGGTCTCCGGCGCATGGTTGGCGGGCAGCCACGGCACCGCGCGCTCGCGGGCGTTGGCGACGGTCCCGCGCTCTCCTGGCGCCAACGGATGAGAGGCCATGCCGGCCGGCTTCTCGACGGCGACCAGCGCGTCGTCTTGGTAGAGCACCACGAGCGGCGCTTCGGGGTCGGGCACCAGGTCCGCGCCCGCGGGCGGCGGCGGCTCGACCTCGACCAGGTCCCCTGGCTGGACGCGGTCGCCCTTCTTCGCCTTGCGGCGGTTGAGGCGCACCCCGCCCGCCTCGAACAGCGCCTTGAGCTGCGCGCGCGAGAGCGACAAGGCACGGCCGACGAAGAGATCCAACCGCTCGCCCGCGCTCGCCTCGTCGACTGACAGCTGCCGGCTCACTCCGAGAGCGCCTCGTAGACCTCTTCCGCGGTCTGGTAGCGGTCGCTCGGCTCCTTGCGGATCAGCCGGTGCGCCACGCGCGCCAGCGTCGGATCCGCGCGCGGGTTGACGGAGAAGATGGAAGGGGCCTCGGTCTCGAGGACCTTCTGCCACAGCTCGTAGGGCGTCTTCGCGTCGAAGGGCGGCCGGCCGGCGAGCAGCTCGTAGAGGATGACGCCGAGCGAGTAGAGGTCGCTGCGCGCGTCGAGCGGCTCGCCGAGGATCTGCTCCGGTGCCATGTAGCGAAAGGTCCCGACCAGGCGGCCGTCGGCCGTGACGGCGGCGTCGTCGGCGAGGAACTTGGCGAGGCCGAAGTCCATCAGCCGGACCAGCCGGTCTTCGTCGACCATGACGTTGGAAGGCTTCAAGTCCCGATGCACCAGCCCATGCCCGTGGATGTACGCGAGCGCCTGGCACAGCTGCAGCATCGTGTCCTTGAGCCGGCCCACGCGCTCGGGGCGGTTGAGCGCGTCGAGGTCGACCGCCTGGCGGGGCTTGGCGGGCTCTGGCGGCGCGTCGGGGGTCGGCACGTCGAAGGGCAGCTCGAAGTCGAAGGAGCGCGAGGCTTCCGTGTCGGGCTCGTCCGCGGCGTCGGCCAGCGCGCGCACCGACTCCGGCCCCGAGACGTAGTCGCTCTCCTCGCTGGGGCTCTCTTCATGAAAGGCCGACAGCGTGAAGGGGGAAGGCGGGTAGTCGGCCGAGACCTCGTCGACGTCCACCGACAGCGGCTCTTCGTCGTCTTCGGTTTCCTTCTCGGGGCGAAAGACGTTGCGGCTCTGCCGGATCGCCGTCGCCAGCCGCTCGGGCGAGCTGAGCTCGTCGGTGCCCAAGGAGAGGTAGTGGCGGAGCGTGAGCCCCTCGACGAGCTCCATCGCGAGGTACGGGTAGCCCTGGTAGACCCCGGTGTCGAAGACCTTCACCACGTTGGGGTGCGACAGGTCGTAGAGCGTCTCGAACTCGCGCGCGAGCCGCCGCGCCGCGCGCGGGTCGAGCGCTGGCCCCGTCGACAACAGCTTGAGCGCGATGGCCTCGCCGGTGCGGCGGTCGATCGCGCGGTAGACGGTGCCGACCCCTCCGCTGCCGATCGTCTCGAGCACGCGGTACGGGCCAATGACCTTTGGGGGCATGAGCGGTGCGCGATGCTAGGGAGCGCCCCTGTCGGGGTCAAACTTCGATTTGGGCTTGGGAACCCCCGTGGACGGTGAGAAGAAGGCCCGGTATAGGGGCCGCCCCGTTACGCACCACCAGGCATGGACGCCGCCGCGCTCAGGAAGCTCGAAGAAGAGATCAAGTCACGACCGCTGCCGCGGCACGTCGGCATCATCATGGACGGCAACGGCCGGTGGGCGGAGGCGCGCGGCGAGCCCAGGCTGGCGGGGCACCGCGAGGGCTCGAACAGCGTGCGCGACGTGACGCGCGCCGCCCGCCGGGTGGGGCTCAAGGCGCTCACCCTCTACGCCTTCTCGTCCCAGAACTGGGCGCGCCCGGCGGAAGAGGTCGCCGGTCTGATGGAGCTCCTGCGCGACTACCTCGAGAAGGAGCGCCCGGAGATCCTCGACAACGACATTCGCTTGAACGCGATCGGCGAGCTCGACCGGCTGCCCAAGTTCGTGCGCGATCCGCTCGAGCGGCTCCGGGCGGACTCGGCGAAGAACGGGGCGATGGTGCTCACCCTCGCGCTCTCGTACGGCGGGCGCGAAGAGCTGCTCGACGCGGCCAGGCGGTTGGCGCAGAAGATCGAAGCGAACGAGCTCAAGGCCAGCCGCCTCGAGCCGTCCGACCTCGAGGCGCTCTTGTGGACGCGCGATCTGCCGCCGCTCGACCTGGTGATTCGCACCAGCGGCGAGCACCGGGTGTCGAACTTCTTGCTGTGGCAGCTGGCCTACGCCGAGCTCGTCTTCACCGAGCGCCTGTGGCCCGAGTTCCGGGCCGCCGACCTGATGGCGTGCCTCGAGGCGTACCAGCAACGCGAGCGGCGCTTCGGGCTCACCTCGGCGCAGGTGCGGCGTTGAACGAGAAGAACAAGAACCTGCTCTTGCGCGTCGTCTCGGCGGCCGTGCTGCTGCCGGGCGTGCTCTTCCTCCTGTGGAAGGGCGGGTATTGGACGGCGGGGTTGCTCGCCGCGGTCGCCGCGGGCTGCGCCTCCGAGTACTACCTGATCGCGCAGAAGCGGCTGAGCCCCATCGCTTGGCTCGGCATGGCGTCCGCGGCCGCGCTGCCGCTGTTGCTCGTCCTCCGGCCCGACGACGCGTTCGGCTGGGCGTTCGGCGTCTGCGCGGGCTTCTTCCTGGCCGCGTGGACCTACCACTTGTTGCGGGGGCCGCTGGCCGAGGCGCCGACCCATGCGGCGCACCTTCTGGCCGGCATGCTGTACGGCGCGCTCGGGCTGACCGCGGTGGGGGCGGTGCGCGCGCTGCCGCACGGCTGGGAGTGGCTGTTGTGCCTGCTCATCATCACGTGGGGCAACGACACCGCCGCCTACTTCGCGGGCCGCTTCTTCGGTCGGCACAAGCTCTATCCCGCGGTGAGCCCGAACAAGACGTGGGAGGGGTTCTTCGGCGGGCTGGTCGGGTCGTTCGCGGGGATGGTGGTCGCCAAGCTCGCCTTCTTCCCAGAGCTCGCGTGGCTCGACTGCGCCGCGGCGGGCCTCATCGGCGGGGTGGTGGGGCCGGTGGGCGACCTGTGCGAGTCGATGCTCAAGCGCGCCTACGCGGTGAAGGACTCGGGCAAGCTCATCCCCGGCCACGGAGGGCTGCTCGACCGCATCGACGCGCTCATCTTCAATGCGCCGGTGCTGCTCGTGTACCTGTTGCTCTTCGCGCGCCCGTGACTTGTCGGGCAGGCGGCGCCGGAATGGCCCAGGAACGCTGCTGTTTGGGGGAAGTAGGGGCGGGTGGGGCCTTCGGCCGGCCTTCCGCTTGCGTTGTCGGAGCCCGGCCGCGCGATTAACCTCTTCCTCACATGATGGCCATTCAGAAGCTCGCGGTGTTCCTGGTCTTCTTGGGCGTGCTCGTGTTCGTACACGAGCTCGGCCACTTCCTCGTCGCGAAGCTCCTGAAGGTCAAGGTGCTGAAGTTCTCCATCGGCTTCGGGCCGCGGGTGTTCGGCTTCACCCGCGGGGAGACCGAGTACCGCATCAGTTGGATACCGCTGGGCGGCTACGTGAAGATGGCGGGCGAGCTGCCGCACGAAGAGCTCGGCCCCGAAGAGGCGGCGCGCGGGTTCTTGGCCCAGCCCCCTTGGAAGCGCGCGTTGATCGTCATCGCCGGGCCCGC
The DNA here is from genome assembly GCA_964511185.1 of uncultured Myxococcaceae bacterium. Lineage (GTDB taxonomy): Bacteria > Myxococcota > Myxococcia > Myxococcales > Myxococcaceae > CAZEDU01. The sequence goes on along the minus strand of CAZEDU010000088.1, from coordinate 16,132 downwards.
GTTCAACCTGCTCTTCCCGATTCTGGCGTACTTCTTCGTCTTCGTCGGCGCGCACCAGGAGATCTCGAGCCGCATCGGGGCGGTCGAGCCCGGCATGCCGGCCGCGCACGCCAAGCTCGAGCCGGGGGACGTGATCGTCGAGCTGAACGGGAAGTCGGTCCGCACCTTCGACGAGGTGCGCGAGGCGCTGACCGGCGTGCACGACCGCGCGGTGCCGATCGCCGTCCAGCGCGGCGACGAGCTCGTTCGCACCGAGATCACCCCCACCCGCACCGTCGAGGTGAACCCGATCGCGCGGCTGACCCGCGGGATGATCGGCATCTCGCCCGGGGCGCGGGCCGCCATCCTCGGCGTGCCGGCCGGATCGCCGGCGGAGGCGGCGGGCCTCAAGACGTTCGACCGGGTGCTCACGCTGAACGGCCAGCCGGTGAAGGACGAGATCGCGTTGGCCGAGATGCTGGCCAAGGCGAGCTCTCCGTTGACGCTCGAGGTGGCGCGTCCCCGCCGTCTGGAGGTCGCGGGCGCCAACGTGCAGACGGCCGACATCGTGAAGCTGACGATGGAGAAGCAGCCCGGCGAAGGCTACGCGGCGCTCGGCGCGGAGCGCGACGACCTGTACGTGGGCGTGGTGGAGCAGGGCAGCCCGGCGGCGAGCGCGGGCGTCCGGCCGGGGGACCGGCTGCTCGAGGTCGACGGCGAGCCGATCATCGCGATCGCGCTCTTCTCGTCGAAGCTGCAGGAGCTCGAGCTGGAGCCGTTTCAGCTCACGTGGCGGTCTGGGACCGAGGTCAAGACGAAGGCGCTCCGCCAGGCCAAGGTCGAGGTGATCGACGAGTTCAAGCAGAGCAACGACGTCATCGACCTGGGGATTCGCTCGAGCGTCTGGCTGAACGAGCTGTCCGAGCCCGAGATGATCACCATCCACCGCGGGCCGGCCGAGGCGCTCGCGGTCTCGGCGGAGAAGGTGCCGGAGCTGATCGGCCAGACGGCGATTCTCATCGGCAAGCTGTTCACGGGCGACGTGCCGGCGAAGAACGTCGGCGGGCCGCTCGCGCTCTTCCAGATCGCCACCAAGACGGCCGAGCATGGCGCCGAGAGCTTCGTGAGCGCGATGGCGATCGTGTCGATCAACCTCGGCCTGATGAACCTGCTGCCCATCCCGGTGCTCGATGGCTTCGCGCTGCTCGCGGCGCTGTGGGAAGGCATTCGCCGTCGGCCCATCCCGATGCGCGCGCGCGAGGTGGCCAACATGATCGGCCTCGCGATGCTGGCGGTCATCATGCTCTGGGTGATGACGCAGGACATTCAGAAGATGCTGAGGTGACGAGGGCGTGCGGCGGGCCGCGTTCGCAGGGGCGGTGTCGCTGCTCGTCGCGCTGGCCGGCTGCCGGACCGCGCGTCCCGCAGGCCCCGGCGACGAGCGGTTCCTCGGAGAGGGCGTCGCGTCGTACTACGGCAAGGGCTTCCACGGCCGCCCCACCGCGAGCGGCGAGCCGTTCGACAAGGGCGCGATGACCGCCGCGCACCGCAAGCTCAAGTTCCATTCGTGCGTCGAGGTGGAGAACCTGGCGAACGGCAGGCGCGTGCAGGTGCGCATCAACGATCGCGGGCCCTACGCCCGCGGGCGCATCATCGACGTGTCCGAGGCTGCCGGTCGGAAGCTGGGCATGCTCGAGTCCGGGCTGGCGCGGGTGCGGCTGTACCGGTGCGGCTGACGCCCGAGTCGAAACGCGCTAAGGGCTCCGCCCGTGCTGCTGGCGCTCGACAGCTCGACGCTCTTTTTGTCCCTCGCGCTGCTCGACCCGAACGACCGGCCGAGCGGCCGGCGGGTCCGCGCCGAGCTCACCCAGGGGCCTCCGCGCAAGCAGAGCGAGATGCTCCCGGGCGTCCTGCAGACCTTCCTCGCGCAAGAAGGGCTTCGCCTCGAGGACCTGACCGCGCTCGCGGTGGGCATCGGCCCCGGCTCGTTCACCGGGCTCCGCATCGGCCTGTCGGCGATGAAGGCGCTGGCGTACGCGCGGCAGATCGAGCTGGTCGGGGTTTCGTGGCTGGCCGCGCTGTGCCTGCCGGCGGAGGAGCACCGCCCGCTCCTGCCGCTCGCCGTCGCTCGGCAGAACGAGCTCTACGTGGGGCACTACCAGCGCGAGGGCGTGGGCGTGCGGGAGGTCGCTCCAGAAGACGCGCTGCCGCCCGCGCAGGTCGCGCGGTGGCTTCTGGCGAACAGCGAGGCGCTGGCGTTCGGCCCCGCGCTGCCCGGGTATCGCGCCGCGCTGCTCGAGGCCGGCGCCCCCGCCGCCCAGCTGCGCGACGGCCCGGAGCACCCGCTGGCGCGCGCGGTGGGGCAGCTCGCGGCGTTGACCGGCCGCTACGATGCGCAGAAGGTCTTCGCCCTCGAGCCGCAGTACGTGCGGCCCTCGGCGGCGGAGCGCAACCCCAAGTTTCCACCCCTTCCAGGCGCTCCAGCGACGGCGCGCCTCCGCGAGGACTGACGATGGATTCGAAGGTACGAGTGGCGATCGCCGGCGCGACGGGCGTCGTGGGCCGGGAGATGTTGGGGGCCTTGGCGGAGCGGGGGCACCCGGCGTCGCAGGTGACGTTGCTGGGCTCGGCCCGCTCGGAAGGGGAAGAGGTCGAGTACCTCGACGAGACGCTCGCCATCGAGAAGGTGGAGCCGGACTCGTTTCGCGGCGTCCAGCTCGCGTTGATCGCCACGCCCGAGGGGCCGGCGAAGTCGCTCGCGCAGGCCGCGCAGGCCGCCGGCGCGTGGGCGGTGGATGTGAGCCCGGCGTTTCGCGGTGAGAAGGTGCCCATGGTGCTGCCCAGCGTGAACGGCGCGGCGCTGCGCGCGGCGTTCTCGGGCCGCGTCGTGCGCACGCCGAGCCCCTGGGCCACGGGCCTGGCGCTCGCGCTCGAGCCGCTCCGCCAGCGCTTCGGCCTCGAGCAGGTGGCGGCCACCGTGCTCGCCGGCGCGTCGGTGTTCGGCGCGCGCGGGGTCGACGCGCTCGAGAAAGAGACGGCGGGACTCCTGACCGGCCGGGAGCCCGACGAGACGTTCTTTCCCCAGCGGCTCGCCTTCAACGTGGTGCCGCAGCTCGGCGACTTCGACGGCGAGGGGACCCGCGAGGAGCGCGCCACCGTCGAAGAGCTCGCCACGCTTTGGGGCGCGGCTACGCCGACGAGCGTCACCGCGGCGCTGGTGCCGACCTTCTACGGCGTCTCTTTCTTCGTGCAGGCCAAGCTCGCCAAGAGCGTCACGGCGGACGAGGTCCGCGCGGCGTTGAAGCAGGGCCAGGCGGTGAAGGTGCTCGACGCGCCGGGCGAGAAGGTCTACCCGATGCCGATGCTGGTGACCGCCGACCCGGCGGTGCACGTCGGGCGGGTGAGGGCGGGGCAGCCTTCCGCGGGCTGGGTGACGCTGGTGGCCGCCCTCGACAACGCCGGCCGAGGGGCCGCCACGACCGCGCTGGAAATCGCCGAAGCCCTGCTCGAGCGCAAGGCGTGACAAATTGGCAAACGCGCCTGGGCCGCGCTGTCCATTTGTCCGGCTCGACTCTGGCCAAGACCCCGAGCTTCGGGCGAGATTCAGGCGTTTTCCTTTGGCGCCGTGCTTGCTAACCGATCGACCACCATGCGACCGCTTCTCGCCGCGTTGCTCCTCATCGTTCCGGCCACCGTGTTTGGGCAGACCCTGGTCTTCTCGCTCGTCGAGGCCTCCGCCGACGGCGGCTACGCCTTCGGTCCGAACAGCGGCTGCCCGACCATCGGCGCCAACTACAGCGGCGCGCTGCCCGCCCCCGACTGCGACGGGAGCATGGAGGTCTGGCTGACCTCGGGCACCTGCGGAGACACCCCGCAAGAGCCGGAGCTCGATGGCCAATCCGTCGGCCAGCTGACGACGCTGCAGGGCTCGTTCAACGTCCCCTTGAATCGCCTCCCCGCCACGGCCGACGGCGGCACCATTTGCGGGGCGACCGACGTCGAGCGGGAGTTCCGCGTGTGCGGGCTCGTGAAGTACGCGCTGTTCCCGAACACCTGCGGCGGGACGGAGACGCCGCTCCGGGCGAGCCCCTTGGTCATTCGCTACGACGCCAAGGCCCCGCCGGCGCCGGTCATTCACGACGTCGTCGCGCTCGACCGCGCGCTGTCCGTTCAAATGGAGCGGTTCGATGACACCACGGAGCTGCGCGTCCAGCTTCGCCGCGAAGACGAGACCGACTTCAGCGACGCGGCGACGGTGACCGTCAACAACGCGCGCATCGAGGGGCTGGAGAACGGCGTGACCTATGTCGTTCGCGCCTTCGCGCTCGATGCCGCGCGCAACGAGAGCCCGGCCTCGAACGAGGCGTCGGGCACGCCGGTGGAGACCAGCGGCTTCTTCGACCAGTACACCCTGGCGGGTGGACAGGAGCAGGGCGGTTGCGGGGCGGTGGGGGGACCTGCGCTCGTGTTCGCGGCGCTGGTCGTCGGGTTGGCGCTGCGCAGGAGGAAGTCATGACGAAGGCGGTACGGGTCGCGCTGCTCGGGACGTGCCTGCTCGCTGCGCCGGCGCTGGCGCAGGCCGACGAGGAGGTTTCCGTCTCCTCGCCCAAGACGTCGGCGCTCGAGCTTCGCTTCGGCGGCTACTACCCGGACATCGACAGCGAGCCGGGGCTGAGCACCCCCGTGTTCCGCAACACCTTCGGAACGAGCAGCCTGCTCCTGTTCGAGCTCGAGTACGACTATCAAGTATTTCAGAAGCTCGGCTCGCTCGCGGTGGGCTTCTCGGCCGGCTACGCCGAGAAGTACGCGCCGGCCATCACCGTGACGGGGCAGCCTTCCGCGGAGAAGACCGCGTTCAAGGTCCTGCCGCTCAAGCTCCTGGCCGTCTACCGCTTCGACTACGCCGCGGTGAAGTGGGGCGTGCCGTTGGTCCCGTACGTCAAGGGCGGCCTGGCCTACATGCCCTGGTGGATCGACAAAGGCACCGGCATCGAGTTCGTCGGCGGGCGGCGTGGCGCGGGCGGCAAGTGGGGCTATGTCGGCGTGGCGGGGCTCTCGTTCATGCTCGACTTCCTCGAGCCCCGGCTGGCCCGCGACTTCGACACCAACGCCGGCGTCAACCACAGCTACCTCTTCGCCGAGTACAACGTCCAACGGATCGACGACTTCGGCGGTCCGGGGTTCGACCTCTCGAGCCGCCACTGGATGTTCGGATTCGCGGTGGAGTTCTAAGCTCTACCCGCTTGCTCGTCCTTCGAACCGCTGCGTGTCTGGCCTTCCTCGCGCTGGGGCTCGCCGCGTGCGCCCGCGGGACCCGCGCGACGGAGGCGTCGTCCCTCGTCGAGGCCGGCGTGCCTCACGCGCTGCACGGCGGGCGCGATGATTTGACGTGGGACTTCGGCGACGGCAGCCCGCCGCGGGGCGGCGCGGCTGTCTCGCACGCGTTCGCCCGGGCGGGCACGTACCGGGTGCGCGCCCGCGTGGGGGACCGCGTCGAGCTGGAGCGGACCGTTCGCGTCGAGCCGCGCGAGCTGATGCGCGCCGTGCCCGCCGACGCGAGCGCGCTGCTCGGGCTCAGCGCGATGGAGGGGAACCTCGACCGGACGGTCGACTTCGTCGAGCGGCTCTTGGGGCCCGAGCGCGGGCCTCGCGTGCTCGAGGGGACGCCGCTGTCGTTCGCGACCGAGCTGGCGGCGCAGTCGCCGGGGGTGCTCGACGGCGCCGAAGGGCTGGCGGTGTTCGCGCTCCCGGGCTTCCCAGGGCTGGTGTCGTGCTGGGGCGTCATCGATGACGTCAAGGCACTCGACGCGCTCGTCGCCCGCCTCGAGCGAGAAGGGGCGCGCGTCGACGCACGCGGCGATGGTTGGGCGCGGGTCCGCATGGGGGACGGCGAGGAGCGGATCGCGTTCATCGACCGCGGGTACTTGTACCTGGCGTTCGGAGGCGAGCGGCCGCAGACCGCCGAGGCGCAGGTGCGGCGGGCGGCGAGCGCGGGGCTCACCTCGCAGGCCGAGGTCGACGCCGCGCGGCGCGCGCTGGGCGGTCCGCTCGTCTTGTTCCTCGGGCCGACCGAGTCCGCGCGCGGCCGCGTTCAGGGCGTCGTGGGCACCGCCCGCGTCTCCGAACGCACGCTCGAGCTCGCCGGGCGCGTGCTCGCCCAGGGGCCTCTTTGGTCGGCGGAGCGCGCGCCCGCTGCGTCGATGCTCGCGCGCGCGCCGCGGGGGCCCATCGTCGTGGTGCACGCCGCGGTGGCGCCGGGCGAGCTCGCCCAGCTGCTCGCGGGGGAGCCCGGCTCTCCTCGCCGGCGGGAGGTCGCGCTGCGCATGAAGGAAGACGGCGTCGAGCTCGAGCCGCTCCTGGCGTCGCTCTCGGGGGAGCTGGCGGGGCTGCTGTACTTCGACGCCGAAGGCTTCTTCGCGCAGGTCCTCTCCCAGGGCGACACCGCGCCCAAGGTCTCGCTCCGCGTGGAGGCGGGGTTGAATGGCGGGGCGAAGGTCGACGACTGGGTGCAGGCGCTGATCGGCCGCGCGGACGCGGAGCCGCTCGGCACCTCGGCCGATGGCGCGCGCCGTTACGCGGCGACGGTGCGAGGCACCCCCGTCGAGTTGCGGGTGGGCGCCAAGAAGCTCGAGCTCACCGCCGGCGCGGCCCCCCATTCTCCCGCGGTGGACTTGGAGGCGGCGCTGCGGAAGAAGTTTCCCGGCGCGTTCGAGCCTGGCCACGTCAGCGTGCTCGTCGACGTGGGGCAGCTGCGGCGCGACATCTTCGAGGTGGAGAACGTCCCGCAGGTGCCGCCGGAGCGGCTGCAGTTCGCGCAGGCCTTCGCGATGGCGATGCTCGAGCAGCTGGTCACCATCGACCACGCCTTTCTCGACGCGTCGCCCATTCCGCAGGGGCTCGACATTCGAGGCCGGCTCGTGCTGCAAGGGCCCTGAATGCGCCTGAACGTCCTGTATTTCGCCGCCGCGCGCGAACGCACCCAGAAGGGCCACGAGGCGTTGGAGCTGGACGGCCCGGTCACGGTGCGCGCGCTGCTCGACCTTTTGGGCCAGAGGCACCCTCCGCTTGGACCCCTGTTGCCGCACGTGCGGGTGGCGGTGAACCAAGAGTTCGCGCCGCTCGACGCCACCGTCCCGGCGGACGCCGAGGTCGCGTTGATACCGCCCGTGGCCGGCGGAAGCGCTGGGCTGTTCCGTGTCGTCGACCGCCCGCTCGAGCTCGCCGAGGTGATTCGCGCGGTGGGCGACGATGGGCGGGGAGGCCTCGTCACCTTCACGGGTGTCGTGCGCGACCAGACGCGCGGGCGGAAGGTCGAGCGGCTCGAGTACGAGGCGTACGCGCCGATGGCGGAGAAGAAGCTGGCCGAGATCGCCCAAGAGGCGCAGGCGAAGTGGCCCGGCGCGCGGCTGGCCATCCTGCACCGGGTCGGCGCGCTCACGCCCGGAGAGGCGGCGGTGGTGATCGCCGCCAGCGCGCCGCACCGCCAAGAGGCGTTCCGCGCCTGCGAGTACGCCATCGACCGCCTGAAAGAGGACGTGCCGATCTGGAAGAAGGAGCGCTACGAAGACGGGGAGGTCTGGGTAGGCCTGGGACCGTGAGTTCGTGTAGGGTGCCGCCCCTTCCAAGGGCCGCACCTGAGGTGTCGCATGTCGCAGTTTCGCTGGGCGCTCGTCTGTACCGCTTTGTTTTTGGGCTGTGAGGGCTGTCCTCCTCCCGAAGAGCCCGTCGATGCCGGACCGGAGGAGGTCGACTCCGGTACCGAGGTGGACGCCGGGCCGATCGACGCCGGGTTCCAGTGCCGCATCGACGACGATTGCGCCGTGCTGAACCAGGGCTTGCGGTGCGACCAACCCACCGCGACCTGCGTCCCCGCGCGCGGCTGCGTGGTCGACACCGACTGCAACGAGTCGTTCGATCCGAACGACTACTGCTACCAGTACGGCATCCAGTGCCGCTGCGTCACCGAGTCGAACGACGGCGGCTTCCCGGGCGTGTGCCGCCGACGCAAGGCGCCTTGCGAGGCGTGCACCGACAGCAAGGAGTGCGGGGTCGGCATTCAGTTCGATCCGCCGGGGACCTGCAAGGCGCTGCCGGGCGACACGAGCGGCGCCAAGTACTGCTTCCAGGCCGCCCAGGGGAACACCTGCGGCTGCGGCATGGATTACGACGGCGCCGGTTACTGCAAGCCGCAGAGCAACTCGTGCGAGCAGGTCGGCTGCAGCGATGACAAGCACTGCCCCGGCGGTTACGTGTGCAACCAGGCCGCGTGCTTGTGTGAGCTCCGGTGCCGCTGGGACTTCGCGGAGCGGCGCGAGGTGCCTCCCGGCTGCCCGACCGGCAAGACGTGCTGGGTGGATCAAGCGACCCTCGATCCGGCGTCTGCGTACTTCGGCACCGGCCGCTGCCGTCCGCCCTGCACGGCGGACAACCAGTGCACCGACACGGTGCAGAACCCGTTCGGCGGCAACAAGCTCAAGTGCGGCGGCGAGCTGACCGGCCAACCCGAGGACGGCGGGGTGGGCGGCTTCCGCTGCCGAGGCAACGGCCAGTGCATGGACGACGTCGAGTGCCCCGCGCCCGCGGCGAACACGCATTCGAGCGGGTATTGCGACCGCGCCAGCTTGAGCTGCAAGTCCGACTGCCGCATCGGCATCGATCCGGTGACCAGCAAGGCGTACAACGACTGCAACGCCGGCTACGCGTGCAAGCTGAACACCGGCAGCGGCCAGCGTGAGTGCGTCGAGCAGAGCTGCGCCGAGCTCGGTGGCGCGCACCTGGCCTGCTCGCCCGGCGAGTACTGCTGCGGGGAGGACAAGGACGGCGTGGGCGGGCCTGACCCGTGCCCGCCGGCGAACGAGCTGAAGCCGAACAAGTGCTACAAGGCGCCCAACCCGCCGTTCTGCACCAGCTGCTCGAGCAACGACGAGTGCCAGAACATCACGCTCCCGGGATGGTTCGGCAGCTGCAACAACGGCTCGAAGTCGCCGAGCTGCGCGCCGTTCCTGAACCTGTGCGTCGGGCTCCCCGGCGGCGGCACCGCGTGCGCGCCGGCGACGTACAACGACACGACCAAGGACGCGTTCGGGGTCGGAAAGGACGCGCGCGGGTGTCCGCGCAGCTGGACCGCGACGGGCGTGCAGCCACGCTTCGTGGAGGATCAGAACAGCCCGAACGACCTGTGCACGACGAACGACGACTGCAACCGCGGCACCGATGCGGGCCTGTGCGCCACCGACCCGGGCTTCGCGCTGCCCGACGGCGGTACGCGCAAGGCCTGCTTGTGCACCGCGCCCGGAACCGACACCCAGTGTCCGCAGGACTCGAGCGTCGGGCTCAAGACCGTCTGCAAGTTCGGTGTGGCGACGCCGACCGTCTGCTGGTCGCCCATCTGCTTGCCGACGGAGCCAGGGCTGACCGCCTGCACGCAGTAGGCGGGGAGACGGGAGCCGGGCAGGCGTTTAGCCCGCGGCGGTGAGCCGCGCGCCGAGCGCCTGCTCGATGTCGCCGGGGGAGAGCGCCTGCGAGGCCTCCACCGTGACGCTCTTCACCTTGGGCTCGAAGGACAGCTCGCCCGCGAGGTCCACGTCGCGCACGGCGTTCATCAGCCGCTCCTGCGCGCGCTTCAAGTTGCTGCTCGACATGCGCGGCAGCACGACGAGCATGCTCCCATCGGCGAGCGGCACGACCGCGTCGAAGGCCCGGACCGAGCCCTTCAGGTCGCGGTGGACTTCGTCCAAGAACAGCGCGCGCTGCTTGCCCATGCGCTCCACGCCGTCGACCGCGATGCGCAGGAGCGAGACCGGGAACCCGCCGACCGAGGCGCGGCGCAGGTGGGCCTGCACCGAGTTGTCCCAGTGGGCCGGGAGCGTCGGCGCGGTCGCCACGGTGAAGGCCGCGGCGGCCCACCGCCCGTCGTCGCGTCCGGCGACCACCGCCGTCGACTGCGGGTTGCCGTGGGTCGCGAGGTCGAACAGCGCCCGGGCGCCTTGGTCCGCCACGTCGTCGCTCGAGCGCAACGCCTCGAGCTTGACGTCGGCGAACGCCTGCCGAACCGCGGGCTCGAGCGGCGCGTCGGCCTGGCTCAATCGCCCGAAGCGGACCTTCAGGAAGCGCAGGTGGCCAGGCGTGCGGCCCAGCAGCGTGCCGGAGCCGGTGAGCCGAATCTGATGGTCCTCGTCGACGCCGGCCAGGTGGAGCAGGAGCACGTTCTCGAAGTGGCCGTCGTCGATCGCGGCCGTGGCGAAGAAGAGCGCGTGGTACATGGAGAGCACGCCCCCGAAGCCGCTCATGTGGCTGCCCGGGAGCCCCAGCTGATCCACCACCGCGTCGCCCACCTCGGACGCGCGCATCGACAGGCCGGGGCCGACCGACACCACGACCGCGCCCAGGTTCGAGTCGCGAAGGCCCGAGCCGCTGAGGCACTGGTGTCCCAGCTGCGCGAGCAGGTTGACCGACTCGCGGCTCACCAGCTCGACCGCCGCGTGGCCGGTCGGATCTTTCGCGGCGCGGGCCTGCGAGCAAATCCAGTCCTGCAGGAAGACGGTGGAACCGCTCGGCGGAGACATGCGGGCGATCGCTCCAGGTCAGGGTGTGTCCGCGAGTCTAACGCGAACGAGCGACGTCAAGGCGGCTCGGCCTCGGCAAACGAGACGGCGGGCTCGCGCTCATCCTCCAGGTGAACGCACAGTGCGAGCTTGTGGTCGGAGGTGGGCTCGCGCATCCAGAAGCGCCAACGGCGCGGATCGTCGTGAAGCTCCTCGCCCAGCGTGAGGCCGCGCAGCCCGCTCGGCTCCAGCGCGAAGGTGATCGGCTTGAGCGGAAGGCTGAGGCCCATGCCGCGCGCCTTGATGTACGACTCCTTCAGCGTCCACAGGTCGAAGAAGCGCCGGCGCTGCGCCTCTCCTCCGAGCGCGCGGAGGCCCTCGAGCTCGACGCCGGAGAAGACCGTCTCGCCGACGCCGAGGTGATCCACCCGGCGGCTCAGCTGCTCGACGTCGACCCCCAGCGCCATCCCGGTCCCGATGGCCACCGCCGCGAGCCCCCTGGAGTGGGAGAGGTTGAACGAGACCGGCGCGGGGACTGGCGTCTCGAGCTCGAGCTTTCCCCAGCGGTTGGCGCGAAACCGCCATTGGCTGGGAGGCGTGTCGGGGAAGCGCCGGGAGAGCTCGGTGCGCAACAGCCAACGTCCGGCGCGAAACTCGGCCGCGGCGTGCTCCGCCACGTAGCGGTCGGCGCGCTCGCGCTCGTCGGGGGAGAGCACCGCCTCTACCGCGGCGTCGTCGGCGCGCTCCGGGTCGAGCCAACGGACGCGCACGGAAGGGGAGATGTCTTGGGCCACGCGGCTATCCGTGGTTCGGGAGCTGGCGGACCTTGAGGCGGAGCTGGCGCAGCGCCGAGCGCCACAAGCGGGGAACCGATTCGCCTGGCTCAAGCGGACGCGAGACCAGCTGGATGTCCGAGCGGGAGGCGCCGAGGTTGCGCTCGAACACGTCGGTGATTCGGGTCTCGATCTGTTCCAGGTCGCCGAGCTCGCGCGGGTAGACCAGCGCCGCCATCCGCTGGCGACGCAAGGGGACGACCACGTCGCTTCCGCGGAGCAGGTGCTGAAGCTTGCGCGCGACCAGCTCGAGGTCGAGCTGGCGCTGCAGCGCGATCAGCACCAGGCCGGCCCGCGGCGTCTCGTGTTGCGCCGGGTCCAGCTCGTGGAGGAGCAGGGCGTAAAACCCGCTGCGCGTCGGAAACCCGGTGTGAGGGTCGATGAGCGCCGGGAGTTTCTCGAAGCCCTCGCGGCTCGCCGTCGAGACGACGAGCTCGAGGAGGCAATTGACGAACTCGAGAATGTCGTTGCGCTGCCTACCGCTTCGAACCATTTCATTGAAGACAGTCCGAGCCAGGATGACGTTCGAGCGGCTGGCCTCGGTTCGAAAGAGGCTCGCCATCGGGCGCGGGGCGCCACCCGATGCCTTGGAGTCCGAGCTCATTGACGCCAAGTATCGAGCGAACGGCACAGGCAGGCCAATGCGCGGCGCCTGAACGCCGGTGTCGTTCTTTGCGCTCCGTTCGTGCACATCCTGGCCCGAGGCGGTGAAATGGAAGCGCGCTGAATCGGCGATATCCTTCATCTGTGGCGGGCTCGCGCATCTTGGCGCTGACGGAGCATCGGCAGACGCGCCGGCAGATCGCGCGCGCCATCCAATCCACGGGGAACCAGGTGCACTTCGCCACCGATGGGGTTGCGTTCTCCCGGTGGATGGCCGAAGCCCAAATCGAGCTGGTCTTGCTCGACTGCGAGAGCTCGAGCGAGCTCGGCGCCGCGGTCTTCAATTGGCTGGCCAGTACGCCTCGCGCCGTCCCGCTGGTGCTGCTCTCGATAGGTGAGGACAAAGGCCCCCTGCTGAGGTTCCTCGAGCAGCACCGGGTCTACAACTTGGTGGCGAAGCACGGCTCTTCGCGGGCGCTCTTTCCGGTCTTCGATGAGCGAGAGCTGGTGGTGACGTGCGAGAAGCTCTTGCAGAACAACATCTTCGGGGTCGAGAAGTACGTCGGCTCCTGGGGCGTGGTGGTCAATCGGACGCTCGTTCAATCGCTGCAAGACAAGACAGACTTCATCGACCTGTTCGAGGCATATCTGGAGTCGCTCGACTGCCCGCGAAACGTCATCCCCGACATGCTGCAGGCGGCGGAGGAGCTGATCATCAACGCGGTGATTCACGCGCCGCGGAACGCGGACGGCACGCCGCGCTACGAGCACCTCGGGGTCACGCCCGGGCTGCGCGTCGAGCCGCACGAAGCCGTCGAGGTGGTCTACGCCTGCGACGGGCAGCG
>CAZEDU010000088.1:0-3318 GCA_964511185.1 uncultured Myxococcaceae bacterium | reverse complement strand
TCGGCGCGTTGGATCGCGAGACGCTCAAGCGCTACGTCGTCAACCGCTTGGCGTCCGAGCAGCTCGAGACGGAGGAGAAGGTGTCCGGCGCGGGGATCGGCCTGTCGATGACGCTGCGAAACGTCCATCAGATGATCGTGAACGTTCAAGACGGCAAGCGGACCGAGGTGATCGCCGGCTGGTACTTGCGGGTCGCCAACGGCAGCGAGTTCCGGCGCGTCAGCAAGTCGCTCAACATCTTCTGGCTGCCGGCCTCACCGGCCTGAGCCTCGCTGGGGTCACCACAGCATTCGCGCCAGCGCGCCGGCCAGGAGCAACCAGCCGATGGCATGCGCGATGAGCTCGCGCTTGGGCGCCAGCGCGCGCCCTCGAAGGCGCTCGGCCAGTTCGAGCGCGAGCCTCCCGAGGTCGAACATCGGCAGCGGAAGGAGCTGAAGCGCCCCGACGCCGACCGACAGCGCGGCGCAGAGGCGAAGCCAGCCATCGACGCCGGCCACGGCCTCCCGCCGCGCGTGCTCGAACACGTCGTGCGGGCGCGCGTATCGCCCTCCAGGCTGACCGCGGAGCCACCGGCCCAACGTGTGGGCCGACTCTTCCAGCCAGCGCGTGAGCTGCTCGGCCACCATGCCGGCGGTCTCCAGCAGGCTGGCCTCCCGGTACACGTGCTGCTGCGAGACGCCGAGCGGCCGCTGGGCGCCGTCGGGCTCGAGCCGAGGCGGCACGTCGATGCGCAGCCGCTCGCCGCGGCGTTCGATGTCGAGCACGAGCGGGCTCTCGGCGAGATCGCGGGAGCGCTCCAATAGCGCCGACCAGCGGCCCAGCGGCTCTCCGTTCATCGCGACGATCACGTCGCCAGGCCGAAGCTGCGCGGCGGCCGCGGCCGAGTCGGGCAGCACCGCGCCGACGGTGTTCTCCAGGGGCCAGAGGCTCCCCCACAGAAGGCACCCGGCGAGGAGCGCCGCCGCGAACCCAACGCTGAAGACGGGTCCGGCCAGCAAGGTGAGCGCGCGCTTCCAGCCAGGGACGGCCGTGCTCGTTTCGGGATCTCCCGCCGCGCCGATGGGAACCAAGCCGACCTGCACCGGCAAGTGGCGCGCGAGGCGATACGAGCCGATGACCGGACCCGCTCCGATCTTCAACCGGCTGCCTTCCACCCGCATCCAACGCGAGACCAGCGCATGGCCGAGCTCGTGCGCGACCACCGCGAGCTGCAAAGCGAGGAGCAGGAGGAACGATGCCACCGGCGCGTCCTGGGGTCAGAAGGCCACCAGGCGCTCGGCCTGCCGACGGTAGGCCGCGACCTGCGCTTCGGCCTCGGTCTGGCTCCAGCCCAGGTGGACGGCGAGCCTCCGCGCGACCTCGGGCGCCGCAGAGACGCCGCGATCCTTCGCGCGCAAGAGGAGCGGTACGCGGCGGGCGAGCACGTCCTCGACCGTGCGCGCGAGCTCGACGGCGAGCGCCTCGTCGACCTCGGACCACAAGAAGGGGAGCTCCGAATCGATCCGCTCGGCGGGACCGGCCAACGCGGCCCGCTCAGCGATCGCCTTCGCCCGCACGCCATAGGTCGCTACCAGGTGCGCGGCGACCTCGGGCGGCCAGCGCTGAGCGACCTCGGCCAACAGCTCGGCCTCGCTCGTCCAACCGACGGCGCTGGGCAGGGGCCGCCGAGCCGTGTCGCTCCTCTCTTCCCGGCCGAGCTGGAGCGCGGCGCGGTCGACCGCCTCTTTCGCGATGCGCCGGTAGGTCGTCAGCTTGCCTCCGGCGATCGTCACCATTCCTGGGCGGTCGAGGATCAAGTGCTCGCGCGAGACGCTGGAGGCGTTCTTCTCGCCTTGCGGCGCGATGAGCGGCCGGAGGCCCGCCCAGGTCGACACCACGTCGGTGCGCGTCAGCCCGGCTTCTGGGAAATACGCGTTCGCGGCCGCCAGCAGGTAGTCGGCGTCTTCACGGGTCGCGACGACGTCGTCGGGGCGGCCCTCGAAATAAGTGTCGGTGGTCCCCAGCACTGTCCGTTCGAACCAAGGAATGGCGAACATCACGCGGCCATCGGCGGGGTGGAACATGACGACGGCGTGCCGCAGCGGCAGCCGCTTCGCGTCGAGCACCACGTGCACGCCCTTGGTGGGCTTGATCACCGCCCCCTCGCCGATCAGCGCCCGCACTTGATCCGTCCAGGGCCCGGTGGCGTTGACGACGACGCGCGCTCGCACGCGGCGCGTGGCTCCGGTTTCGGTATCGACCACTTGGGCGCCGGTGACGCGCTCGCCGTCGCGCAACAGCTCCGCGGCGCGCACGTGGTTCAGCGTCACCGCGCCGAGCGCCTGCGCGTCGATCGCGTTCTCCAAGGTGAGCCGGGCGTCGTCGGTCGTGCAGTCGTAGTAGACGACGCCGCCCTTGAGCCCGTCGGCGCGCAGCATCGGCTCCAGCGCGCGAACCTTCCGGGCGCGGTGGGCCTTGTGCAGCCGGTAAGAAGAGAACTTGCTCAAGGCGTCGTACATCCACAGCCCCACGTCGAGCTCGAACAAGCCGCGCCGCGAGTCTTTGAAGGTCGGGAACAGGAACGCGAGCGGCCGCACCAGGTGCGGCGCCAGCTTTATCAACAGCGCCCGCTCGTTGACGCTCTCGAACACCAGCTTGAAGTGCGCCTGCTCGAGGTAGCGCAGCCCACCGTGCACCAGCTTGGTCGAGCGGCTCGAGGTGCCGGCGGCGAAGTCGTCTTTCTCGACGAGCGCCACCGCCCACCCGCGCAGCGCCGCGTCGCGCGCGATGCCGCAGCCCACGATGCCGCCGCCGATCACCAGCAGATCGAAGGGCTGCTGCTCCAGGGCTTCGAGCGCCTTCGCGCGGACCGCGTTGACCGAAGGCGGGGGAGGCGCGGCGGTCAAAGGCGCCGCCTCTGGCCGGTGCGCCGGTACTTCACGTAGTCGGCGACGATGCTCGAGTGGTCGAAGCAGAGCGGCTCCGGAAGCGCGTCGAGTGAGAACGCGCGCGCCTCCTCGGCATCGTCGGCGCCCCGGGGTGTGCCCTCCGCGCGGCCGATGAAGACGGTGCTCACCGTGTGCCGGCGGGGATCGCGGGAAGGGTCGGAGTAGGTGAAGAACTGCTCGAGCAGCGTCACCTCGAGGCCCGTCTCTTCCCTCGCCTCGCGGACGCAGGCGTCGTGCAGCGCTTCGCCCGCGTCGACGAACCCGCCTGGCAGCGCCCAACCCAGCGGCGGGTGCTTGCGCCGCACGAGCACGATGCGCTCACCGGGGAGCTCGATGATGCAGTCGACGGTCGGCAGCGTGCAGAACTGGAAGCCGACCATCGTGTCGGGCA
>CAZEDU010000087.1:18187-21379 GCA_964511185.1 uncultured Myxococcaceae bacterium | reverse complement strand
AGCACAAGATCAAGCCGAAGAAGTTCCCGCAGACCGACATCGACGAGGTGATCGTCGGTCACACCAACGAGCCCGAGTACAAGAAGCTCGAGAACAACGAGTTCATGGAGGCGCTGCGCGACCGTACGGTGAAGATCGACATCCCGTACATCACCAAGCTGGCCGAGGAGCAGAAGATCTACGAGAAGGACTTCAACGCGCGCGCGATCAAGGGCAAGCACATTGCCCCGCACACGCTGGAGATGGCGGCGATGTGGGCGGTGCTGACGCGGCTGGAGGAGCCGAAGAAGCACAACCTGACGCTGCTGCAGAAGCTCAAGCTCTACAACGGCAAGACGCTGCCCAACTTCACCGAGGACAACATCAAGGAGCTGCGCAAGGAGTCGTCGCGCGAAGGGTTGGACGGCATCTCGCCCCGCTACATCCAGGACAAGATCTCGAACGCGCTCGTCTCGGACAAGGGCGAAGGCTGCATCAACCCGTTCATGGTGCTCAACGAGCTGGAGGGCGGGCTCAAGGGTCACTCGCTCATCTCGAGCGACGACACGCGCAAGCGCTACCGCGAGCTGCTCACCGCGGTGAAGCAGGAATACGAAGACATCGTGAAGAACGAGGTGCAGCGGGCGATCAGCGCCGACGAAGACGCGATCGGCAAGCTGTGCGGCAACTACATCGACAACATCAAGGCGTACACGCAGAAGGAGAAGGTGAAGAACAAGTACACCGGCCTCTACGAGGAGCCGGATGAGCGGCTGATGCGGTCGATCGAAGAGAAGATCGACATCCCCGAGAGCCGCAAGGACGACTTCCGCCGCGAGATCATGAACTACATCGGCGCGCTGGCGGTCGAGGGCAAGAGCTTCAACTACCGCACCAACGAGCGGCTGCACAAAGCGCTCGAGCTCAAGCTCTTCGAGGACCAGAAGGACTCGATCAAGCTCAAGAACCTGGTCTCGTCGGTGGTCGACAAGGAGACCCAGGAGAAGATCGACCTCGTCAAGGACCGGATGATGAAGAACTACGGTTACTGCGAGATCTGCTCGACCGACGTCTTGAACTTCGTGGCCAGCATCTTCGCCCGCGGCGACGCCAAGGAATAAGTGAGGACGCTCTTCAAAGCGCGAGGAGGACGGCGATGAGCCTCAAGATTCATCAGGACCACTCGCGCTTCAAAGAGATCGTCCGGGGGAAGATCAAGTCCAACCTGCGCAAGTACGTGCAGAAGGGCGAGATGATCGGGAAGAAGGGGAAGGACGTCATCTCCATCCCCATTCCGTTCATCGACATTCCGCACTTCAAGTACGGCCACAAGGAGCAAGGCGGCGTCGGTCAGTGCGACGGCGAGATTGGCCAGCAGCTCGCGCCGGGCAACGTGCAGCCGCAGGACGGGCACGGGCAGGCGGGACAAGGCGAAGGTCAGCACGCGTTGGAAGTCGACGTGTCGCTCGAGGAGCTCGCGCAGATTCTGGGTGAAGAGCTGCAGCTGCCGAACATCGAGCGGCGGGGCAAAGAGAAGGTCGTCACCACCAAGATCAAATACACCGGGGTGAACACCACGGGCCCCGAGTCGCTGCGCCACTTCAAGCGCACGTTCAAGCAGGCCTTGCGGCGGCAGATCGCGCTCGGCAACTACGACCCGAAGGCGCCGATCGTCATCCCCACGCGCGAAGACCGGCGCTACCGCTCCTACAAGCTCGAGAACCTACCGGAGACCAACGCGGTCATCGTCTACATGATGGACGTGTCGGGCTCGATGGGCGACGAGCAGAAGGAGATCGTGCGGATCGAGAGCTTCTGGCTCGATACGTGGCTGCGCCATCAGTACAAGGGGCTCGAGGCGCGCTACATCATTCACGACGCGGTGGCGCGCGAGGTGGACCGCGAGACGTTCTTTCACACGCGCGAGTCGGGCGGCACGATGATCAGCTCGGCCTACAAGCTGTGTAAGGAGATGATCGACGCCGATTACCCGTCGGGCAGCTGGAACATCTATCCGTTCCACTTCTCCGACGGCGACAACTGGAGCGCCGACGACACGCGCCACTGCATCGAGATGCTCAAGGCGGACATCCTGCCGAAGGTGAACCAGTTCGCGTACGGCCAGGTGGAGAGCCCGTACGGCTCGGGGCAGTTCATCAAGGACCTGCGCGAGGCGGTGGGCGAGGCCGAGAACGTGGCGCTGTCGGAGATCGCCGACAAGGACGCGATCTACCAGTCGATCAAAGACTTCTTGGGGAAGGGCCGTTAATGCCGAAGAGCCTGACGCCGCGGCTGGCCGACTTGAAGACCGAGATCGAGGGCTACGCCCGCGAGTTCGGGTTGGACTTCTTCGAGACCATCTTCGAGATCGTCTCGTACGACGAGATGAACATGGTGGCGGCGTACGGCGGGTTCCCCAACCGGTACCCGCACTGGCGCTGGGGCATGGAGTACGAGCAGCTCTCGAAGGGCTACGAGTACGGCCTGTCGAAGATCTACGAGCTCGTCATCAACAACGACCCCTGCTACGCGTACCTGCTCGAGTCGAACCCCGAGGTCGACCAGAAGTTGGTGATGGCGCACGTCTTTGGCCACTGCGACTTCTTCAAGAACAACTTCTCGTTCCAGCACACCAACCGCCGGATGATCGACGAGATGGCGAACCACGCGACGCGGGTGCGCCGCTGGATCGACAAGATCGGCGTCGAGAAGGTGGAGGACTTCATCGACCGGGCGCTGTCGCTCGAGAACCTGATCGACCAGCACGCGCCGTTCATCAAGCGCGCGCCCGATCCGAAGCGGGCCGAGGAAGAGGCGAAGGCGAACGAGCGGGTGGAGGGCTTCAAGGTCAACCGCGAGTACATGCGCGGGTACGTGAACCCAGCCGAGTTCCTCGAGGCGCAGCGGAAGAAGGTGGACGAGGAGAAGGCGCGGTCCAAGAGGTTCCCGGAGCGGCCGCAGCGCGACGTGCTGCTCTTCCTGCTCGACCACGCGCCGCTCGAGCCGTGGGAGTTCGACATTCTCGCGATCCTGCGTGAGGAGGCGTACTACTTCGCGCCGCAGGGTCAGACGAAGATCATGAACGAGGGCTGGGCGAGCTACTGGCACTCGACGATCATGACGACGCGGGCGCTCGCCGACCACGAGATCATCGACTACGCCGACCACCACGCGGGCACGATGGGCACGCGGCCCGGCGCGCTGAACCCTTAC
>CAZEDU010000087.1:11196-18177 GCA_964511185.1 uncultured Myxococcaceae bacterium | reverse complement strand
CTGGGCATCGAGCTGTTCCGAGACATCGAGGACCGCTGGAACAAGGGGCGGTTCGGCAAGGAGTGGGACGAGTGTGACGACCTGCGCGCCCGCCGCGTCTGGGACAAGAAGCTGGGCGCCGGCCGCGAGAAGGTCTTCGAGGTGCGCAAGCACTACAACGACATTACCTTCATCGACACGTTCCTCACGGCCGAGTTCGCGATCGAGCAGAAGCTGTTCGTCTACGGCTTCAACGAGAAGCGCAACAGCTGGGAGATCCTCGACCGCGAGTTCCGCAAGGTGAAGTCGAAGCTCCTGCAGCAGCTCACCAACTTCGGGCAGCCGATCATCGAGGTGGTGGACGGCAACTTCGAGAACCGCGGAGAGCTGATGCTGACGCACAAGCACGACGGGCAGGACCTCAAGGGGGACTACGCGCGCGAGACCCTGCGCAACGTGCAGTCGCTGTGGCGGCGGCCGGTCAATTTGGTGACCCGCGTCGAGGGCAAGGGCATCATGCTCCGGTACGACGGGCAGAACCATTCGGAGAAGAAGGTCGAGCTGTAGCGAAGGAGGCCTGCCGTTCCCGCCAAGCGCACACCCACCCCTCCGCATCTGCCGCGCATCGAGACCGCGGAGGTCCTGTCGTTTCGTTTGAAGGTCCAGGTGGCCGAGCTCGAGCGGCTCAAGCGCGAGCTGGAGCCGAAGGTGAAGCTGGTGCTCGAGTCGGACGGGCCGGAGGTCATCGTCTCGGCCGAGGACTCGGACAGCTACCTGCGGTTTCGGCCGATCGGGCTCGAGGTGATTCTGACCGAGGTGTTCGTCTGCAACGACGAGCGCGCGCAGTTCCTCCACCAGGTGCTCGGGCCGCTGATGCTGCAGCACGGAGGCGACCTGCACCTGCGGCTGACCTGGAACATCCCCGAGCGGAACGGCGACCGCGACTGGGCGGAGCTGAAGATCAACCGCGGGGTGACCACCTATCCCGAGCTCGCCCCCAAGCAGCCGCCGCCCAACGAGGTCGAGGTGGTGGGGCTGTCCGGGCGCGAGGACGAGATCATCGAGCTGCTCGACAAGGCGCGGGCGTACTGGGCCGAGTACCAGCGGCTGAAGGCCAAGCGCGGGCGCTGATCAAGGGGCCGCGCCGCCTTGGGCGCGCTCGAGCACCATCGCCTTGAGCAGGCTTCGGTGGCAGCGCTGCTCTTCGACGCAGGCCGACGAGCAAAGCAGCGTGAGGGTCTCACCAGAGCGAGCGCGCTCGGCGAGCTGGTCGATCCGCGCGCGTGCTTCGGGCGACTGCATCTCGCTCCAGTAGGCGCGCCGGTACGCCTCCCAGTCGAGGGGGGGCCGCCCCGTCTTGCCGTAGGCCAGGGCGTGCAGCTCCACGCTCGGCGCGACCTCCTTCCACCAGGCATCCCAGTGCTCATCCTCTTTCCGCACGCCGCGCGGGCGATAGCGGGTGATCAGCACGCGAAAGCCGTCGCCGGCGAGGGCGTAGTCGTTCCAGCGTCGTAGCCGAATCTCCATGGTGACGAACGTGGCCGCCGGCTGGCTTGCCGGCGCGGGCCGCTGCTCGTTCTAACCCGCGTTCGGAGGACATGCCGCGTGGTACACTTGCCGCTGGCCCCATGAACGTCGCTCGCCTGCTCGTCCTCGTCCTCCTGCTCGGGTCCTTCGGCGCGCAAGCCCGCGTCACCGTTCTCAATCGGCGCATCGCGCCCGGCCAAACGCTGGCCAAGGCGCTGTACGACGCCGGCCTCGACGCGCGGAGCGTGGAGGCGGTGACGAGCGCGCTCGAGGGCGTCTTCGACTTCCGCAGGTCGCGCGACAACGACCAATTCCGCGTCGTGTTGAAGGACGGCGTGTTCGAGCTGTTCGACTACCGGCAGAGCGCGGTCGACGAGTGGCAGGTGCGGCGGGAAGGCGACCGGTGGCTGGGCGTCAAGCGCGCGATCGAGGTCGAAAAGAAGGTGGACCTGGTGGCGCTCGAGGTGTCGAGCTCGCTCTACGACGCCGCGAAGGCCGCCGGTGAAGACCCGGTCATCGCGATGGTGCTGTCCGACGTGTTCGCGTGGGACATCGACTTCTACCGAGACGTGCAGAAGGGCGACAAGGCGCGCGCGGTGGTGGAGAAGTTCGTCTCGAAGGGGCGGTTGCTCCGCTATGGCGACGTGCTGGCGGCGAGCTACGAAGGCTCGAGCGTGGGCCAGCGGCGCGTGTTCCGCTACGAGCTTCCGAGCGGAGAGCGCTCGTACTTCACGGACGAAGGCGCCTCGGCGCGGAAGACCTTCTTGAAGAGCCCGCTCAAGTACGCGCACGTGACGAGCCGGTTCGGCAGCCGCTTTCACCCGGTGCTGCAGTACGTGAAGGCGCACAACGGGGTCGACTACGGGACGCCGATCGGCACGCCGGTGTGGGCGGTGGCGGACGGCACGGTGACGCGCGCCGGCTGGGACAAAGGCGGCGGCAACACGCTGTGCATCCGGCACATGAACAGCATGGAGACCTGCTACCTGCACCTGTCCAAGATTCACGTGCGGCAGGGAGCGCGGGTGACGCAGAAGCAGGTGGTCGCGCTGTCCGGCAACACCGGGATGAGCACCGGCCCGCACCTGCACTTCGCGCTCAAGCGCGGTGGAAAGTACGTGAACCCGCTCAACCAGAACTTCCCGCGCGCCGAGCCGCTGCCGAAGGAGTTGCTGCCGGCGTTTCAGGAGGCGATCGCGCCGTACGCCTCCCAGCTCGAGTCGGTGCCGGTGGCGGCGCTCAAGCCCCAGACGCCATAGCGATTGTCGCGCCGTCGTCGATTCGCTGCTCGAGGGTAGGACCGGCGTACGGCTGCGCGCCGGAGCGCCCATGGAACATCTTCTCCGCCGGAGGGGGGGTTCAAGCCATGGCGCGCTTTCGTCTCTCAGTCGTCGTTGGGGGGCTGCTGTGGTGCCACGCCGCTGCGGCGCAGTCGCCGCTGTTCGCCGATGAGTTCAACCGGCTGACCGGGCTCGGGAGCGCGTGGCGCGTCGCGTTCGGCGCCTTCTCGACGAATGGCAGCGCGGCGCTCGGCACGCGGCCGAGCAGCTATGCGTTTTGGATCGGCGCTCCGCCGGCGGACGTCGGCGTGTCCGCGCTGCTCCACCCCTCCCCCAGCGCGACCTTCGTGGGCGTGGTGGCGCGCGGCGACCCGACGTCGCCCGACCGCGACCACTACGCCGGCTTCATCGGCCCCGACGGCGCGGTGGGCGTGGCGCGGCGCACCGGGTACGTCTACCAAATCCTCGCGTCGGGCCCGCGGGTCTCCCGGGCCGCGCATCGCCTGACGCTGACGGTGACCGGCGCGCGCACCGTCACCTTGTCGCTCGCGGTGGACGGCGTCGAGGTGCTGCGCGCGACCGATACGTCGAGCGCGGCGCTGAGCAGCGGCCTGTCGGGCATCTTCGACTACTCGGGGGTCTCGACGCCGATCGACGCCTTCTCGGTGTCCGGCACCGGTGGACCGCCGGTCTTCGACGCCGCGCGCGCCGCGGCGATGATCGACTTGGCGCGGCGAAAGCTCGAGCGCACGGCGCAGGCTGTCTCCGCGGCGCAGTACCCGAAGTCCACGCGCACCGACGGCAGCTGGACCACCGTGCCGAACACCGACCTCATCGGCTGGACCCAGGGCTTCTTCCCCGGGAGCCTTTGGTACCTCTTCGAGGCGACGAACGACTCGGCGTGGCGCACGCGCGCGGACACCTGGACGCGAAACCTGGAGCTGCAGAAGACCAACCGCCAGACGCACGACCTGGGCTTCAAGATGATGAGCAGCTTCGGCCACGGCTACCGGCTCACGTCGCAGAGCGCCTACCGAGATGTGCTGTTGGTGAGCGCCGAGTCGCTCGCCTCGCGTTACCGGCCGCTCGTCGGCGTCATCAGCGCGGCCGACTGGAACCCCGAGTGGCGCTTGCCCCTGGTCGTCGACACGATGATGAACCTGGAGCTCCTGCTGTGGGCCGCGCAGAACGGCGGCCGCGCGGAGTGGCGGGACATGGCGTTGAGCCACGCGCTCAAGACGCTCGCCGAGGTGGTGCGCGCCGACGGGAGCACGTTTCACGTCGTCGACTTCGAGCCCACCACCGGGGCCATTCGCTTCAAGCGGACGTTCCAAGGGTACGCGGACCAATCAACTTGGGCGCGCGGCCAGGCGTGGGCGGTGTACGGCTTCACCCTGGTGTACCGGTACACGGGCGACGCGCGGATGCTCGAGGCCGCGCGGCGCGTGACGGACTACTACCTGAGCCGGTTGCCGCCGGACCGCATCCCCAATTGGGACTTCGATGCGCCGAACCACCAGAAAGACACGTCGGCGGCGGCCATCGTGTCGTCGGCGTTGCTCGAGCTCGCCCAGCTGGAGACCGACGCCGCCCGCGCGGGCCACTACCGGAGCGAGGCCCTCGCGATGCTGTCGAGCCTGTCGTCGCCGCAATACCTCGCGCCCGAGGCGAGCCAGGGCATCCTCGCGCACGGCGTGGGCTTTCTGCCCGCGAACCAAGAGGTCGACGTCAGCTTGATCTACGGCGACCACTACTTCATCGAGGCCGTCCGGCGCTTCCAGTCGAGCGCCGCGGTGCCGCCGCGCATCGTGGTGCGCGCGCCGAACGGCGGCGAGTCGCTGACGCCCGGCGCGCTGACCCCCATCGAGTGGGCGAGCTTCGGCCGGGTGAGCCGCGTGCGAATCGAGCTGTCGCCCGACGGCGGGGCGACGTGGCAGACGCTGCAGGCCTCTTGGGCGAACGACGGCCGCTTCGTGTGGACCGTGCCGGCGATCTCCACGACCAACGGGCGGATCCGCGTGTCCGACGCCTCGAACCCGCTCGTGCAGGACACCAGCGACTCACCGTTCACCATCGCCGGTGGGCCGCCGCCGCCGGTGTTCCGGGACGACTTCAACCGGACGAGCGGCCTCGGCGGCAGCTGGTTCATCGCGCGCGGCGCGTTCTCGACCAACGGCAGCGCGGCGCTCGGTGTGGCGCCGCTGAGCTACGCGTTCTGGACCGGGCTCCCGGCCGCGGGCGACAGCATCTCGGTGACGCTCTCGACGCCGCTCCGCTCGACCCACGCCGGCCTGCTCTTGCGCGCGGACACGGCGCTTCCCGAACGAGACCACTACGCCGCGTTCGTCGGCCCCGATGGGCGGCTGTCTCTGGCGCGCCGGCGCGGCTACGTCTACACCTACCTGGCGACCGGGCCGCTCTTCCCCAGCGGCAGCCACGTGCTGAGCGCGACCGCCAGCGGGACGAACCCGGTGGTCTTGTCGGTGCGGCTCGACCAGACCGAAATCATCCGCTTCACCGACGCCTCCAGCAGCGCGCTGAGAAACGCCGGGCGGGCGGGCATCTTCGATTACAACGGCGCAGGGCAGCCCATCGACGCGTTCGAAGTGCGCCGACCCTGAGCGTCAAATCTCCGCGCACCGGTCGAGCGTGACGTGCTCGGCCGACCCTTCGGTGGTGATGGTCGCTTGCGCGCAGCCGGTCAGCTCGACCGTCACCTTCTCCCCTTGGCCGTTGGTGCCCTCGAGCGTGCCGCGGACCGGACAGGTGCAGCTCGCGTCCCACTGAAGCGCGCGCGGCTCGAGCGTCACCGCGGCGCCCGTGAGCGCGTGGGAGATCTCCAGCTTCCCTTCGCTCAGCACGCGATCCGCGCGCGAGGCGCCCGTCACCTCGTGCGGCGAGAGGCTCTTCACGTTCACGTCGAACAGCGTCTGCTCGCCCGACGTGCCGAGCCTGCGCAGCCCGAGCACTTCGTACGAGAAGCCGCGCTCGGTGCGCGTTACCCGCTGGCCCCCGTCGGGCGCGGACAGCTCGATCTTCCCCTTCTGTCCGTAGAGCGTGATCTCCGCCGTGCGCGTCGCCGTCTCGCCCACGTCGTCGAGCGAGCAGCCCTCGTCCGCGTACGCGATGGTGACGACGCCGTCGAGCCGGGCCGCGCCGATGTTGCAGGCGAACAGGTACCTGTGCCGCTTGCCGGTGCGGCAGCGGGTGAACTCCTCTTCCGAGCACCGGCCGCCGTGCGCGTGCGCCACCGGCAGCAGCCACTGCGAGAGGCGCTGCGGCCAAGGCGGGCGCACGCGCGCGGGAGGCCGCAGCGCCAGCGCGGCGGCCTCGCTCGTTTCGTCGAAGCTCGCCAGGACATCTCCGACCGCGTTGGCGATCTCCTCGCTCTCGGTGGGCGGATCGACCGCCTCCTCGCAAGCGGCCAAGCAGAGGAGCGCTGCGATCAGGATCCGTGTCCGCATGTCGATCATCCAAGCTCTTTCCACGGGCGCGGGAAAGGGCCTGAATCTAGCCTCCGCGGGTGTGCATCTCGAGCCGCACGTCGTCCAGGAGCTGTTTGCGGCTGAAGGGGATTCGCCGTCGCTCGAGCAGCGCCGCGCGCTGCTCGGCGCCTCGGTCGTCCCGGGTCGCCCAGGCCTCGGCGATGAGCGAGGCGAGCTCGCCCGGCGTCGTCCCCGCGCGCAGCGGCCCGCGAAGATCAGTCCCCGCCGACGCGTAGAGGCAGCGGTACCAACGGCCATCGGCGGTCAGGCGGCTGCGGTCGCAGGTACCGCAGAAAGGGCTGGTGACCGAGGCGATGACACCGAACACCCACCCATCGCGCGTCGCGAAGCGCTCGGCGGGCGCGTGAGGATCGCCCACGACGGGGCGGAGCGGCCCGTAGGCCGCCTCGATGCGCGCGAGCACCTGCGCGCGCGAGAAGACGTGCGCTCTCGACCAGCCGCTCGCCCCGCCGACGTCCATGTACTCGATGAACCGCAGCTCGATGCCCTTGGCGCGGGCGAACTCGAGCAGCGACACCAGCTCGTCGTCGTTCTCGTTGGCGATCAGCACCGTGTCGAGCTTGACCGACTCGAAGCCCGCGCGGCAGGCCGCGTCGATGCCCTCGAGCACCCGGGACAGCTCGTCTCGGCGCGCCAGCCGCGCGAAGCGCTCGGGGTCGAGGCTGTCTAAGCTGACGGTGATGCGTCGA
>CAZEDU010000087.1:6787-11186 GCA_964511185.1 uncultured Myxococcaceae bacterium | reverse complement strand
AAGGCCGCTGGCGCGCAGCCTCTTCGCCAAGGGCGCGAGCAAGACGCCGTTGGTGGTGAGCGCCAAGTCCTCGATGGCGCGCTTGGCGGCGAGCGCGGCGATGAGCTTGTCCAGGTCGGCCCGCAGCAGCGGCTCTCCCCCGGTGAGCCGCACGCGGCGCACACCCGCGAGCGCGAAGGCATCGACGAGGGTGGACAGCTCCTCGAAGTCGAGCAGCTCGCCCTTCGGCAGCCAGCGGTACGCGTCCTCGGGCATGCAGTAGCTGCAGCGCAGGTTGCACCGGTCGGTGACGCTCAGGCGCAGCGTTCGCAGGGGCCTGCCCCACGCATCGAGGCAGCGCGCGCTCGAGGTCGTCATGGCGCAGGCCCCTTCTTTACCGGCGGCGGCGCGGCCGTGCGGGTCCGCCCAGAAGCTCCTGGGTCCAGCTGAAGACGGCGACGGTGGCGGGCAGCCCGACGGTCGAGGCGGCGAGCGCGATCGCCTGCCGCACGCCGGCCGGCTCGAGCCCGGCGTCGAGCCCCTTGCGCACGTTGGAGCGAATGGCGCCTTCGCGGAGCGCGCCGACGGCGACGCTCAGCTTGACCAGCCGCTGCTCGCGCGCAGTCAGCGGCCCGTCCTGGCCCGCTTCGGACAACAGCTCCCACGCCTGCTCCAGCTTCGGGTAGGTGCGGGTGAAGGCTTGGTACGTCTTCGGCGGCTGTGACTTCTTCATGGTGTGCTCCTTGGACTGCGTTCGACGCGGACTCCGAGCTCGGCGGGGCCACCGCTCGCCTCGGGCAGATAGCGCTCGCACCAGCTCTCCAGCACCGCGAGCAGCGTCGGCTCATCGGCGCCGCGCCCCTTGGGGAAGGCGCGGAGAATCTCGACGCCCAAGGGGAACCAGCCGCGCACCACCGACAGAAACATCGTCTTGCGGCCTTCGTCGCTCGCCTCAGACTGGGCGGCGAGCTCAGGCAGCGCGTCTTCGAGGGCGGTCATCACGTGCTTGAGCGCCTGCGCCGTCTCGACCTTGCCCAGCCGAGCGGGCGGCTCGAGCTGATAGACCCAGGTGGTGAGGTCGACCGAGTTTCGACCGATGCCCTTGGTCTCGGTGTACTTGGTGATGACCTCGCGGAGCAGGCCTCGGTTCGCGCCGACGCGCTCGAGCGTGCCGGCCAGCCCGCGGCCGAGCTCGGTCCACACCACCAACGCGTTGAGCGGCTCGCGGGTGCGCTCGTTCGAGAGCAACGCCTGGTGCATCGAGTGAAAGGCGGTGCGCGCGGCTTGGGTGTCCATCGTCAACCTGTCCCTTCTTGTGCGGGTGCCTGCGGCGCGTCGTGTCCGGCGAGCCCGAGCTTCTCGATGCGCCGGTACAAGGTGGCCAGCGAGATGCCCAGGCGCCGGGCGGCCTCTTTGCGGTCGTTGTCGGTGGCCTCGAGCGTCGACTTGAACAGGGCCCGCTCGAAGTCGCTCATCGCCTCGTCATAGCTTGGCCCCGTCGCGCGGGCGGTCCCCACCAGCTCGATGGGCAGCTCCAGCGGGCTGATGGAGGCGCCCGAGGCGAGCACCACCGCGCGCTCGATGACGTTGGACAGCTCGCGCACGTTGCCCGGCCAGGGGTAGCTCATCAGCTTCTGCATCGCCGCCGGCTCGATGCCCGTCACCGGCTTCTTCTGCTCCCGGGCCTGCCACTGCAGGAAGTGGTTGGCCAGCGCCGCGATGTCCTCGGGTCGCTCGCGCAGCGGCGGCAGGTGCACCCGAATGGCGGACAGGCGGTAGAAGAGGTCCGACCGGAAGCGCCGCTCCTGCACCGCCTTGTGCAGCTCGACGTTGGTGGCGGCGATGATGCGGCAGTCGACGCGCACCGGGCGGCTCCCGCCGACCGGGATGACCTCTTTGGCCTCGAGCGCGCGCAAGAGCTTGGCCTGCATGCCGAGCGACAGGTCGCCGATCTCGTCGAGCAACAGGGTGCCGCCGGTGGCGGCGCGGAACAGCCCCTCTTGCGCGCTGTCGGCCCCGGTGAAGGCGCCCTTCTCGTGCCCGAACAGCAGGCTCTCGGCGAGCGACTCGGGCATCGCGGTCATGTTGATGGCGAGGAACGGACCTTCGCGGCGGGGAGAGGCGGAGTGCAGCGCGCGGGCGATGACTTCCTTGCCCGTGCCGCTCTCGCCGTCGATGAGCACGGTGCTGTTCGCCTGGGCCACCTGGCGAACGAAGGCCAACACTTCCTCCATCTGTCGGCTGCGGTAGACGACCTCGCCGCGCGACAGGTCGATGGAGAGCGCGCGCCGAAGCCGCGCGTTCTCGGCCTGGAGCTGGCGAAACTCGAGAAGGTGCGCGATGCGCGCGGCGACCTCTTTGAGCACCAGCGGCTTGAGCAAATAGTCCTGCACGCCGAAGCGCAGCGCCTCGATGACCGACTCCACCGTGCCGTAGGCGGTCATCAAAAAGACCGACAGCCCCTGCTCGACCAGCTCCTTGGCCAAGGTGACGCCGTCTTTGCCGGGCAGGCGAATGTCGACCAGCGCGACGTCGAACTCGGCGCGCTGGGTGAGCACCGCGGCGTCGTCGGCGTTCTGGGCCGCCTCGACCTGGTAGCCCAGCCCCGTCAGGTAGCGCGCGAGGTTGACGCGCAGGGTGTCTTCGTCTTCGACGATGAGGATTCGGTTAGGCATGGGCGGTGGCCTCCTCGGTGGGGGCGCGGGCGGCGTGGGCGAGCGGCAAGCGAAGGGTGAAGGTGGTGCCCCGCGCCGAGGTCGAGCCGACCGACAGCTCGCCGCCGAACTCGCGCAGCGCGTCGCGGCTCATCGGCAGCCCCAGCCCCATGCCGTTGGGCTTGGTGGTGAAGAGCGGCTCGAAGATGCGCTGCAGGTGCTCCTTGGGGATGCCTCGGCCGGTGTCGCGCACCGAGGCCTCGGCGAGGGCGCCCGCGGCGCGCGCGGTGATGGTGAGCCGGCCCCCGTCGGGCATCGCGTCGAGCGCGTTGATGAGCAAGTTGACGAACACCATCACCAGCCGGTCCTCGACGATGCTCACCTCGAGGGGGGCCTGCGGCATCTCGAGCTCGACCTCGACGCGCCGGGCGCGTGGGTCGTGGCGCACCATGCGCAGCGCGTCGTCGATCGCCACGCTCAAGGGGACCAAGCGCGGCTCGCTCACCCTTCGTCCGACGAACTCGCGCATCTCTCCCAACGTGCGGGTGATGCGTGAGACGTGGCGCCGAACCACCGCGAGGGAGCTCCGCACCTTGGCGACGTCGTCCTCGTTCTCGAGCAGCTCGAGCTCGCTGGACATCGAGGCCAAGGGGTTGCCGATGTCGTGGGCGATGCCCGCGGTGAGCACGCCCACCGCGGCGAGCTTGTCGGCCGCGCGCAGGCGGGCCTCGAGGCGCTTGGCCTCGGTGATGTCGCGCTCGACCTCGATGACGACGTCGGCCGCGCCGCCGCCGGCGCCGGAGATGGGGTACGCGTCGATCTGAAACACGCGGTGCGTGAGCGGGTCGTTGCGGACGACGCCCACCACCGGCTTGCCCGTCTTGAGCGCCCTGGCGGCGGGGCACTCCTCGGGGTGCCAGGTGCAGGCGCCGTGGGTGAGCCCTCCGACGGCGCCCTGGCTGCACGCCTCGGCGCCGACCCGGTTGGTGCGCACGAGCCGGCCGGACGTGTCGATGACGTAGAGGCGGTCGCGCAGCGCGTGGAACAGCCGATCGGTGAACAGGTTGGCGCGCTCGAGCTCGCGCGCCCGCTCGTGGTACTCCCACTCGAGCGTGCGGTAGGCGCGGACATAGGCGTTCTCGTAGCGCTTGTTCGCGAGCCACGTGGCGGCGAACGCCCACGAGGCGACCAGCACCGACGAGGCCACACCGCGGACGATGTGGAGCTGGAACAGCTCCTCGACCGTCAGGACGTGGCGAAGGTAGGCCCGCTCCAGCCACTCATAAGAGAGGAAGAGCACGACGAGCATCGCCGTGCCCCAGCCCGCGACGCGGAACCAGCTCACCCACAGCCGGTCGCCGACGAAACGCTTCCACTGGTCTTGGGCGTACATCGCCAGGGCTCGACTGCAACGGCCGGGCCGCCGCTCTCAATTTTGAGAATAGCCGCGGCAGATCCTTCTCAATCTTGAGGGTCGGGTCGAACGCGCCGTCCCCGCCGCGGCGAGGCAGCGCTGCATTTCGTGCGTCGAGGTCTGTTTGGGCGGTACGGCGCGGCAAGAAGTGCGTCCCTGCGGGTTGGTCTCAAAGCTGCTTTGTGGGCCGGTGGGAGGCAGCTGATCACCGTGACGCGAACCTTCGACCGCGCATGCATTCCAGTCATCATCGCCGCGCTGGCGGTTCTGCTCGGCCCGGCGGCGCTCGCGCAAGCGGCCGCCGGCGAGGTGGGCCCAGGCCCGGCCCCGAGCCCCACCGAGACGCTCTTCG